>NZ_JBFANF010000072.1:0-62514 GCF_040674675.1 Dactylosporangium sp. NPDC049742 | reverse complement strand
CGAACCTGCCCCACCCAGTACTCCGGGTCGGTCACCTCGCCGGTCGACGTGGTCGCGATCGGAATCCCCGGCTCGTTGAATTCCACGGCGGCCAGAACCTCGCGGAACGCGTCGAGCATCCCGTCCATGCGTGCCGAGTGGAACGCGTGACTCACCTTCAGACGCCGCGTCTTGGCGAACCCCGCCGCCACCGCCTCGACCGCGCTCTCGTCGCCGGAGATGACGACCGCGTCAGGGCCGTTTACAGCGGCCAGCGAAACGCCCTCGACCAACGCTGCACGGACCTGCTCCTCGGAAGCCTGGATCGCCACCATCGCACCACCGGCCGGCAGCGCCTGCATGAGACGACCGCGAGCGGTCACCACCTTGCAGGCGTCCTCAAGAGACCAGACCCCGGCGACGTGCGCCGCGGCCAGCTCACCGATCGAGTGGCCGAGGAGGTGATCGGGGCGCAGACCCCAGGACTCCAGCAGCCGGTACACCGCGACCTCAACGGCGAACAGGGCAGGCTGCGTCCACTGTGTCTCATCCAGGTCGGCGCCCTCGACGTTGCGCAGGCCCTCGATGTGGGCGCAGACCTCGTCATACGCCGCGGCGAAGACCGGGAAGCTGTTGTAGAGACCGCGACCCATCCCCGACCACTGCGCGCCCTGGCCGGTGAACAGCATCGCGGAGCGGCCGGGAGCCACGACACCCGTGATCGTGAGGTCGTCGAGTGCCGCCCGCAGCGAGGTCCGGTCGGCGCCGAGCACGACCGCCCGGTGCTCCGTCGTGGTCCGCGCCGTCGCGAGCGTGACCGCGACGTCGGCCGGGTCGAGGCCGGGCGCCGCGTCCAGGGCGGCGGCGAGCCGGCGGGCCTGCGCGGGCACCGTCGCCGCGGTACGGCCGGACAGCAGCCACGGCACGACCGGCGGTGCGACCCGCTCCGCCGCCGGGGTGGCCACGGCCGGCGGCTCCTCGATGACGACGTGGGCGTTGGTGCCGGAGACCCCGAACGACGACACCCCCGCCCGGCGCGGGCGGTCGGTGGACGGCCACGGCTGCGCCTCGGTCAGCAGCCGGACCGCGCCCGCGGACCAGTCCACATGCGACGACGGGGTGGTGGCGTGCAGGGTGCGCGGCAGCCGCTCGTGCCGCATGGCGAGGACCATCTTGATGACGCCGGCGACGCCGGACGCCGCCTGGGTGTGGCCGAGGTTCGACTTCACCGACCCGAGCCACAGCGGCTCGTCGCGGCCCTGACCGTAGGTGGCGAGCAGCGCCTGCGCCTCGATCGGGTCGCCGAGGCTGGTGCCGGTGCCGTGCGCCTCGACGACGTCGACGTCGGCGGGGGCGAGGCCGGCGCTCGCGAGGGCGGCCTTGATGACGCGCTGCTGGGAGGGGCCGTTCGGGGCGGTGAGGCCGCTGGACGCGCCGTCCTGGTTGACGGCGGAGCCCTTGAGCACCGCAAGGACTGGGTGGCCGTTGGCGACGGCGTCGCTGAGCCGCTCCAGGAGCAGCAGGCCGGCGCCCTCACCCCAGCCGGTGCCGTCGGCGTCGTCGGAGAACGACTTGCAGCGGCCGTCGGCGGCGAGGCCGCGCTGCCGGGAGAAGCCGATGAACGTGTTCGGGGTCGACATGACGGTCACGCCGCCGGCGAGGGCGAGGCCGCATTCGCCGCGGCGCAGCGCCGTCGCCGCCAGGTGCAGCGCGACCAGCGACGACGAGCAGGCGGTGTCGACGGTGACCGCGGGTCCTTCGAGGCCGAACGTGTAGGCGATCCGGCCGGAGGCGATGCTGGGTGAGCTGCCGTTGCCGACGTAGCCTTCCATGCCTTCGGGAATCTCGCGGAGGCGGGCGCCGTAGTCGTTGTACATGACGCCGACGAACACGCCGGTGCGGCTGCCGCGCAGCGTGGCCGCGTCCAGGCCGGCGCGTTCGAACGCCTCCCACGCCGTCTCCAGCAGCAGCCGCTGCTGCGGGTCCATGCCGAGCGCCTCTCGGGGTGAGACGCCGAACGGGGCGGGGTCGAACTCGTCGGCGTCGTAGAGGAAGCCTCCTTCGCTGCCGTACGAGGTGCCGCGGTGGTCCGGGTCGGGGTGGAACAGGTTGTCCAGGTCCCAGCCGCGGTTGTCCGGGAACGGTCCGATGGCGTCGCGGCCGTCGGCGACGAGCCGCCACAGGTCCTCGGGTGTCTGGACGCCGCCGGGGTACCGGCAGCTCATCGCGACGATCGCGACCGGCTCCTGCGCCCGGTCCTCGACCTCCTTGAGCCGCTCCCGGGTCCGGTGCAGATCAACCGTCACGCGCTTGAGGTACTCGCGCAGCTTGTCTTCGTTCATCGGTGACCGGACCTTTCTGAAAGCGATGGGCGTCGCTACGACAGACCGAGGTCGTTGTCGATGAACGCGAAGATGTCGTCGTCGCTGGCCGAGTCGAGGCGTTCAGCGACGCCCGCCCCGGAGCCGGCCCCGCGGTCGGTGAGCTTCGTGAGCAGCAGCTGCAGCCGGTCCGTGAGCCGGTCCCGGGTGTCGTCGTCGATCGCGTCGACCGCGGCCTCGAGTTCGTCGAGGACGGCGAACGGCGCGTCGGCGTCGTCCTGGACGAGCTGGCCGAGGACGTGCCCGGCCATCGCGTCCGGCGACGGGTAGTCGAACAGCAGCGTCGCCGGCAGCCGCAGCCCGGTGGCGGCGGCGAGCCGGTTACGCAGTTCGAGGGCGGTGAGGGAGTCGAAGCCGAGCTCGAGGAACCCGCGGTCCGGCTCGACCGCGTCCGGGCCCGGGTACCCGAGGACGACCGCGGCCTCGGCCCGGACCAGGTCCAGGAGGGTGCGCTGCCGTTCGGCGCTGCTCAGCCGGGCCAGCCGGGCGGCGAGGGTCTCCACCTCGGCGGCGGCCGGTCCGGCGGTGACGGCCTGCCGGGCGGGGCGGCCGACGAGGCCGCGCATGATGGCCGGCACCGCCTCGGTCCCGGCGGCCGCCCGGATCGCGTCGACGACGAGGCGGGCCGGGATGAGCACGGCCTCGTCGACGACGCAGGCGACGTCGAACAGGGCGAGCCCCTCGGCGTGCGACAGCGGGGCGAGCCCGCCGCGGGCCATCCGCCGCAGGTCGCCGCCGTCGAGCTTGGCGGTCATGCCGTTGCCCTGCTCCCACAGGCCCCAGGCGAGCGACAGCGCCGGGAGGCCGGCGGCGCGGCGCTGGTGGGCGAGGGCGTCCAGGAACGTGTTCGCGGCCGCGTAGTTGGCCTGGCCGGTGCCGCCGAACGTGCCGGCCATCGAGGAGAACAGCACGAACGCCGACAGCGGCAGGCCGCGGGTGAGCTCGTCGAGGTTGAGGGCGGCGTCGACCTTCGGCCGCAGGACGGTGTCGACCTGCTCGCGGGTCAGCGCGGACACGACCCCGTCGTCGACGACCCCGGCGGTGTGCACGACGCCGGTGAGGGGCCGGTCCGCGGGGATCGCGGCGAGCACCGCGGCGAGGGCGTCCCGGTCGGCGACGTCGCACTCGGCGATCGTCACCTCGGCGCCGAGGTCGAGCAGCGCCTGCCGCAGCCCGGCGGCGCCCTCGGCGGCTGGGCCGCGGCGGCTGGTGAGCAGCAGGTGCCGGACGCCGTGCTCGGCGGCGAGGTGCCGGGCGATGAGACCGCCGAGGTCGCCGGTGCCGCCGGTGATCAGGACGGTGCCCTTCGGGTCCCACGTCGCCGACGGGGTCACGCCGGGGGTGGCGGCGACCCGGGCGAGCCGCGGCACGTGGACACCGCCGACGCGGACGGCGACGTTGCCTTCGCCGCAGGTGAGGGCGGCGGGTAGCGCGGCGTATGAGACGTCGCGGTCGTCGAGGTCGAGCAGGACGAACCGGTCGGGGTTCTCGGTCAGCGCGGACCGGACCAGGCCCCACACCGGCGCCCAGGCGAGGTCGTCGACGGTGTCACCGCCGGTGCTGTGGGTGACGAACACCAACCGGGACCCGGTGAACCGCTCGTCGGCGAGCCACCCCTGGACGAGGTCGAGCGCCCAGTAGGTGGCGTTGCGGGCCCGCGCGGCCATGTCGGCGCCCTCGGGCCGGTCCGCGCAGGAGACGATGGCCCGGTCGGGGACCGGCGCGCCGGCGGCCACGGCGTCGCGGAGCGCGTCGAGGTCCGGGTAGGTCTCGACGGCGGCGCCGGTGGCGCCGAGCGCCTTGACGAGCTTGACCGGGTTGAGCCCGAGGACCGCCCAGCGCTGCCCGGTGTGGTCGCGGGCCGGCCCGACCGGGTTCATGACCATGTCGACCCGGAACAGCGAGTCGTGGTGCTGCGAGCGGGCCGCCTTCACCTGACCGGCGGTGACCGGGCGCAGGGCGAGCGCGCCGATCGCCGCGAACGGGCGGCCGGTCTGGTCGGCGAGGTCGACGGCGACGGTGTCGGCGCCGCTGCCGGTGAGCCGGACCCGCACGGCGGTGGCCCCGACGGCGCTGAGCGCCACCCGCTCGAACGAGAACGGCAGCACCCCGCGCCCGGCGACGCCGTCGGCGAACGCCAGGGTGTGCAGGGCGGCGTCGAGCAGCGCCGGGTGCAGCAGGAACCGGCCGGCGTCGGCGCGCTCGGAGTCGGCGAGGGCGGCCTCGGCGTAGACGACGCCGTCGCGGCGCCACACCCTGTGCAGCGCCTGGAACGCCAGCCCGTATTCGAACCCGGCGTCGGCGAGGGTGTCGTAGAGGCCGCCGATGTCGACGGGTTCGGCGCCCGCGGGCGGCCACTCCGTGAAGTCCGGGGCGTCCCAGGTGCGGGCGGCGGCGACGCGGCCGGTGGCGTGCGCGGTCCACGTGTCGTCGGTGCCGCCGGCGTCGCGGGAGTGCACCTGGACCGTGCGGGTGCCGAAGCCGTCGGCGGGACCGACGGTCACCTGCAGCTGCAGCGCGCCGGGCTCCGGCAGGACCAGCGGCGCCTGCAGGGTGAGCTCCTCGATCCGGTCGCAGCCGACGGCGTCGCCGGCGGACAGGGCGAGCTCGACGAGGGCGGTGCCGGGCAGCAGGACGGTGTCCATGACCCGGTGGTCGGCGAGCCACGGCTGGTCGGCGATCGACAGCCGGTTGGTGAAGAGGTGCCCGCCGGTGTCGGCGAGGGGGACGCCGGCGCCGAGCAGCGGGTGCCTGACCGTGTCGAGGCCGAGCGCGGCGGGGTCCGCGGCGTCGGCGGGGGCGTCGAGCCAGTACCGCTGCCGCTGGAACGGGTACGTGGGCAGGTCGACGCGGCGGCCCCCGGCTAGCAGCCGGGTCCAGTCCGGCGACCAGCCGGTGACGTGCATCTGGGCGACGGCGGTCATCAGCGTGAGCGGCTCGTCGCGGCCCTTGCGCATCGCGGGGACCCCGTCGACCATCGCCGACAGCACCCCGTCCGGACCGACCTCCAGGAACCTCGTGACACCCTTCGCCATCAGGCATTCGAAGGCGTCGGCGAACCGGACCGTCCCGCGGACCTGCCCCACCCAATACTCCGGGTCGGTCACCTCGCCGGCGGACGTCGTCGCGATCGAAATCCCCGGCTCGTTGAATTTCACAGCGGCCAGAACCTCACGGAACGCATCGAGCATCCCGTCCATCCGCGCCGAATGGAACGCGTGACTCACCTTGAGCCGGCGCGTCTTGGCGAACCCCGCCGCGACCGTTGTGACGGCGTCCTCGTCGCCGGAGACCACGACCGCGTCCGGGCCGTTGACCGCGGCGATCTCGACACCGTGGACCAGCTTGTCGAGGACGTCCTGCTCGGACGCCTGGATCGCGACCATCGCACCGCCCTTCGGCAGCGCACCCATCAGCCTTCCGCGGGCCTCGACCACCTTGCAGGCGTCCTCCAGCGACCACACCCCCGCAACATGGGCGGCGGCCAACTCACCGATCGAGTGACCGAGCAGGTAGTCGGGGCGCAGGCCCCAGGACTCCAGCAACCGGTACACCGCCACCTCAACCGCAAACAGCGCAGGCTGCGTCCACCGTGTCTCATCCAGCAGGTCACCCTCGACGTCCCGCAGACCCTCGATGTGCGCACACACCTCGTCATACGCCGCAGCGAACACCGGGAACGTCTCGTAGAGACCGCGACCCATCCCCGACCACTGCGCACCCTGACCCGTGAACAGCATCGCGTTTCCGCCGTCGCGGACCCGTCCCCGGACCTGCGCGTCACCGAGCAGCACCGCCCGGTGCTCGAACATCGACCTGCCAGTCGCCAGGGAAAATCCAACGTCCATCGGATTTTCGGTAACCTCACGCAGCCTGGACACCTGGCCGTCGAGGGCATCCGCGGTGCGGGCCGACACCGGCCACGGCACCAGCGGCAACACGGCGCGCGAGCCCGCCGCGGCGATCACCGCGGGCGGCTCCTCCACGATCACGTGGGCGTTGGTCCCGGAGATCCCGAACGACGAGATCCCGGCCCGGCGCGGCCGGTCGCTGGCCGGCCACGGCCGCGCCTCGGTGACGAGCTCGACGGCGCCGGACGACCAGTCGATGTGCGGGGAGGGCGCGTCGACGTGCAGGGTGCGCGGCAGCGTCCCGTGGCGCAGCGCCAGGACCATCTTCATCAGCCCGGCGACGCCGGACGCGGCCTGGGTGTGGCCGAGGTTCGACTTCACCGACCCGAGCCACAGCGGCTCGTCGCGGTCCTGCCCGTAGGTGGCCAGGATGGCGTGCGCCTCGATCGGGTCGCCGAGGCTGGTGCCGGTGCCGTGCGCCTCCACCACGTCGACGTCGCCGGGGCGCAGCCCGGCGTCGGCGAGCGCGGCCCGGATGACCCGCTGCTGCGCCGGACCGTTCGGAGCCGTAAGGCCGTTGGAGGCGCCGTCCTGGTTGACCGCACTGCCGCGGATGACGGCCAGGACCGGGTGGCCGTTGGCGACCGCGTCGGAGAGCCGCTCGACCAGGAGCAGGCCGACGCCCTCGGCCCACCCGGCGCCGTCCGCGGACGCGGAGAACGCCTTGCACCGCCCGTCGGGCGACAGGGCCCGCTGCCGGCTGAACTCGACGAACGTGTCGGTCGAGGAGATGACAGTGACCCCGCCGGCGAGGGCGAGGGTGCAGTCGCCGCGGCGCAGCGCCTGCATGGCGAGGTGCAGCGCGACCAGCGACGACGAGCAGGCAGTGTCGACGGTCAGCGCCGGTCCTTCGAGCCCGAACAGGTACGCGATCCGGCCGGACGCGACGCTGCCCGCGCTGCCGAGGGCGAGCTGCCCCTCGAAGCCTTCGGGCGCGACGTGCAGCCGGCAGACGTAGTCGTGGTAGTTGGAGCCGACGAAGACGCCGGTGCGGCTGCCGCGGGCGGCGGCGGGGTCGATCCCGGCGCGTTCGAACGCCTCCCACGCCGTCTCCAGCAGCAGCCGCTGCTGCGGGTCCATGGCGAGGGCCTCGCGCGGGGAGATGCCGAAGAACGCGGGGTCGAAGGCGGCGGCGTCGTGCAGGAAACCGCCTTCGCGGGTGTAGAAGGTGCCGGACCGCTCGGGGTCCGGGTCGTAGAGCCCGTCGAGGTCCCAGCCGCGGTCGGTGGGGAACGGGCCGACGGCGTCGACCTCGTCGATGAGGACCCGCCACAGGTCCTCGGGGCCGGCGACGCCGCCGGGCAGCCGGCAGGTCATCGCGACGATCGCGATCGGGTCGTCGTCATCGGCCGCCCGCACGGCGGCGGTCTCGGGTGCCGGGGTCTCGCCGCCGACGAGCTCCCCCAGCAGGTGCCGGGTGAGGGCCGTCGCGGTCGGGTGGTCGAAGACGAGCGTCACCGGCAGCCGGAGCCCGGTCGCGGCGCCGAGCCGGTTGCGCAGCTCGACGGCGGTGAGGGAGTCGAAGCCGAGGTCGCGGAACGCCCGGCCGGGGTCGACGGCGGTGTCGTCGGGGAAGCCGAGGACGGCGCCGGCGTGCCGGCGGACCAGTTGCAGCAGCCGCGCCTCCCGTTCGGCGGCGGGGAGCCCGGCGAGCTCGCGGCCGAGCGGGACGCCGGCGGCGTCCTCGGCCGGTGCCGCCTCGGGCAGGTCGCGCAGCGCGGGGCTGGGCCGGGACGCGGTGAACGCGGGCGCGTACCTGGGCCAGTCGACGTCGGCGACGACGACGCAGGTGTCGCCGTCGTCGAGGGCGCGGTGCAGGACGCTGATCGCCTTGCCCGGGTCCATCGGCAGCATGCCCTGGCGGCGGGCGGACTCGCCGACCGCACCGCCGGCGAGGCCGCCGCCGGCCCATACGCCCCAGGCCACGGCGGTGGCGGGCAGCCCTGCGGCGTGCCGCTGCTGCGCGAGGGCGTCCAGGAGGCTGTTGGCGGCGGCGTAGCTGCCCTGCCCGGGGCCGCCGAGGGTGCCGCCGAGCGACGAGAACAGCACGAACGCGGTCAGGTCCAGCTCGCGGGTGAGCTCGTCCAGGTGCAGGGCGGCGTCCGCCTTCGGCGCGGCGACGGCGGCGGCCCGCTCGGCGGTGATGCTGTCGATGACGCCGTCGTCGAGGATCGCGGCGGCGTGGAACACCGCCCGCAGCGGCCGGTCCTCGGGCACGGCCGCGAGGAGCGCGGCGAGGGCGGCGCGGTCGGCGACGTCGACGGCGGCGAGGGTGACGTCGCAGCCGGCGTCCCGCAGCTGCTGGGCGAGTTCGGTGGCGCCGGGGGCGTCCGGTCCGCGCCGGCTGGTGAGCAGCAGGTGCCCGGCGCCCTCGGCGGCCAGCCACCGGGCCAGGTGCGCCCCGATCCCGCCGGTGCCGCCGGTGACCAGCACGGTGCCGTCGGGTCGCCACCGGCCGGCTGCCTGGGTGCCGCTGCCGGCGCGCACGAGGCGGCGGGCGTAGGTCGCGGCGCCGCGGACGGCGACCTGGTCCTCGCCGTCGTGGCCCGTGACGACCGATGCGAGCCTGGCGGCGGTCGCGGCGGTGACCTCCGCGGGCAGGTCGACGAGGCCGCCCCAGCGGTCGGGGTGTTCGAGGGCGGCGATGCGGCCCAGGCCCCACGTCATCGCCTGCAGCGGCGCGGTGACGGCGTCGGCGGCGCCGACCTGCACGGCGCCCCGGGTCACCGTCCACAGTGGAGCTGGGCAGGCCACGTCCCCGAGCGCCTGCAGCAGCGCGACGGTCGCGGTGAGCCCCGACGGCAGCGCGGTGCCGACGTGGCACGGGTGTTCGTCGAGGGCGAGCAGCGACAGGACCCGGTCGGGGGTGGGGTTGCCGTCCAGGGCGGTGCGCAGGTGCGCGGCGGTCGTCGCCCGGTCCGCCTGCGCGGGCAGCGTCAGCACGTCCGCGCGCACCCCGGCGGCGAGCAGCTGGGCGACGAGGTGCTCGGTCCAGGCGCCGACCCGGTCGGCGGCGGGCAGCACGACCAGCCACCGCCCGGCGGGGGTGGCCGGCACGTCGACGGGCTGCCAGCGGATGCGGTACCGCCACCCGTCCAGCGCCGCCCGGCCGGCCTGCTCCCGCCGCCAGCGCGACAGCGCCGGCAGGAGCCCTTCGACGGCGTCGGGCGCCACCGCGAGGGTCGCGGCCAGCTCCTGAAGGTCCTGCTGCTCGACGAGCTGCCAGAACAGGGCGTCGACGCCGTTCCCGGCGCTCATGGGTGGTGGGGCGTCCAGCCAGTACCGCTGCCGCTGGAACGGATACGTGGGCAGGTCGACGATCCGTCGCCCCGCACCGAACGCGGTCGTCCAGTCCACGGCGGTGCCGTGCGCGTGCAGGGTGCCCAGCGCGGTGAGCAGCCGGACGGGTCCGCCGTCGTCGCGGCGCAGCGTGCCGGTGACCACCGCGTCGACCCCGGCGGCGTCGACGGTCTCCTGGATGCCGGGTGTCACCACCGGGTGGGCGCTGACCTCGACGAAGACGGTGACGCCGGCGTCGGCGAGCGCGCGCACGGCCGGCGCGAACTGGACGCTGTGGCGCAGGTTGCGGTACCAGTACTCGGCGCCGCCGACGTCGATGCCGGTGATGTCGGCGCCGACGGTGGAGTGGAACTCGACCCGCGCCGGCCGCGGCGCGACGGGCGCGAGGACCTCCAGGAGCCGGTCGTGGATCGCCTCGACGTGCGCGCAGTGCGAGGCGTAGTCGACCTCGACGCGGCGGGTCCGGACCCCGTCCGCCGCGCACGCGTCGGCGAGCGAGGCGAGCGCGTCGACGTCGCCGGAGACGACGACGGAGCCGACGCCGTTGACGGCGGCGACGCTGAGCCGGTCGGCCCACGGGGCGAGCCGCTCGGTCGCCTGCTCCGGCGGGAGCGCGACGGAGAGCATGCCGCCGCGGCCGGCGAGGACCGACAGCGCCTGGCTGCGCAGCGCGACGACCCGGGCGGCGTCGTCGAGGGTGAGGATCCCGGCGACGCAGGCCGCCGCGATCTCGCCCTGCGAGTGGCCGACGACGACGTCGGGGGTGACGCCGCGGGACGCCCACCACGCGGCGAGGGACACCATGACGGCCCACAGGACCGGCTGCACGACGTCGACCCGGTCGAGGCCGTGCGCGCCGGTGTCGCCGCGCAGGACCGCGGTGAGGGACCAGTCGACGAACGGCGCGAGGGCCGCCTCGCACGCCTCGATCTGCTCCCGGAACACGGGCTCGGCGTCGAGGAGCTCCACGCCCATGCCGAGCCATTGCGACCCCTGTCCGGGGAACACGAACGCGACCTTCCCGCCGGCCCGGATGACTCCTGTGACGGTGGCGGCGGATGGTGTACCGGTGGCGAGCCCGTCCAGCTGCCGCACGATGCCGTCCCGGTCGGTGCCGGCGACGACCGCGCGGTGCGCCAGGGCGGCCCGTGCGCTGAACAGCGTCCAAGCGGCGTCGGCGAGGTCGCCGCCGGTCGCCGCCAGGTGCGCCGCGAGCCGGGCGGCCTGGGCGCGCAGCGCCTCGTCGCTGTGCGCGGACAGCAGGACCGGCACCGCGGCGGGTCCCGCGGCCGCGGCGGGAGCGGCCTCCGGCTCCTCGGCGGCCTCCAGGATGAGGTGGGCGTTGGTGCCGGACACCCCGAACGACGACACCCCGGCGCGGCGCGGGCGGCCGGTCTCGGGCCAGTCGCGGGCCTCGGCGAGCAGCTCCACGGCGCCGGCGGTCCAGTCGACGTGGGTCGACGGCCGCCCCACGTGCAGCGTCCGGGGCAGGGTGCCGTGCCGCATCGCGAGGACCATCTTGATGATCCCGCCGATCCCGGCGGCGGCCTGGGTGTGCCCGACGTTGGACTTCAGCGACCCGAGCCACAGCGCGGTCTGCCGATCCGCGCCGTAGGTGGCGAGGAGCGCCTGCGCCTCGATCGGGTCGCCGAGGGCGGTGCCGGTGCCGTGCGCCTCGACCGCGTCCACATCGGACGCCTCCAGGCCGGCGGCGCGCAGGGCGGCCCGGATCACCCGCTGCTGCGCCGGGCCGTTGGGGGCGGTGAGGCCGTTGGAGGCGCCGTCCTGGTTGAGGGCCGAGCCGCGCACGACCGCCAGGACGCGGTGGCCGCGGGCCCGGGCGTCGCTGAGCCGCTCCAGCACGAGCATGCCGGCGCCCTCGGCGAGGCCCATGCCGTCGGCGTCGTCGGAGAACGCCTTGCAGCGGCCGTCGGCGGCGAGGCCGCGCTGCCGGCTGAACCCGACGAACGCCGCCGGTGACGACATGACCGCGACGCCGCCGGCGAGGGCCAGGTCGCACTCGCCGCGGCGCAGCGCCTGGGCGGCCAGGTGGGTGGCGACCATCCCCGAGGAGCAGGCGGTGTCGACGGTGACGGCCGGTCCTTCGAGCCCGAACGTGTAGGCGATGCGGCCAGACGCGACGCTGCTCTCGGTGCCGATGATGAGGTGGCCCTCGGCGCCGTCGGGGACCTGCTGCAGGCGGCTGCCGTAGTCGCCGCCGGCGGCGCCGACGAACACCCCGGTGGGGGTGCCGCGCAGCGTGGTGTGGTCGATGCCGGCGGCCTCGAACACCTCCCACGCGACCTCGAGCAGCAGCCGCTGCTGCGGGTCCATGGCGACGGCCTCCCGCGGCGAGATCCCGAACAGCTGCGGGTCGAAGCGGACGGCGTCACGCAGGAAGCCACCGTCGCGGACGTAGCTGCGGCCGGGCCGGTCCGGGTCCGGGTCATACAGGCCGTCGACGTCCCAGCCGCGGTCGGTGGGCATCGGGCCGATCGCGTCGCCGCCGTCGCTCAGCAGCGCCCACAGGTCCTCGGGTGACTCGACGCCGCCGGCGAACCGGCAGCTCATGCCGACGATCGCGATCGGCTCGTCGGTGGCGGCCTGGGCGGCGGCGGCCGGCGCGGCGGTGGTCGCGCCGCCGAGCTCCCGGTGCAGGTGCGCGGCGAGGGCGTCGACGTTGGGGTAGTCGAAGATGACGGTCGTCGGCAGCCGCAGGCCCGTGGACCGGGCCAGGGAGTCGCGCAGTTCGAGGGCGGTCAGGGAGTCGAAGCCGAGGTCCCGGAACGAGCGGGTGCCGTTGACGGCGTCGATGCCCCGGTGGCCGAGTGCTTCGGCGGCGCCGGCCCGGACGAGGTCCTCCAGCGCGCCGAGCCCGAGCTGCCGGGCGTCCACCCCGCCGGTGGCGGGCGCGGCGGGCGGGGCGAGCAGCGACGCGACCTCGGGCAGGTCGGCGATGAGCGGGCGGTGCCGGGCGGCGGTGAACAGCGGCGCGAACTGGGCCCAGTCGACGTCGGCGACGACGGCGGTGGCCGGGTCGCGGTCCAGGACGTGGTGCAGGGCGTCGAGGGCGCCGGCGGGGTCCATGAACTCGATGCCGTGCCAGTTCGCCGACGCGCGGACGTCGGCGCGGGCCATGCCGCCGCTCTGCGGGCTCCAGATGCCCCAGGCGATCGACGTGCCGGCCCGGCCGCGGGCGCGGCGGGCCTGGACGAGCCCGTCGAGGTAGGCGTTCGCGGCGGCGTAGGCGCCGTGGTCGCCGCTGCCCCAGACCCCGGCGACGGACGCGTACGTGACGAACCGGTCGACGGTGTCGCGGTCGAAGACGGCGTCGAGGTTCGCGGCGCCGCCGAGCTTCGCCGCGGTCGCGGCCGCCAGGTCGGCGGCGGTGGTGTCGCGGAGCCGGCCGAGGACGCCGACGCCGGCGGCGTGCACGACGGTGCGGATCGGGCCGTGCTCGGCCTCGACCGCCTCGACGACGGCGGCGAGGGCGTCCCGGTCGGCGACGTCGCAGGCGGCGACGGTGACCCCGGCGCCGAGGGCGGTGAGCTCGTCGCGCAGCGCGGCGGCGCCGGGCGCCTCGTCGCCGCGGCGGCTGAGCAGGACGAGGTGGGTGGCGCCGTGCCCGGCGAGCCAGCGGGCGGTCTGGGCACCGAGGCCGGTGGTGCCGCCGGTGACGAGCGCGGCGCCGCGGGGCCGCCAGCCGGCCGGTGCCCCGCCGGCGCCTCTGGTGATCCTGCGCGCGTGGACGGTGCCGTCACGGACCGCGACCTGGTCCTCGGGGCCCAGGAGGAGGCCGGGCACCGGCGACAGGTCGCCGGTGACGTCGATGAGGCCGCCCCAGCGGTCAGGGTGTTCGAGGGCGGCGACCCGGCCGAGGCCCCAGACGGCGGCCTGCATGGGGTCGCGGACGTGGTCGCCGGGGCCGGTGCTGACGGCGCCACCGGTGACGCACCACAGGGGCGCGCCGATGCCGGCGTCGCCGAGGGCCTGCACGAGGGTGAGGGTGTCGGCGACGCCGGCGGTGACGGGCGCCGGGCCGGGCGCCGGGGTCGCGGACGCGGCGAGGGTCGACACGACGCCGGTGACGCCGGTCGCGGCGGCGGCGAGGAGCCCGGTCATCGCCGCCCGGTCGGTGTGCTCGGCGACGGTGAGTGTCCGGACGGTGGCGCCGGCGCGGGTCAGGGCGTCGTGCAGCGCCTGGTCGCCGGTGTGGGTGACGAGCAGCCAGGTGCCGTCGAGCGCCGCTCCGGTCGCGGGGAGGCGCTTCCAGGTCTCCCGGTAGAGCCAGCCATCCACTGTGGAGTCGCGGCGGGTCTGGGTGAGCCAGAACCGGTCCCGCTGGAACGCGTAGGTGGGCAGCTCGACCCGCCGGCCCGGGAGGAACGCGGCCCAGTCCGGGGACCAGCCGGCGACGTGCGCGGCGGCGACGGCGGCCATGAGGGTGGCGGGCTCGTCGCGCCCCTTGCGCATCGCGGGGATGCCGCCGACCAGCGCCGACAGCACCCCGTCGGGCCCGACCTCAAGGAACCTCGTGACACCCTTCGCCTTCAGACTCTCGACGGCGTCAGCGAACCGGACAGTCCCCCGGACCTGCGCCACCCAATAGTCGGGGTCGGTGACGTCGCCGATCGACGTCGTCGCGATCGGGATCTGCGGCGAGTTGAACGTGACCGTGTTCAGGACCGCGCGGAACGCGTCGAGCATCCCGTCCATCCGCGCCGAATGGAACGCGTGACTCACCTTCAACCGCCGCGTCTTGGCAAACCCCGCCGCCACAGCTGAGACGGCTTCTTCGTCGCCGGAGATGACGACCGCGTCGGGACCGTTGACCGCGGCCAGCGAAACACCGTCGACCAGCGCCGCGCGGACCTGCTCCTCGGAAGCCTGGATCGCCACCATCGCGCCACCAGATGGCAGCGCCTGCATGAGGCGACCGCGAGCCTCGACCACCTTGCACGCATCCTCAAGGGACCACACCCCGGCAACGTGCGCCGCCGCCAGCTCACCGATCGAATGACCCAGGAGGAAGTCGGGCCGCAGACCCCAGGACTCCAGCAACCGGTACACCGCGACCTCGACCGCGAACAACGCCGGCTGCGTCCACTGCGTCTCATCGAGCCGTGCGTCGTCCACCTCGACGTGGGCGCGCACCTCGTCATACGCCGCAGCGAACACCGGGAACGCCTCGTAGAGGCCGCGACCCATCCCCGACCACTGCGCGCCCTGACCCGTGAACAGCATGGCCGAAGCGGCCTCGAGGTCGGCGGTGCCGGTGATGACGTCCGGGTCGCGGAGCCCGGCGGCGAGCGCGTCCAGGGCTCGGGTCAGGGCGGCCCGGTCGGCGCCGAGGACGACGGCCCGGTGCTCCAGGTGCGCCCTGGCCGTGGCCCGGGTCCGGGCGACGTCGGCGGCGTCGAGGTCGGGCCGGTCGGCGAGGTGCTCGGCGAGAGCGGCCGCCTGCGCCGGCAGCGCCTCGGCGGTGTCTGCCGACAGGGTCCACGGCAGCACCGGAAGCGACGGCACCACAGGCTGAGCGTCCACGGGTGCGGGAGCCTGCTCCAGCACGACGTGGGCGTTGGTGCCGCTGGCGCCGAACGCCGACACGCCGGCGCGACGGGGCCGGTCGACGGCGGGCCACGGCCGCGCGGCGGTCAGCAGCCGCACGGCACCCGCGGACCAGTCGACCTTCGACGATGGGGCGTTGACGTGCAGGGTGCGGGGCAGGACGCCGTGCCGCATCGCGAGGACGGCCTTGATGACCCCGGCGACCCCGGCGGCGGCCTGGGTGTGGCCGAGGTTGGACTTCAGGGTGCCGAGCCACAGCGGCCGCCGCGGGTCGCGGCCCTGTCCGTACGTGGCGAGCAGCGCCTCGGCCTCGATCGGGTCGCCGAGGGTGGTGCCGGTGCCGTGCGCCTCGACCGCGTCGACGTCGGACGCCTCCAGGCCGGCGTCGGCGAGGGCGGCCCGGATGACCCGCTGCTGCGCCGGGCCGTTCGGGGCGGTGAGCCCGTTGGAGGCGCCGTCCTGGTTGACCGCGGAGCCGCGCACGACGGCGAGGACCCGGCGGCCGCGCTCGACGGCGTCGGAGAGCCGCTCCAGGAGCAGGACGCCGACACCCTCGCCCCAGCCGGTGCCGTCGGCGTCGTCGGAGAACGCCTTGCAGCGCCCGTCGGGGGCCAGGCCGCGCTGGCGGGAGAACTCGACGAACGACTGCGGGACCGCCATGACGGTGGCGCCGCCGACGACGGCCATGCCGCACTCCCCCGCCCGCAGCGAGCGGACGGCGAGGTGCAGCGCGACGAGCGACGACGAGCACATGGTGTCGACGGTGACGGCGGGGCCGCGGGTGCCGAACGTGTAGGCGAGCCGCCCGGACAGGACGGCGGCGGCGCCGCCGGTGAGCAGGTGCCCTTCGACGCCGTCGGGGGCGCCGTCGGGGGCGGCGCCGTAGCCTTGGTGGCTGGCGCCGACGAACACCCCGGTCTCGGTGTCGCGGATGCCGGACGGGTCGAGGCTGGCGTCCTCCAGGGCCTCCCACGTGGTCTCCAGCAGGAGCCGCTGCTGCGGGTCCATGGCGAGGGCCTCGCGCGGGGAGATGCCGAAGAAGCCGGCGTCGAACGCGTCCGCGTCGTGCAGGAACCCGCCGTCGCGGGCGTACGTGCGGCCGGGCCGGCCCGGGACCGGGTCGTAGATGCGCTCGAAGTCCCAGCCCCGGTTGAGCGGAACGCCGCCGACGGCGTCGCGCTCGCCGGCGACGAGGTCCCACAGCGCGTCGGGGCCGGTGACGCCGCCGGGGAACCGGCAGCCGATGCCGACGACGGCGATCGGCTCCCGGTCGCGCTCCTCGAACTCGCGGATGCGCCGGTTGGCCTGGCGCAGGTCGGCCGTCACGCGCTTGAGGTAGTCGCGGAGCTTGTCCTCGTTCGCCATCTCGCTCGGCTCCTCATGACAGCGTGCGGACGCCCGGCGGCCGGGCGGCACACGGTGATTGGTCGGCGCTGGGTGGTCGGTCTGGTCGCCGCGGTCCGGCGTCAGGCGGTGACGGCCTCGGCCGGCTGCTCCGCGCCGGGCCGCGTCGCCGATTCCTGCGACCTTCCGGCGGGGGCCGTCGAAAGAGCGGGGGTCGGCGAGAGAGCGGGGGTCGGCGAGAGAGCGGGGGTCGGCGAGAGAGCGGCGCGGGCGATGGCGGCGACCCTGGCGATCGTCGGCTCCCGCACGATCTCGCCGAGCCGGGCCATGAACAACGGCTCGGCGGCGGCGCCGACGACGTCGCGGCAGACGGCGGCGACCATCGACAGCATCAGCAGCGAGTCGCCGCCGAGCTGGTGGAAGTCGGTGTCGTCGGCGAGCCGGTCGGGGTCGGCGCCGAGCGTCGCGGCCCAGATCGCGGCGACGGCGCGGGTGACGTCGTCGCGGTCGGAGTGGTCGGCCGGGGGCTCGTCGGCGCCCGCGAACGGGTCCGGGAGGGCCCGCACGTCGATCTTGCCGTTGACGGTCCGGGGCAGCTCCGCGACCACGGTCACGGTGGCGGGCACCATGTAGCGGGGCAGCCGTTCGGCCACGAACGCCTGCAGCTCGGCCGGGTCGGGCGCGGTGCCGACGACGTAGGCGCACAGCAGCTTGTGGTCGCCGCCGGAGCGGCTGCGGGCGAGGACCGTCGCCCGGCTGACCGACGGGTGGTCCTCGAGGGTCTGCGCGATCTCCGCCGGCTCGATCCGGTTGCCGAGGACCTTGACCTGGTCGTCGGCGCGGGTGAGGAACTCGACCACGCCGACGTCGGTGACCCGGACGATGTCGCCGGTGCGGTAGACGCGGGTGCCGTCGGCGAGGCGCACGAACCGGGTCCGGGTCAGG
This sequence comes from Dactylosporangium sp. NPDC049742, assembly GCF_040674675.1. NCBI lineage: Bacteria > Bacillati > Actinomycetota > Actinomycetes > Micromonosporales > Micromonosporaceae > Dactylosporangium > Dactylosporangium sp. NPDC049742. The sequence continues at coordinate 45,086 of NZ_JBFANF010000072.1, read as the reverse complement.
TCGGGCCGGCCGCGGTAGCCGCGGGCCAGCTGCGCGCCGCCGACGTACAGCTCGCCGGCCTCGCCGGGGGCGACGAAGCGGTGCTGGGCGTCCAGGACGTGGGCGGTGCAGTTGTCCGGCGGCAGTCCGATCGGCACCCCGGCCGCGGTGTCGGTGGCGGGGTCGAAGGTGTGGGCGAGGCACTCGATGGTGGCCTCGGTCGGGCCGTACAGGTTCATCACCCGGCATTCGGGTCCGAACATGTCGAGGGCCTGCAGGGCGACGCTGCGGCGCAGTACCTCGCCGGCGGCGGCGACGACCCGCACGGTCGCGGGGCGCACGTCGAGCTCGCAGATGAGCTCCAGCAGCGACGGCGTCATCGTCAGCACCGTCGGCGCGCCGTCGGTGAGCAGCGTGCGCAGCGTCGCGTGGTTGAGCTCGCCGTGCGGGAGCAGCACGGACCCGCCCGCCAGCAGCGGCAGGAACAGTGACGTACACGAGACGTCGAAGGCGAATGAGGTGAGCAGCGGCATCCGGGTGGACGCGTCGACCCCGAGCGAGCGGGTCGCCCAGGCGGCGTAGTTGGCGAGGGATCCGTGCTCGATCTCGACGCCCTTGGGCCGGCCGGTCGAGCCGGACGTGTAGATGACGTAGGCGAGGTCGCCGGGCTCGGTGGCGGGCTCGGTCCAGCCGGCCGGCGGCTCGCCGGTCAGCTCGTCGAGCAGCACCGTGCGGCAGCCGTCCGGAACCACGGCGCGCGTGTCGTGCGGGCGCTGCACGAGGCAGACCGGCGCGCCCGCGTCGGTGAGGATGTCGTTGAGGCGGGCGTCGGGGTGCTGCACATCGAGGGGCAGGTACGCGGCGCCGGACCGCACGACGCCCCAGATCGCGGCGACGGCGGCGGCGGTGCGGTCGGCGAGCACCCCGACGACGTCCTCCCGGCCGATGCCGAGGTCACGCAGGGCGGCGGCGACGACGCGGGAGCGCCGGTCGAGCTCGGCGTAGGTGAGGTCGCCGTCGGGGCCGCTGACGGCGAGCGCGTCGGGGGTGGCGGCACACTGCGCGGCGAACGCCGGCAGGACGGTGCCGAGCGTCGAAGGCGCGGCGAACGCCGGCGGCACGGTGCCGGGCGTCGAAGGCACAGCGGCGGTCGTTGCCCGCAGCGCCGCCGGGGACAGGGCCTCCTCGATCCGGTCCAGCAGCGCGGCGGCCTTCTCCTCGATGCCGGGCCCGTCGTGCCAGCTGAGCGTGATCTCGGTGTGCCCGGCGCACTCGACGACGTCGAGCTCGACGGGGCCGCCGGCGGGGCTGCTGGACAGCGAGTACAGGGCGGTCGCGGCGAACGAGGCGGTGCTGAACTCCTCCACGTCGACCCGGCCGAGGTGGGCGAGGGACGCGTGCGACGGGTACCGGTTCTGCTTGGTGGCCTTGCTCTCCAAGGCGCCGTTGATGAGCCGCAGCACCGGCTGCGGGATCTTCAGCACCGCCGGGTCGAGGCGGGCCTGCGCGTCGCGCTCCTCGGCGAGCATCGTGAGGAGGCGTTCGTGGGTCGCCTCCCAGTCCTGCCCGGCCGGCACGGTGAAGGGCAGGCTGTGGGAGAGGCTGGCGGTCGAGCGGGTCTGCGGGGCGTACCGGCGCAGGTTCACCGGCACCGCGAACTGGGCGTCGCCGTCGCCGCACAGCGGGGCGATCGTGGTGGCCAGGCGGGCGATGAGCCCGGGGTGGTAGCCGTCGACGCTGCGGCGCAGCCACAGGGTGCGGCGGTCCTTGCCGGGGGCGCGCCCGCCGAGCAGCGCCGGGTACTGCAGGCCCGGCGGGGTCGGCTTCTGCGTCAGCGGCGGCAGCAGGTCGACCTCGGTGACGGTGTCGGTGGCGCCGACGAGCGGCTCGCCGCGCAGGGCCCGGAACACGTCGCCCGCCCACAGCAGCACCCCACCGGCGTCCATGACGGCGTGGGAGGCGCGGAAGACGACCGCCGGAGTGGGGCCCTCGACGTGCAGCACCTCGCAGGTGGGGCCGCCCCGGTGCAGCAGCGGCTCCTGCAGCTCCGGCAGCCGGTGTACGGGCACCCCGCCGGTCTTCGCGGTGCGGACCGCGGGCGGGCGGCCGGTGTCGACCCACTCCCGGCCCTTGCGTGCCAGGCGGGTGCCGGGGCAGGCGTCCGACGCGGCGGCGACCGCCTCGGCGAGCCGGCCGGGGTCGAGCGCACCGGTGCCCTCGACCGCGACCTGCAGCACCGGCACGGTCCCGCGCGGGTGCGCCGCGATCCACCATTCGACGGGCGACACCGCCCGGCGGAACGTGGGGCTCTGATCGGTGGACGGCAAGTCAGCCTCCCTTTCGCCGCGCCGGCGAGCGACACCAGTCGCGTCCCGGCCGCCGCTGCGGCACGTCCGTGCGGCGGCGTCGACTTCTGCAGACGAAGTATGGTGCGCCGTCACAGGTCGCAGCGGCGCCGACGACGATCTCTAGGAGAACCCTTAAGCCGCAACGCGTTTCGCGCCGCGGATGACGTCCTCGACCAGTTCCATGGTGCGCACCATGGACCGCAGCCCGGCCGCCTCGGCCGGGTGGCCGGCGCCGTGGCCGGCCGTGACGGCCGCCGTGAACGAGGCGATCGCGGCGGACCACTGGTCGCCGGCGGGCAGGACGAGCTCCTCGCTGTGGTCCTGCTCCTCGATGCGCAGCACCGGCTGCCAGGTCGCCACGGGCGTGAACGCCTTGTCCACGGTGAGCCTGGCGGCGCTGCCCCACAGGGTGTACGAGGCGCCGTAGGTGTGCTCGAAGCCGAACTTGACGTCGGCGAGGACCCCGGTGGCGGAGACCAGCAGCGCGTGCCCGGCCACGTCGACGCCGGTGCGGCCGTCGACGCGCAGGCTGCTGCCGGCCACCGTCAGGTCGTCGCCGAGCAGCAGCTGCGCGGCGCGGATCGGGTAGACCCCGGCGTCCAGGAGGCTGCCGCCGCCGAGGCCGGCGTCGTAGCGGATGTCGGTGGCGGGCAGCGGCGGGAAGCAGAACGCGCCGCTGAAGGACCGTAGCTGCCCGAGCCTGCCCTCGGCGAGCAGGCGCGCGACCGTGGCGTGCTGGGCGTGGTGCGGGAACGTGAAGTTCTCCCGCAGCACCAGGTCGCGTTCGGTGGCGGCGCGGACGAGCTCGCGGGCACCGTCGGCGGACGTCGCCGACGGCTTCTCCAGCAGCAGGTGCTTGCCGGCGGCGAGGACCTTCAGGCCCCACGGCACGTGCAGCGCGGTCGGCAGCGGCAGGTACACCGCGTCGACGTCGTCGCGGGCCAACAGCTCGTCGTAGCCGGTGGCGTCGCAGCCGAACTCGGCGGCGAACGCCTTGGCCTTCTCCGGGTCGCGGCTGGCGACCGCGGTGAGGGTGGCGCCGGGGTGCGCGACGAGGGCCGGGATGCTGCGCCGCCGCGCGACCGATGAGCAGCCCAGGATGCCGAACCGGACCGTCATGCGCCCGGCCTTGCCGCGGCGACGATGTGGACGCTGCCCCCGACGAAGACGTCCTCCTGGAACACCTTGGTGCTGAAGCCCTGCGCGTGCAGCAGCTCCACGACGGCGTCGAGGTTGCCGTCGACGGCGTGCACCTCGGCGACGACCCGGCGGACCCCGGCCCACTGCTCGGCCCGCAGCCCGCGCAGCACCGGCAGCTCCCCGCGCTCGACGTCGATCTTGAGCAGGCCGACCTCGGTGATGCCCTCCTCGTCCAGGACCTCGGCGAGGGTGCTGACGCGGACCTCGTACCGTTCGGTGCCCTCGCGGAACTCCCGCCAGAACTGCTCGCTCGCCTCGCCGTCGACGCCGAAGTTGCGCAGCACCGCGGTCATGTTGCGGTCGTCGTCGGCGTCGTCGCTGACGATCGTCGCCATCATCGTGTGGTTGGGCAGGAACGTCAGCTCGGCGGTGCCCGGCTCGGCGCCGAGCGCCACGTCGAAGACGCGGACGCCGGGCATCAGCCGGGCGGCGTTGTCGGCCAGGCACGCGTTGGTGCGGCGGGCCGGCTCGAAGGCGAGGACCCGCACGCCTGGGATCTTGTCGGTGAAGTACAGGGCGGTGAGCCCGATGTGCGCGCCGACGTCGATCACGACGTCACCGGCGCCGAGGCCGGCGATGCCGTCGGCGTAGGGCGAGTCCTCGCTCAGGCTGGGCCAGACCAGGACGTCCTGCGGGTTGGTGACGGCGACGAGGCGGCCGTCGTCCGGCAGCGCGACGCGCTGCGGCTCCGGCGGTGCTGCGGTCATGGTGGCCCAGTCCTCTCGGGGGTTCAGTGGATAGCCGTGGCCGTCTGCAGCGAGGCCTCGACGCAGTCGGCGGCCGCGGCGGCACCGCCGGCGGCCCTGGTGGCGTCGCGCAGCTCCAGTGCCCGGCGCCGGATCGCGGTGTCGGCGAGCATCCGCTCGATCTCGGCGCGCAGCACCGGCGCGGTGAGCCCGTCGGTGGCGAGGACCCGGCCGGCGCCGACCTCGGCGATCCGGTCGGCGTTCGCCCGCTCCTCGGCCATCTGCGGCACGGCGAGCATCGGCACGCCGTGGTACAGCGCCTCCATGGTGCTGCCCATCCCGGCGTGGGTGATGAACAGGTCGGCGTGCTCCAGCACGTGCAGCTGGGCGACGAACCGCCGCAGCTCCACATTGGACGGCGGGGTGCCGAGCGCGTCGAGGTCGACGCCGTCGCCGACGGCGATGACGACGTGCCCGCCGAGTTCCGCGCACGCGTCCATGCAGGTGCGGAAGAACTGCGGGTTCTGGTTGTAGATGGTGCCGAGGGTGACGAGGATCAGCGGCCGGCGGTCGTCGGTGCGCTCCCAGGTGCCGAGGAACCTGCGCTCGAACAGGCAGGGTCCGACGAACCGGTAGGTGTCGTCGAACGTCTCGCCGCGGAACTGGAACTCCCGCGGGATGAACACCACCCGCCGGGGCGCGCCGTCGCCGGTCAGCAGCTGCTTCGGGGTGACGTCGGTGCCGAGCTTGCGCAGGAAGCCGCCGAGGCGGGCCAGGAACAGCCACAGGCGCGGCTGCAGGGCGCTGAGCTTGGTGTACCGCTCGCTCATCGACCATTGGTCGTTGGAGACGAGCATCGGCGAGACCTGCACGGCCGGGGTCTTCCACTCGGCGGCGAGCAGCCGGCCCCACCAGGCGGCGTTGTCGTAGACGACGGCGTCGGGCGGGTCGGGGAACGCGTCGCGCAGCACCGGCAGCAGCGCCTCGGTCTCGGCGAGGCTGGCGGCCATGGCGTCGACGAGGCTGCGGCCGGAGAACTGGAAGTTGCGGAAGTCGCCGGCGAAGCGCTCTTCGTACTCGACGACGTCGGAGCTGACCTCGCCGGCGCGGGCCGCGTATTCGGCGGTGGTGGCGTAGGTGACGCGGTGGCCGCGGCGCAGCAGCTCGGCGGCGAGGCCGAGGGTCGGGTTGAGGTGGCCCGCCGACGGCGGGGTGAAGAAGGCGATGTGCGCCATCAGCCACCGTCCCGGGTCTTCGTCCACCGGAACGTGACCAGGCACAGGATCGTGCCGAGGACGACCCAGCCGCCGAGGGACACCGCGACCCAGCCGAGCTGCCAGCTGTGCGCGGCCTCGTGGGCGGCGTAGCTGTCGGGCAGGAACACCGAGCGCAGGCCCTGGCACATCCACTTGAGCGGGAACACCGACGCGACCCACTGCAGCCACGCCGGCAGGTCGGTGAAGACGAGCGCGGCGCCGGAGATGAACTGCAGCACGAACGCGAACGGCGCGACGACGGCGGGCGCGGAGCGGCTGTTGCGGGGCAGCGACGACAGCGCGATGCCGCACAGGGCGCAGGCGGTGACGCCGAGGATGCTGACCCAGCCGAAGGTGAACCACGCGTCGGCGGTGCCGGGCAGGTGTGTCCCGTACAGCAGCACCGACACCGCGATCAGCACCGCGGTCTCCACGACGCTGGTGACGAGCACCATGATGACCTTGCCGATGAAGTACGCGGAGCGGGGCATCGGGGTGGCCGCGATCCGCTTCAGCCCGCCGCGGTCCCGCTCGATCGCGATCGAGATGGCCAGGGTCTGGAAGCCGGTGACCATGAGACCCGTCGCGATGATGCCGGGCACCAGGTAGTCGCTGTAGGTGACGCCGGGGGCGATCTCGCCGTCGAACATCGAGCTGAAGATGACCAGCGCGAAGACCGGGAACAGCAGGGAGAACACCACGGTCTCGGTGCCGCGGAAGAACTGCAGCAGCTCCAGCTGGCCGCGGTAGAGGCCGAGCGAGACGATGCGCCGCAGCCGGGCGCGGGGCAGGCGCCGGGCCGGTGCGGCGGTCAGGGCGGTCATCGGTCCTCCGTTGTCACAGCGGCCGGGGTACCGGCGGCGCCGATCATCTGCAGGTAGACGTCCTCGAGGCTGGGCCGGTGCACGGTGAGCCCGGGCGCCTCCCCGCCGAGCCTGGCGTGCAGGTCCGCGGCGAACTTCGTGGGCGTGGTGGTGTGCACGGTCTCGGGCCCGTCGGGGCCCATCCACGACACCACGGTGGCCTCGGTGTCGCGGCCGCCGAGGGTCTGCGGCACGCCGATGTCCACGATGCGGCCGCCGGCGATGACCGCGACCCGGTCGGCGAGCTGCTCGGCCTCCTCCAGGTAGTGCGTGGTCAGCACGATCGTGGTGCCGCCGGCGGCCAGGTCGCGGATCAGCTGCCAGAAGTCGCGGCGACTCTGCGGGTCGAAGCCGGTCGTCGGCTCGTCGAGGAACAGCACCTCGGGCCGGCCGATGATGCCGAGCGCGACGTCGAGGCGGCGCTGCTGGCCGCCGGAGAGCTTGGAGGCGCGGGCGTCGCGTTTCTCGGTCAGCCCGACCCGGTCGATGAGCTCGTTGGGGTCCTGCGCGTCGGGGTAGTAGCGGGCGAAGTGCCGCACCACCTCGCCGACGTTGAGGTCCTCGAACTCGCCGGTGGTCTGCAGGACCACGCCGATGCGGGCCCGCCACTCCTCGCCGGCCCGGAACGGGTCCTGGCCGAGGACCTCGACGGTGCCGCCGTCGCGCGGGCGGAACCCTTCCAGGATCTCCACGGTGGTGGTCTTGCCGGCGCCGTTGGGCCCGAGGACGGCGAAGATCTCGCCGCGGTGGACCTCGAAGTCGATGTCGTGCAGCGCGACCGTTTCGCCGTACAGCTTGCGCAGCCCGCGCACCTCGATCGCCGGGCTTCGTCCGAGCGGCCTCACGGCGCCCCCTCATCTGTGGTTTGCAGCGTTTCGCGGGCAACGGCGCTGACCCCGTCGAGGGTCGGCCGGCGGATGATGCGGCCGAGCTCGGCCATGAACGCGGCCTCCCCGGCGGCGCCGACGACCTCGTCGCAGACCCCGGCGAGCATGGCCAGCAGCAGTACCGAGTCGCCGCCCAGCTGGTGGAAGTCGGTGCCGCCGTCGATCCGTCCGGGGTCGACGTCCAGGACCTTCGCCCACACCTTCGCCACGGCGTCGCGGACGTCGTCGGCGTCCTCGTCCACGGGCGCGGCCCCGGCGAACGGCGCCGGCAGCGCCGACAGGTCGATCTTGCCGTTGGGGGTCTGCGGGAACCCGTCGACCCGGTGCAGGGAGGCCGGCAGCAGGTACCGCGGCAACGACCCGGCCAGGAACGCCCGCAGCTCCTCCAGGTCGGTGCCCGGGTATGCGGCGACGTAGGCGCAGAGGACCTTGCCGGTGCCGGTGGGTGCGGGGCGGGCCACGACGACCGCCCGCTGCACCTCGGGGTGCGCCTCCAGGGCCGCGGCGACCTCGGCGGGCTCGACCCGGTGGCCGGCGATCTTCACCTGGTCGTCGGCCCGGCCGAGGCACTCGATCTCGCCGTTGGGCAGGACCCGGGCGAGGTCGCCGGTGCGGTAGACGCGGGTGCCGTCGGCGAGGCGCACGAACCGTTCGCGGGTGAGGTCGGGCCGCCCCCGGTAGCCGCGGGCCAGCTGGGCGCCGCCGATGTGCAGCTCACCGGTCCCGCCCTCGGCGACCGGCCGCCGGTCGGCGTCCAGGACGTGGACGGCGCAGTTCGCGGCGGGCCGGCCGATCGGCACCGTGGCGGTGTCGTAGCGCCCGGCGTGGTGGGCGTGCACGACGCAGCCGACGGTGGCCTCGGTCGGCCCGTAGTGGTTGAACAGGCGGGTCCCGGACCCGAACTGGGCCTTGGCCCGGGCGGCGACGGCCGGGCGCAGCGGCTCCCCGCCGACGACCAGCAGGCGGAAGCCCGCGGGGGCGACGTCGAGGCGGCCGATGAGGTCCAGGTGCGACGGGGTGAGCTTCAGCGCGTTGGCCCCGGACTCCTCCAGCAGGTGCCGCAGGGTCACGTGGCTGGGCTCGCCGGGGACCAGCACGAGGGTGCCGCCGGCGAGCGTCGACAGGAACAGCGCCGTGTTGGGCAGGTCGAAGGCCGGCGAGGTGAAGAGCGCGAAGTGCGTGTCCTCGTCGACGGCGAACACCCGGCCGGCCCAGTCGGCGTAGTTGGCGAGGGCGCGGTGCTCGATCTCGACGCCCTTCGGCGCGCCGGTCGAGCCGGACGTGTAGATCACGTACGCCAGGTCGCCGCCGGACGGCTTCACCGCGACCGGGCCGGCACCGTCCGCGGGCAGGTCGTCGAGGACGACCGTGGTGCAGCCGGCCGGGGCCCGGGCCGCGTCCGCCGCGCGCACCAGGCACACGGAGGCGCCCGCGTCGGCGAGGAGCGCGGCGAGGCGGGCGTCGGGGTGCCCGGCGTCCAGCGGCAGGTACGCCGCACCGGCCTTCAGCACGCCCCACAGCCCGGCGATCGTCCACATGGAACGGTCGGCGAGCAGCCCGACGACCGCCCCGCGGCCGACGCCACCGGCCGCCAGCCGGGCCGCGACGACGTCGGAGCGGGTGTCGAGCTCGGCGAACGTCATCGAGCCGCCGGGCCAGCGCAGCGCCACGGCGTCCGGATGCGCGGCGACCACCTCGGCGAACCGGTCGACCACGGTCCAACCGGGCGCGGCGTCCACGACGGCGGGGCGCGGCGCGGGTGGTGCCAGCGATGAGGCGACGGCGTCCAGGACCGCTTCCATGCGTTCCTTGACGCCCGGGCCGTCCCGCCAGGTGAGGGTCAGCTCGGTGCGGCCGCCGCACTCGACGGTGTTGACCTCCGGCGCGCTGACCGCGGCGAGCAGCGGCAGCAGGTACGTGGTCCGCGCCTCGAACGTCGCGGTGGAGTGCTCGGCGAGGTCGGCGCGGCCCAGGTGCGACAGCACGGTCGCGGACGCGTGCCGGTCCTTGCGGCCGGACTCCATGAACCGGATCAGGGTCCGCAGCGCCGGGACGGGCATCTTCAACAGGTTGGGGTCCAGCCGCCAGGTGACCTCGCGGCGCTGCGCCATCGCGGCGAGGAGCCGCTCGTGCAGCGCCTCCCACGGCTCGCCGGCCGCGAGGTCGAACAGCTCGGTCTGCAGCAGGTTGCCGGTGGTGCGGGTCTCCGGCGCGTGCCGGCGCAGGTCGAAGGCGACCGCGAAGCGCGCGGTGTCCAGGCCGTAGGCGTCCCGCAGCGCGGCCGCGACCTTCGCCGTCAGCGCCGGGTGGTAGCCGTCGACGGTGCGCCTGGCCCACACGGTGCGCCGGCCGCGACCCGGACGCCCGAACGGCGACGGGAACCACACGTCGGGCTTGCTCTCGGCGTTGGTGATGCCGAGCCGGTCGAAGACGTCGCCGTCGGTGACGGTGCCGGTGGCGCCGGCGAGGGGCTCGCCGCGCAGGGCCCGGAACACGTCGGCGATCCACATCGCCTTGCCCCGGCCGTCCATCACGGCGTGGGAGGCGCGGAACACCAGCGCCGGGCGGTCGCCGGGGCACCACAGCACCTCGCACCAGGCGCCGTCCGGCGTCGGCAGCGGGTCGTGCAGGGCGGCGGCACCGGCGATCGGGCCGGCGCCGCCGTCGATCACCCGTACCCCAGGCGCGCGGCCGGAGTCGACCCACCACTGTCCCTGCCGCCGCAGCCGGCTGCCGGGGTTCGCGACGCCGGCGGCCGCCACGGCGGCGGTGAGCGCCGCGACGTCGACGGTGCCCGTGCCCTCGACGACGGTCTGGATGACCGGCGGGATCCGGCGCGGGTGCGCGACGAACCACCAGTCGGTCGCGGACACGGCCCGCCGGTAGCCGGTGTCCGCGGGCGCCGTCACCGCGTCCCGGAGGTCCGCGGTCATCGGCCGGCTCCGCCGGTGGCGACGCTGACCAGCGCGGCGGTGAGCATGGTGTCGGCGCGGCGGCGGGCCAGCAGCGCGAACGCCGCGGTGAGCACGACCAGGTCCCAGCCTGGGACCTCGCCCCGCACGTCGGCGTCCAGCGGTCCGTTGCCGCCGGCGGGGACGGTGACCACGACACTCGCCCCGGCGGCGCTCAGCGTGCCGGTGAACCGGCTGCGGTCGCGGGTCACCTCCCAGCGCGCCCCGGGCAGGCCGGGGACGACGCTGCCGTCCGGGTCGAGCCGCAGCACGGGCGCGTCCTCGTCGCCGGCGCACGCCGAGCGGCGGCGCAGCCCGCCGCTGTGCACCGTGAGGTTGCCCGCGGCGGAGACGGTCTCGCCGTGGCGGAAGCGGCGGTCGGCGGCGAGCGAGCCGAGCACGGTCCCGTCGGGCCCGGTGAGTATGTAGGCACCCCTGGCGTTGTCACGGCTGAGTGTCAGTGCGGTCATGGTGCCTCCCCGGTCGTGCTGGTGGGTGGATCGGTCAGCCGGCCGCGGGCACCAGTGCCCCGTCGCGGGCCTGGCGGGCGATGTCGCTGACCCGCTCCAGCGTGGGTTCGCGGATGATGCGGCCGAGCTCGGCCATGAACGCCCGCTCGGCGGCGGCGCCGACGACGTCGCGGGACACCCCGGCGAGCATGGCGAGCAGCTGCACCGAGTTGCCGCCGAGGTGGTGGAAGTCGGCCGCGGGGTCGAGGCTGGTGTCGCCGAGGCTCAGCGTCGTGGCCCAGATGCGGGCGACCGCCGACTGCACCTCGTCGTCCGTCGCGGCCACCCGCGCCGCCTCCTGACGGAGCGGATCCGGCAGCGCGGCGACGTCGACCTTGCCGTTGGCGTTGTGCGGCACGGCGTCGATGACGGTCGTCGCGGTCGGCACCATGTACCGCGGCAGGTGCTCGCCGAGGAACGCGTCCCAGTCGGCGGCCTCCGCGCCGGGTTCGAGGACCACGTACCCGTACAGCTGCTTGTGCTCGGCGCCGGGGCGGGTCCGGGCGACGACGACCGCGGCCCGCACCGCCGGGTGGCGCTGCAGCACCTCGGCGATCTCGGCCGGCTCGATCCGGTAGCCGTTGACCTTGACCTGGTCGTCCGAGCGGCCGATGAACTCCAGCTCGCCGTCGGGGCGCACCCGGGCCAGGTCGCCGGTGCGGTACACGCGGGTGCCGTCGGCGAGGTGCACGAACCGTTCGCGGGTGAGGTCGGGCCGGTTGCGGTAGCCGCGGGCCAGCTGGGCGCCGCCGAGGTACATCTCCCCGGTCTCCCCCGCCGCCACGAAGCGCCGCTGCGGGTCGAGCAGGTGCACGGTGCAGTTGTCCATCGGCAGCCCGATCGGCACCGCCGGGCCCGCGTCGTCGGCCTCGCCGCACTCGTGCAGCGTCAGCCCGACGGTCGCCTCCGTCGGCCCGTACATGTTGAGGACGCGGCAGCCGGGGCCGAACATCGACCGGGCCCGGGCGGCGACCGCCGAGCGCAGCTGCTCACCGACGACGACGAGCACCTTGAAACCGGCCGGACGTACGTCGAGCTGGCCGATCAGGTCCAGGTGCGACGGGGTCAGCGACAGCGTGTCGGCGCCCGAGTGCTCCAGCAGGTGCCGCAGCGTGAGGTGGTTGGGCTCGTCCGGGACCAGCACGAGCGTGCCGCCGGCGAGCATCGGGGTGAACAGCGCCGTGTTGGACAGGTCGAAGGCGAGCGACGTGAACACGGCGAACGCGGTGCCGGGGCCGCAGCCGAAGCGGGCGGTGGTCCAGTCGACGTAGTTGGCGAGGGCGGCGTGCTCGATCTCCACGCCCTTCGGCCGGCCGGTCGAGCCGGACGTGTAGATGACGTACGCGAGGTCGCCGGGGGCCGGCGTGACGTCGACGGGCGGCACCCCGCCGGTGGCCAGCTCGTCCAGCCGCACGACGGTGCAGCCGGGGCCGGCGACGGGCCGGTCGGCGTACTCGACCTGGACCAGGCAGACCCGCGCGCCGGCATCGGCGAGCAGGCCGGCCAGGCGGGCGTCGGGGTGCTGCACGTCCAGCGGCAGGTAGGCGGCGCCGGCCTTCAGCACGCCCCACATGCCGACGATCGCCCACATCGACCGGTCGGCGAGCAGGCCGACGACCGCGTCGCGCCGCACTCCCAGCTCCAGCAGCCGGGCCGCGACGACCTCGGAGCGGGCGTCCAGCTCGGCGAAGGTGAGGCAGCCGCCGGGCCAGCGCAGCGCCTCGGCGTCGGGCCTGCTCGCGACGACCTGACGCAGCCGCTGGACCACGGTCGCCGGGTCGGCGGACGTGTCCGTCGCGTTGCCGTCCCAGTGCCGGACCTGTTGCGGTGACAGGGCCTCGGCGACGGCGTCGAGGACGGCCCGCATCCGCTCCGTGCTGCCTGGGCCGTCGCGCCAGGTCAGGGTCAGCTCGGTGCGGCCGCCGCACTCGACGAGGTTCAGGTCGGGCGGGCTCGCCGCGGTGAGCAGCGGCACCGGGTACAGGGTGCGGGCCTCGAACCCGTCCGTGCAGAGCTGCTCGGGCTCGATCCGGCCGAGGTGCGCCAGAACCGTGGCGGAGGCGTAGCGGCGCTTCTCCAGTGGGCTCTTCTCCATGGCCTTCACCAGGGTGCGCAGGATCGGCCGGGGCAGCTTCAGCAGGCCCGACTCGATGCGGCCGCTGACCTCGCGGCCCTCGGCCATCGCGGTCAGGACCCGCTCGTGGAACGCCTCCCACGGCTCGCCGGCGGCGCAGTCGAACAGCTCCACCTGCGACAGGCTGCCGGTGCTGCGGACGCCGGGGACGTGCCGGCGCAGGTCGAACGCGACCGCGAACCGCGCGGAAGGCAGGTCGTAGGCGGCGGTGAGCGCCGCGGCGACCTGCGCGACGAGGCCGCGGTGGTAGCCGTCGACGGTCCGCCGGGCCCAGGCGGTGCGCCGCTCGCCCGCGGGCTGGCCGAGCGGCGACGTCCACTCGATCTTCGGGTTCGGCGGCTTCTCCTCCGGCGCCGGGAAGCGGGCGAAGACGTCGTCCTCGGTGAGGTCGTCGGCGGCGCCGAGCGGCTTCTCGCCGCGCAGCGCCCGGAACACGTCGGCGATCCACAGCGCCATCCCCGGCCAGTCCATGACGGCGTGGGACGCGCGGAACACGACGGCGGCCGGGTCGCCCGGGCAGTACAGCACCTCGCACCAGGCGCCGTCCGGCGTCGGCAGCGGGTCGTGCAGGGCGGCCACGTCGGCGACGGCGACCCCGTCGGCGGCGCCGCCGACCGCCCGGACCCGCGGCGGGGTGCCGCCGGCGAGCCAGGCCTTGCGGGTGTACCGCAGGGCCGTGTCGGGGCAGGCCGCGGCCACCGTGGTGACGGCGGCGCGCAGCGCGTCGGCGTCGATCGACCCGGTGCCCTCCACGACGGTCTGGATGACCGGCGAGATGGTGTCCGGGTGCGCGAGCCACCAGCGGTCGCTGGCCGACACCGGTTTCCTGGAGGCACGGCCCCGAACGCTCATGGGTCCGTTTCTAACAGCGCCGGTCCTGGTGGATTCCTTAGAGCAGGCCCGGATCGGGCCGCCGCGGGCGGCCAAGACTGTGAAGACGACCAGTCGTGCTGTGCATCCGCTGCCACGCGCGCGGCGCCGTCGTAGCGTGCGGTCGGCGTGGTGGAGATCGTCGCCACGCCGTGCCCTGCAGCCGTGCGACGGCAGCACCGAGGAGGTGGCACGTGACTCGAGCATCTTCACTGCTGGATCTGCGCCGAGACCAGCCCGGAGCCGGTGACGGCCGCGGGTCGCTCGCCGAGCGGTTCACCGCGTCGGCGACGGCGCAGGGCCGGTTCCGGTCCACCGACGAGTGCCTGCGCTGGCTCGGCGAGCAGCGGGAGCTGCAGGCGTACGCCGTGGAGCGCGTCCCGTTCGACAAGCTGCAGGGTTGGCGGTTCACCGAGGACTCCGGCAACCTGGTGCACCACAGTGGACGGTTCTTCACCATCGAGGGGCTGCACGTCGGACTGCAGCCGTTCCGGGTGCCGTCGTGGACGCAGCCGATCATCGTGCAGCGCGAGATCGGGATCCTCGGCATCCTCGTCAAGGAGTTCGACGGCGTCCTGCACTGCCTGATGCAGGCCAAGATGGAGCCGGGCAACCGGAACCTGGTGCAGCTGTCCCCGACGGTGCAGGCGACCCGCAGCAACTACACGCGGGTGCACCAGGGCCGGGCGATCCCCTACCTGGAGCACTTCGTCGCGCCCCGGCGCGGCCGGGTCGTCGCCGACTCGCTGCAGTCGGAGCAGGGCGGCTGGTTCCTGCACAAGCGCAACCGCAACATCGTCGTCGAGGCCGACGCCGACGACGACATCGAGGTGCTGCCCGGCTTCTGCTGGATGACCGTCGGGCAGGTGCAGCAGCTGCTGGCGCTCGACGACGTCGTCAACATGGACGCCCGCACGGTGCTGTCCATCATGCCGTTCGCCCGGCCGGAGTCCGACACCGGCGGCGCCGACCCGTTCCGGTCCGCGCTGATCCGGTCGCTGGACCCGGAGGCGTCCGCGGTGCACACGGTGACCGACGCGATCAGCTGGCTGACGGAGAACAAGGCCCGCTTCGAGCTCACCCAGCGCCGCATCCCGCTGCTGGACACCGCCGGCTGGCACCGCGGCGCCGACGAGATCGCCCACCTGTCCGGCGGGTACTTCAGCATCGTCGGCGTCGACGTGCGCGCCAAGGACCGCGAGGTCGGCGCCTGGATGCAGCCGCTGCTGCGACCGGCGGCGCCGGGCCGGCTGGCGTTCCTGGTCCGGCGCATCGACGGCGTGCTGCACGTCCTGCTGCAGGCCCGGCCGGCCGCGGGCGCGCTGGACATCGTGGAGGCCGCGCCGACGCTGCACTGCACGCCGCAGACCTTCCGGACGCTGCCGACGGCGCACCGGCCGCAGTTCCTCGACTACGTGCTGGACGCGCCGCAGCGGCAGATCCGCTTCGACACGTGGCTGTCGGAGGAGGGCGGCCGCTTCCTGCACGCCCTCAACCGCTACCAGGTCATCGAGGTCGAGGACACGTTCCCGGTGACGCCGCCGCCGAACTTCATGTGGCTCACCGTGCACCAGCTGATGACGCTGCTGCGCTTCGGCAACTGCCTCAACGTCGAGGCCCGCAGCCTCCTCGCGTGCCTGCACACCCTGTGGTGACAGCCGCACCGGTCCTCGGCGTCCTCGGGGGCATGGGCCCGCTCGCCTCGGCGGCGTTCCTGCAGACCGTCTACGAGGTCGCCGTCGAGCAGGTCGCGCCGGCGGCGGAGCAGCAGCTGCCCCGCTGCCTGCTCGACTCCGACCCGGCGATGCCGGACCGCACCGAGGCGATCCTGTCCGGACGCACCGAGGAGCTGACCCGGCTCGTCTCCGACCGCATCGAGGCGCTGGTGCGGCTCGGCGCGACCCGGGTGGTGATGACGTGTGTCACCGCGCACCACCTGATCGACCGGCTCGACCCCGGCCTGCGGGCCAGGCTGATCTCCGTCGTCGACGCGGTCTTCGCCGAGCTGGACGTGGCGGGCGAGGGGCGTTTCCTCATGCTCGCGACGACCGGCACCCGCAAGGCCCGCACGTTCGAACGGTCGGTCCACTGGCCGGCGGTCGCGCACCGGGTCGTGGTCCCGCCGCCGGACGCCCAGGACGAGATCCACTACCTGCTCTACCGGCTGAAACGCGAACCGGTCGGCGCGGAGCTGGTCGAGCGCTTCGAGCGCCTCGCGGACCGCTTCGACTGCCAGGGCGTCATCGCCGGCTGCACCGAGATGCATCTGGTCACCCGCTGGCGGCGGGCGCACGGTGGGGGTCCGGTCGTCCTCGACCCTCTGCTCGGCATCGCCACCGGCCTGAGGAAACTCACGGACGAGGAGACTGACTGATGTTACCCACCGCTCAGCAGTACTGGCGGGATCTCCTGCACGGCTTCGAGGAGCCGACGACACTCACGCCGCAGCGGCAGGTCCGGCGGCCCGGCACCGTGCACGCGGCGTCGGTGGCATGGGATCCCGCGCAGACCGCGGCGCTCACCGCCGCCGCCGGGCGCCTCGGGCTGCGCGCCGAGGACCTCGTCGTGGCCGCGTGGGGGCTGCTGCTGGCCGTCCAGGCCGGCGCCGAGGACGTCGTGCACGGCGCGCTCGTCGACGGCGACACCACCGAGCCCGTGCCGGTCCGCGTCCGTCC
This sequence comes from Dactylosporangium sp. NPDC049742, assembly GCF_040674675.1. NCBI lineage: Bacteria > Bacillati > Actinomycetota > Actinomycetes > Micromonosporales > Micromonosporaceae > Dactylosporangium > Dactylosporangium sp. NPDC049742. Next base: position 28,728 of record NZ_JBFANF010000072.1, on the reverse strand, counting down.
CGTGCCGGCGCGGCTGCTGTCGGCGCACCTGCGCGACGCCGCCGAGCAGTACGCGGCCAACGTCCGGCACGCCGGCGTGCCCGCCTCGCAGCTGCCGCACAGCACGTCGCTCGTGCGCTGCGGCCGCCCGGTGCCGGACCCGGCGGACCTGGTGCTGTTCCAGGCCGACCTGGCGGGGCCGGGCGGGCGGCTGCGGCTGAGCGCGCCGGCCGACCTGCTCACCGAGGCCGACGTGCGGCTGCTGCTGGTGCACGCCAGCCAGCTCCTCGCCGCCGTCGCCGCCGCGCCGGTCACCGCGCGGCTGCGCGACGTCGGCCCGCAGTCCGGGTTCGAGCGGCACCGCGCGGTGCGGCAGTGGAACGCGACCATCACCGGCCGGGAGCCCGGCCGCTGCATCCACGAGCTGTTCGAGCGGCAGGCCGCCCTGACCCCCGACGCGGTCGCCGTGCTGCAGGGCGCGGACCGGCTGACCTACGCGCAGCTCGACGCCGCCGCCGGCCGCCTCGCGCGCCGCCTCGCCGCGGCCGGGGTCGGCCCCGGCGACTTCGTCGCGCTGCACCTGTCCCGGACGGTGCAGACCGTGGTGGCGCTGCTCGGCGTGCTCAAGGCCGGCGCCGCCTACGCCCCCGTCGACGCGGCGCAGCCGGTCGAGCGCATCCGTGGGCTGCTGCGGACGCTGCGGGTGCCGGTGGTGCTCACCGACCCGGCGGCGCTGCCGACCGTGCACGCCGTCACCGAGGCGGTGCCGACGGTCCGGGAGGTGCTGTGGCTCGGCGCGCCCGGCCTCGGCCCCGACGACACCTGGGCCCTCGCCGAGCCCACCGCCGACGCCCCGGCACCGCGCCGGGCGGTCGACACCGACGTCGCATACGTCATCTTCACGTCCGGCTCGACCGGCACGCCGAAGGGGGTCGTGCTGACCCACGCCCCAGTGGTCAACCTCATCGACTGGGTCAACGAGACGCACGCGGTCGGTCCCGCCGACAGGGTCCTGTTCGTCACCTCGCTCGGCTTCGACCTGTCGGTGTACGACGTCTTCGGCGTCCTCGCCGCCGGCGGCAGCATCCGCGTCGCCTCCGACGCGGAGGTCCGCGACCCGCAGCGGCTGCTGACCGTCCTGGACAGCGAGCCGATCACCTTCTGGGACTCCGCCCCCGCGGCGCTGCAGCAGCTGGAGCCGCTGTTCGCGCTGCGCGCCGCGACCACCGCCAGCCGGCTGCGGCTGGTGTTCCTCAGCGGCGACTGGGTGCCGCTGACGCTGCCGGACGCCGTGCGCGGCGCGTTCCCCGGCTGCGAGGTCGTCGCGCTCGGCGGCGCCACGGAGGCGGCGATCTGGTCCAACTCGTTCCCCGTCGGCGCCGTCGACCCGGCGTGGACGAGCGTGCCGTACGGCCGCCCGATCGCCAACGCGCACTACTACGTGCTGGACGCCGCGCTGCGCCCGGCCCCGGTCGGCGCCCCCGGCGACCTGTTCATCGGCGGCGACTGCCTGGCCCTGGGCTACCACGGCGACGCCGAGCTCACCGCGGCGAAGTTCGTCCCCGACCACCTGTCGGGCCGGCCGGGCGCGCGGCTGTACCGCACCGGCGACCGGGCCCGGTACTGGGCGGACGGCACCATCGAGTTCCTCGGCCGGCAGGACCAGCAGGTGAAGGTCCGCGGCTTCCGCATCGAGCTCGGCGAGGTCGAGGCGGCCCTGGCGACGCTGCCCGGGATCGCCACCGCCGTCGCCGCGGTCCACGGCGCCCGCGCGGACGCGCAGCTCGTCGCCTACGTCGTGCCGGAGCCCGGCGTCTACCCGGACCCGCGCGACATCCGCGAGCACGTCGCCACGCTGCTGCCCGCGTACATGGTGCCGGCGCACGTCATGACCCTGGACGAGCTGCCGGTGACCGCCAACGGCAAGCTGGACCGCCGCGCACTGCCGGAGCCCGGCGACGACGGGCCGGCTCGCCCGCCGTACGTGGCGCCGTCGACGGCCGCGGAGAAGGCGATCGCCGCGACGTGGGCGGAGCTGCTCGGCGTCGACCAGGTCGGCCTCGACGACAACTTCTTCGACCTCGGTGGGCACTCGCTGCTCATCACCCAGCTCATCGCCCGGTTGAAGGCGACCCTGGAGATCGACGTGCCGGTCCGTGCGGTCCTGGACCACCAGACGGCGGGCGCGTTCGCCGCGGTCGTCGAGGCGGCGCTGATCGCCGAGCTGTCCCCAGCCACCCTCTGAGAACCGCCACCCTCTGAGAAGCGCTCTGAGAAGCCCTCCGAAAGCCCTCCGAGAACAGGAGCCGCCCGATGAACGACGCCTTCCGCGTGGTGCGCAACGACGAGGAGCAGTACTCCGTCATGCCGTCGGACATGACGAACCCGCCCGGGTGGCGGGACGAGGGCACCGCCGGCACCCGCGCCGCCTGCCTCGCCCGCATCGGCGAGGTGTGGACCGACCTGCGGCCGCGCAGCCTGCGCGAGTCAGTCGCGGCCCGCACCGCACCGTAGAACGGCCAACGGGCCGGCACCACCGACGGGAGGAGTCGGGGTGCCGGCCCGTTGCTGTGCGCCGGTGGGGTCAGTCCGAGGGGGTGGCGGACCGATCCCGGGCGCTGATCAAAGCGGTGCGCAGCGTCGCGGACACGGCCCGCGCCTGGGCGAGGGCGTCCTCGATCCGGTCGACCCGCCCGGCGGTGCCGGTGCACCGGGCGACCTGGACGGTCCCCCGCAGCTCGTCCAGCAGCTGCGTGACGTGCCGCAGCGCGGCGTCGTCGAGCGAAGGCAGCAGCGCCGGCGGCAGTGTGGGCGGCGCGGTCACGTGGCTCGCCGGTAGAGCGTGCCCTCTTCCCACACCAGGTCGACCTTGTCCCAGCCGATCGCGGTGGCGGCGTCGGGGAAGAAGCCGCTGCCGTTGAAGTTCGCGCTCGTGTTGCACAGCACTGGGACGCCGCTGACCTCGTGGTACGCCCGGAGGATCTCGGTCAGGTCGGGGTCCTGCGCCGGGCTCACGGTCTGCAGCCGGGCGGTGCCGTCCAGGTGCAGTACGGCCGGGATGCGCTCGACCCACGCCGGGCGCACGTCGTGCTCGAACAGCATGTACGGGTCGGGGGTGCCCGGCGAGAAGATCTCCGGAGCGTGCTCCTCCAGGCAGATCGGGGCCACCGGGCGGAACGGCTCGCGCCGCTTGATCTCGTTGAGCCGGTCCTTCATCGCCGCCTCGACGGGCGCGGCGAGGATGCTGCGGCCGCCGAGGGCCCGCGGGCCGAGCTCGGCCCGGCCGTTGAGCACGACGACCGGCTCGCCGGTGGTGTGCAGCAGCCGGCCGAGCTCCGCCGGGCTGCACGGGGCGGCGGACCAGCCGGCCGGGATCTGCGGCGTCGGCTGCAGGCGCGGGCCGGAGCGGACGTGCCAGTCGATGGCGCGCAGGCCGCCGGTGACGCCGAGGTGCGCGCAGGCGGTCCCGATCGCCGAGCCCGAGTCGTCGGGGAACGGCGGCACCCACATCGCCTTGATCATCGGGTGGCCGCGCAGCGCGCTGTTCCACTTGATGTTCAGGGCGCATCCGCCGGCGAAGCACAGGTTCCAGGGCTCGTCGCCCTTCCACGCCCGGATCTTCGCGGTGACCCGGTCCATCAGCAGTTCCTCGAGGAACTCGTGGACGGTGGCGAGGACGTCGTCGTCGCTGACGCCGAGCCGGGCGACGTCGGTGGCGACGTCGTCGAGGAACGCGTGGACGTAGCCGTGCGACGGCTCGCCGTTGCTGCCGCAGCCGATGATGGCCGCGCGGTACTTGCGGACCCGGTCGGTGTCGGCCTCGAAGTGCTCGTGGAACCGCTCGGCGAGGACGCCCTTCACCGCGTCGCTCGGCTTGCCGTAGGCGATGTACGCCATCAGCTTGCCGGCCACCGACAGGTCGTCGACGTTGCGGGACTTGTCCCGCCGCGCGTACGGGCCCCAGTGCTGCGACGCCATCGAGTACGTGTGACCGATCAGCGGGAAGACCTCACCGCCGGGCTCGATCCGGCCGCGTCCGTCCACACAGTACAGACGCGGGAAGCAGCCGCCGTCCCAGACGAGCACCATCGACGGCTCCTGCCGGACCGCGAACGGGCTGGTGCTGTAGGCGACGGACAGGTGGCTGGCGACGTGCACGAAGCTGGTGAACGGCCGGACGGTGCCGTCGATGTTCAGCTCGCCGCGGTGGGCGGGGCGGCCCGGGTCGGGCACGGCGGGCGTCTCCCGGTAGGGCGCGACGGTCAGGTCGACGGCGCCGGCGATCGTCTGCACCTTGATGTGGCCGTTGCGGGCACCGTCCCAGCCGTCGACGACCCAGTGGTCCACATCGGACACCTGGTAGCCGTGGTCGGCGAGGATGCGCGGCACCAGCTGCAGGTCGTCGAAGTTGCTGTACCGGGAGTTGTTGTCCAGCTTCTGCATCTCGATGTGGAACTCGAGACGGTCGCCGTCGATCAGGGCGATGCCGCCGCTCTGCGTGAATTTGAGCCCGGCTGTGATCACGTAGGCCTCCTGTGCCGTGCCGCTCGGTGCGTGTCGTTGGGTGGTGCGCCTGGCGTGCGGCACCGCCGACCCTGACCATTGGACCGGCTTTGAGCTTGGGAAATTGCTAAGCCAGCCGGGCCAGGCGCAGCACGCTCGCCGGCCCGCCGGTGAGCCAGGCGGCGAGGGGCACGTCGGCGCCGCAGCGGGCGCGGAGCAGGTCGAGGACCCGCACCGCGCCGAGCGAGTCGCCGCCGAGGGCGAAGAAGTCCGCGGTCTCGTCCACCGGCCGGCCGAGGACCTCGGCGACGACCTGCCGCGCGGTCTCGCGGACGGGATCGGCGGGCAGGAGGTCCCGGACCCGCACGGCGGCGTCGGCCGCGACGGTTCGCAGGATCCGCTGGTACGTGCCGGCGAGCCGCTCGATGCTGGCCGGCGTGAACAGGTCCGCGGCGTAGGTGACGTCGCAGCGCAGCCCGCCGCCGTCGGCCCGGATGTCGAGCTCCAGCTCGTGCCGGGCCTGCGCCGGCGCACCGGCGTCGAGCGGGTCCAGCCGCAGCGGGCCCGCCTCCCGCACCGGCGGCGGGGTGTTGTGCAGCGTCATCGCGACCCGGAAGAGCGGGTTGCCGCCCGGGGGCCGGTCCGGGGCGAGGTGGCGCACGACCGCGTCGAAGGGCACCTGCTGGTGCTCGTACGCCTGCAGGGACCGCGAAACGGTGCGCGCCAGGAGGCTCGTGAACGTCTCGTCCGGCGTCACCTCGCCGCGGAGCACGACGACGTTGGCGAGGAAGCCGATGAGGTCCCGGACCTCGTCGTGCGGCCGGTTGGCGACCTGCGTGCCGAAGCACACATCGGAGCGGCCGGTCCAGCCGGCGAGCAGCACGTGCAGCGCCGCCGCCAGCACCATGAACGGGGTCGCGTCGTGGTTGTCGAGGCACCCGGCGGGGATGGTGAACCGGTGCGTGCCGGCGCGCAGCGGCAGCGGGGCCGGGCTGTGCCGGTCGTAGGGCCGGTCGTAGGGCAGTGGGGCGTCCGGCACGCCGGCGAGCTCCCGCCGCCAGTGGGCGAGGCTCTCCCGGGCGGCGGGTCCCTGCAGCCACTCGTGCTGCCAGCGGGCGTACTCGCCGTGCTGCGGCACCGGCGGTGGCGGGGCGGCGCCGGTCCGGTAGTGCTCGGCGACCTCGGCCGCGAACACGCCGATGGACCAGCCGTCGACGACGGCGTGGTGGAACGTCAGCAGCAGCGCCGCGTCGTCGTCGCCGAGCCGGACCAGACGCGCCCGCACGAGGGAGCCGGCGGCGAGGTCGAACGGGTCCTCGGCGGCGGCGAGCCGGTGCAGCTCCGCCTCGGCGGCGGCGGGGTCGAGGGCGGTCAGGTCGTACACCGGCAGCGGCACCGGCCCCGGCGGCAGGACGATCTGGACGGGGTGGCCGTCGTGCAGCCGCAGGACGGTCCGCAGCACCTCGTGGCGGTGCACCACCGCCGTGAGCGCGGCGTGCAGCCTTGTCACGTCGAGGGGGCCGGTGAGGCGGGTGTGCGCGGTCGTCAGGTACGCGGTGCCGTTCGGGGCCAAACGGTCCAGGAACAGCATGGCCCGCTGGCTGCCGGACGCGGGCGCCGGGTCGGCGGGCGGGTCGCCGAGGTCGGCGATGCCGCGCCGCCAGGCCCGCAGGCGCAGCTCGGCGCGCTCGTGCGGCGGCCGGGTGGTGGCGTCCTGTGGCAGCGTGTCGACGGTGGTGTTCGGCCGCCCGTCGAGGAGCGCGGCGAGGGCGGCGACGGTCGGGTGCTGGAACAGCTCCCGCAGGCTCAGCTCGACGCCGAGCGCGCGCCGGACCGCGGCGGCGGCGGTGGCCGCGAGCAGCGAATGCCCGCCGTTGGCGAAGAAGTCGTCGTCGATGCCGAGGCCGGCGACGCCGAGCAGCTCGGTCCAGATGCCGAGCAGGACCTGTTCGCGGTCGTCGCGCGGGAGCCGCCGCGGGGTGCCGGCCGGCGTGACGGCGGTCAGGGCGGCGCGGTCGAGCTTGCCGGTACGGGTCAGCGGCAGCCGGTCGAGCACCATGATGTGCGCGGGCACCAGGTACGGCGGCAGCTGCCCGGCGAGCGCCTCCCGGAGCGCGGCACCGTCCAGACCGGCGGAGCCGGCGACGTGGGCGACGAGCCGCGGGTCGGCGGCGACCTCGACGAGGCTGACCGCGCACTCGGCGACCCCGTCGAGGCGGCGCAGCGCGGCCTCGACCTCGCCCGGCTCGACGCGGTGGCCGCGCAGCTTCACCTGCCGGTCGGCGCGGCCGACGAAGACCAGCCGGCCGTCGGCGCGGCGGCGGACGAGGTCGCCCGTGCGGTACAGCCTGCCGCCCGGTTCGGCCCCGAACGGGTCGGGCACGAACCGGTCGGCGGTGGCGTCGGGCCGGCCGAGGTATCCCCTGGCGACGCCGGCGCCGCCGACGAGCAGCTCCCCGACGACGCCGGCGGGGACGGGCCGCAGGTGCCGGTCCACGACGTACGCGGTGGCCCCGGCGACGGGCAGCCCCATCGGCACGTCGCCGTCGAGGTCGTCGACGCCGACGACGTGGGCGGTGGCGGTGACCGTGATCTCGGTGGGTCCGTAGGCGTTGACCAGCGACCCCGGCGGACCCGCAGCGAGCACCCGGCGGATGCGGGCGGGGTCGGGCACGTCGCCGCCGACGACCAGGCACCTGACACCGCCGAACGCGGCCGGGTCGGCGTCGGCGACCAGGTGGAACAGCGCCGGGGTCAGCCGCACCACGCTCGCGCCGTGCTCGGCGATCGCGGCCCGGAGCGTGCCGGCGTCCAGGGGGCGGCCGGCGGGGACGACGGCGAGGTGGGCGCCGTTGAGCAGCGCCCCCCACACCATGAACGTGGTGGTGTCGAACGACGGGTTCGCGGTCAGCAGCACCACGTCGCCGGCGGTGACGGGGGCGTGGTCGCCGGACACCAGGTTGACGATCCCGCGGTGGGTGACGGCGACGCCCTTCGGCTCGCCGGTCGACCCGGAGGTGTGGACGACGTTCGCGAGACCGTCCGGATGCCCGGCGCCGCGGGACCGCCACGGCGCGGCGGACGGCGTCACCAGCGGGACGTCTTCCGAGAGGGGCGCGCCCAGCACCGCGCGGATCCCGGCGTCGGCGGCCAGGAGCCGCAGCCGGCCCGGTGGCAGGGCGGGGTCGAGCACGAGGTAGCCGGCGCCGGCCTTGAGGACGCCGAGCATCGCCACGACGAGCTCCGGCGACCGGTCCAGGTGCAGGCCGACCCGGTCGTCGGCGCCGACCCCGGCGGCGTGCAGGGCCGCCGCGACCCGGTCCGAGTCGGCGTCGAGGTCGCGGTAGGTCCACCGACGATCCGGGCCGCTGAGCGCGACCGCGTCCGGGCGCCGCGCGACCTGCTCGGCGAACCCGGCGTCGAGGGTCGCCTCGACGGTGCGCCCCGGCGGGTTCCACCGCTGGACGGCGTCGGTGAGGTCGGCCGCCGACATGAGCGGCACCTCGTCGGCGCCGATGTCGGGGCGGGCCGCCATCGCCCGCAGGACGCGCACCCAGGCGTCCAGCATCCGCTGGACCGACTGCTCGTCCCACAGGTCGGTGGCGTACTGCAGCTCGGCGACGAGCGTGCGGCCCGTGTCCACGACGGTGCACGACAGGTCGAACTTCACGGTCCGCCCGGCGCCGTCGCGGGCGCGGACGGTCGCGCCGGGCAGGCTGAAGCCGCGCAGGTCGTCCTCGAGGACCTGGAACAGCACCTGGAACAGCGGGTGCCGGCCGGCGGCCCGGTCCCCGGCGACGGCGGCGACGACGTGGTCGAACGGGGCGTCCTGGTGCTCGAAGGCGGCGGTGCACGTGGCGGCGGTGCGGCGCAGCACCTCCCGCAGCGTCGGCGCGCCGCCGAGGTCGGTGCGCAGGGCCAGCATGTTGACGAACAGGCCGACGATGTCGTGCAGCTCCCGGCGGGGCCGGTTGGCGATCGGGGTGCCGACGACGACGTCGGTCTGCCCGGCCCAGCGGCCGAGCATGACGGTGAAGCCGGCGAGCAGCGTCATGAACAGGGTGACGCCCTCGCCGCGGCTCAGCCCCCGCAGCCGGTCGGCGAGGGCCGGGTCGAGCTCCAGCCGCACCCCGGCGCCGCGGTGGGACTCCTCCGCCGGGCGGCGCCGGTCGGTGGGCAGGGCGAGGGTAGGCGCCCCGTCGAGCCGCTCCTGCCAGTACCGCAGCTGCTCCCGCACGGCGCCCTGCTCGACGAGCTCCCGCTGCCAGGCGGCGTAGTCCGCGTACTGCAGGGGCAGCGCCGGCAGCCGGTGCGGGACGGTCGCGCTGAGCGCGGTGTACACGGTGCCGAGCTCCCGGGTGAAGATGCCCAGCGACCAGTCGTCGGTGACGATGTGGTGGAAGGTGAGCGTCAGCACGTGCCGGCGGGGGCCGAGCCGCAGCAGCACGAACCGCGCGAGCGGCAGCCGTTCGAGGTCGAACGGGCGGGCGACCTCGGCGGCGACGATCCGGGCCGCCTCGGCCTCGGCGGCGGCGGGGTCGAGGCCGGTGAGGTCGGCGTGGCGCAGGTCGGGTTCGGCGGTCTCGTGGACGATCTGCCGCGCGCCGGCGTCGGTGCCCTCGAAGCAGGTCCGCAGCGCCTCGTGCCGCCGCACGCAGACGCGCAGCGCCTCGGTGAGGTGACCGACGTGCAGCGTGCCGTCGATGTCGACCGCGCCGCCCAGGTTGTACGTCGCGGTCCCCGGCACGAGCTGCTCGAAGAACCAGATGCGGTCCTGCGCGAGCGACGCCCGGCACGCGAAGGCCGCACCGGCGTCCGCCGCCGGCACGGTCGCGGTCACGGGCGGGTGCCGTCGGGGACCCGGTGGCGCGCCACGGGGGTGATCCCGGCGGTGGCGAACGCCGACATCGGCGCCGACGGGGCGGCCAGCTCACCGGCGAGGGCGGCGATCGTCGGGTGGCGGAAGAGCGTGGCGAGCGGCAGGTCGAGGCCGAGCTTCTCGGTGGTGCGGGCGACGAGGCGCATCGCCAGCAGCGAGTGCCCACCGAGGGCGAAGAAGTCGTCGTCGGCGCCGACCCGCTCGACGCCGAGGACCTCGGCCCACACGTCGGCGAGCTGCTGCTCCAGCGGGGTCCGCGGGGCGGCGTACGGGCCGGCGGCGACGGTGATCTCGTCGTCGGGCCGGGCCCGCAGCGCCTGCTCGTCGACCTTGCCGTTGGCGCTCAGCGGGAGTCGGGGCAGCACGACGAAGCCGTCGGGGACCATGTACCGCGGCAGCCGCCGGCCGAGCGCGGCGTGCCAGTGCGCCACCGGCGCGTCGGCGGGCGTGTGACCGGAGGCCAGGTACACCACGAGCCGGTCCCCGCCGCCGGGGCCCGGGCGGGCCAGGACGGCCACCGCGTCGACGCCCGCGACCTCGCGGACGGCGGCGGCGACCTCGCCGGTCTCGATCCGGTAGCCGCGGAGCTTGACCTGGTTGTCGGCGCGTCCGAGGTACTCCAGGACGGGCCCGTCGCCGACCCGCCGCCACCGCACGACGTCGCCGGTGCGGTACAGCCGCTGCCCCGGCTCGAACGGGTCGGGCACGAACCGGTCGGCGGTAAGACCGGCGGCGCCGAGGTAGCCGCGGGCGACGGCGGCGCCGCCGACGTGCAGCTCGCCGGGGACGCCCGGCGGCACGAGCCGCTGCCGCTCGTCCAGCACGACCACCGTGGCGTTGGGGTAGGGGGCGCCGATGAGGGCGCGGTGGTCGCCGGTCCCGGCGGCGTCGACCGTCATCCAGGTGGAGTCGATCGTCGCCTCGGTGAGGCCGTAGGAGTTGACCACGTCGGCGTCGGGGCCGAGCAGGTCGCGCATCGCGGCCAGCTCGTTGCGGTAGACGGTGTCGGAGCCGACCACCATGAGGCGCAGCCCGTCGAGGCGGGCGCCGACGGCCTCGGCGTGCGCGGCGAGCGCCCGGGCGACCGCGGGCACGAACTCGGCGAAGTCGACGCGTTCGCGGCGGATCAGCGACAGCAGCGCCGGCGGGTCGAGCAGGGTCTCGCGCGGGCACAGCACCAGCCGCGCGCCGGTGCCGAGGGCCCGCACGAGGTCCCCGGCGAACACGTCGAACCCGAACGCCGCCATCTGCAGCACCGACGTGACCCGCTCCGGCAGCCGGTACGCCGCCACCCAGCCGTCGAACACGGCCCGCAGGCCGCGGTGGTGCACCATGACGCCCTTCGGCCGGCCGGAGGAGCCCGAGGTGAACAGCACGTAGGCGAGGGCGTCCACCGGCACCGTGGCAGTGGCGTCCACTGTGGACAAGTCGGCGGCGTCGTCCACTGTGGACCAGTCGGCGTCGTCGAGGCAGAGCAGGGTCGCCGCGGTCGGCGGGACGTCGGCGAGCCGGGCCCGGGACGTCAGCACGGCGACGGGCGCGGCGGCGGCGACGACGTCGGCCCGCCGCGTCGCGGGCCAGTCGACGTCGAGGGCCGTGAACGCGGCACCGGCGCGCCACACGCCGAGCACGGCGGCGACCGTGTCGGCGGACCGGTCCAGCAGCACGGCCACGACGTCGTCGGGCCCGGCGCCGGCGGCCCGGACCGCCGATGCGACCCGGCCGGCGCGCTCCCACAGCTGCGCGTAGCTCAGGGTCGTGGCGCCGTCGGTGACCGCCGGCGCGTCGGGCGCCCGCCGCACCTGCTCCGCGATGGCTGCCAGCACGGACCCGGCGCGGTCGGCGCCGGCCCGGGCGCCGCGGCCGGCGGCCAGCAGGAGCGAGGCCTCGCCCGCGGCGAGGACGGGCACGTCGGCGACCCGCAGCGCCGGGTCGGCGGCGACGGCGGCGAGCACGCCCTGGAACCGTTCGACCAGCAGCCGGGCGGTCCGCTCGTCGTAGAGGTCGGTGCTGTACTCCAGTTCGCCCTCGATGCCGGCGGCCGGGCCGCGCTCCCGCATCGAGAAGGTGAGGTCGAACTTCGCGGTCGTCGACGGGTGCGGCTCCTCGCGCAGGGTCAGCCCGTCCAGGGCGATGTCGACCGGCGTGGTGTTCTCCAACGACATCATCACCTGGAACAGCGGGTGCCGGGCCGCGACCCGGGGCGGGTTCAGCGCCTCGACGAGCTGCTCGAAGGGCAGGTCCTGGTTGCCGTAGGCGGCCAGGTTCCAGTCGCGGACGCGGCCGAGCAGCTCCGTGAACGTGGGGTCGCCGGACGTGTCGGTGCGCAGCACCAGGGTGTTGACGAAGAACCCGACGAGGTCGTCGAGGGCGGGGTCCATCCGCCCGGCGACGGGGCTGCCGACGGGGATGTCGGTGCCGGCGCCGAGCCGGGTGAGCAGCGCCGCGAGCGCCGCCTGCAGCAGCATGAACATGCTGGCGTCGCCGGTCCGGGCGAGCGTCTCCAGGCGGGCGTGCAGGACGGCCGGGACCTCGAACGTGACGACGGCGCCGTCGTAGCTGGGCTCCGGCGGGCGGGGGCGGTCCGCGGGCAGGGTCAGATCGCCGGGCAGCCCGGCGAGCGCCTTGCGCCAGAACGCCAGCTGTCGCGGCGCCTCGCTGTCGAGCAGGCGGCGCTGCCACACGGCGAAGTCGGCGTACTGCACCGGCAGCGGCGCCCAGCCGGGTTCGCGGCCGTCGCGGCGGGCCGTGTACGCGACGGCGAGGTCCCGGGCCAGGGGCTCCATCGACCAGGCGTCGCCGGCGACGTGGTGCACGACCACGGTGACGACGTGCTCGTCGGCGGCGGCCGCGAACACCCACACCCTGATCGGCGCCTCGGCGGCGAGGTCGAAGGCGTACTCGCCGGCGGCCGCGACCGCCGCGGCGATGCCGTCGGGTGCGACGGGGACGACGGTCACCTCGGCCGGGTGCGTGCCGGGCGGCGCGATCCGCTGCCGGGCGCCGCCGTCGGCGTCCTCGACGGTCGTGCGCAGCGTCTCGTGGCGGGCCATGAGGTCGCCGAACGCGCGGTGCAGCGCGGCGACGTCGAGCGGGCCGGTGAGCCGCAGCGACATGGCCATGTTGTAGGTCGAGCTGGCGCCGAACAGCCGGTGCAGGAACCACAGCCGCTGCTGCCCGTAGGACAGCGGCACCGCGGCCGGCCGTTCGCCGGCGACGAGCGGCGGCCGGTCGGAGGCGGCCACTGCGGCGTCAGGACCGGCTGTGTGCGCCACGCCCGAGACCGTGCGGGCCACGCCGGCGACCGTCGGGGCCTCGAACAGCGCCCGCACCGACATCTCCACGCCGAACGCGGACCGCACCCGGCCGACGAGCCGCGTGGCGAGCAGCGAGTGGCCGCCGAGGGCGAAGAAGTCGTCGTCCACGCCGATGTCGTCGCGGCCGAACAGTTCGCTCCACAGGTTCAGGATCCGCTGTTCCGCCGGTGTACCGGCAGCGCGCCCGACCTTGCGGGCACCCGCCTCCAGCGGCATGGCGGCGAGCGCCTGCCGGTCGGTCTTGCCGCTGGTGAGCTGCGGCAGGCCGGGCAGCGCGACGAACCGGGCCGGCAGCATCGCCGGGGGCAGCAGGGCGCTGAGCCGCCGCAGCAGCGCCGCGGGGTCCTCGGCGACGGCCGGGTCGGCGGCGAGGTAGGCGACCAGCTGCCGGTCCCCGCCTTCTTCGGCGCCGACGGTGCGGATGAGCACGGCCGCGTCGGTGACCTCCGGCAGCGTCCGCAGCGCCGCCTCGACCTCGCCGAGCTCGACGCGGACACCGCGGACCTTCACCTGCGAGTCGGCGCGGCCGATGAACTCGAGGTCGCCGGCGGCGTCGCGGCGCACCAGGTCGCCGGTGCGGTACATGCGGGTGCCGGGCGGGCCGAACGGGTCGGGCCCGAACGCGGCGGCGGTCAGGTCGGGCCGGTTCAGGTAGCCGCGCGCGAGCCCGGCCCCGGCGATGTACAGCTCGCCGACCGCGCCGGGGCCGACGTCGCGCAGGTCGCGGTCCAGGACGTACAGGCGCGCGCCGGTGACCGGCCGGCCGATGGGGGCGGTCGCGGTGCCCGGGTCGGGGCGGCACGGCCAGAACGTCGACTCGATCGACGACTCCGTCGGTCCGTACAGGTTGTACAGCGGCGCGTCCAGCACCGTGAAGTACCGCCGCACGAGGCCGATCGGCAGGGTCTCGCCGCCGCACAGCACGTGCCGCAGCGTCGCGCACGCACCGGCGCCGGGCTCGTCGAGGAACTCCCGCAGGGTGCTGGGCACGAACTGGACGGAGGTGACCCCGGCCCGCTGGATCAGCGACACCAGGTACCGCGGGTCGTGGTGCCCGTCGGCGGCGGCGACGACGAGGACGGCGCCGACCGACAGCGGCCAGAACAGCTCGTGCACCGACGGGTCGAAGGTCAGCGGGGTCTTCAGCATGGTGCGGTCGCGGCCGTCGAGCGGCTGCTCGCCCTGCCACCACCGCAGGGTGTTGACGATCCCGGCGTGCGGCACGACGACGCCCTTGGGCCGGCCGGTGGACCCGGACGTGTAGATGACGTAGGCGGGGTGCGCCGGCAGCAGGCCGCGCTCCGCCTCGTCGACGCGTCCGGCGCCGGCGTCGAGGCCGGCCCGGACCGCCGGGTCGTCCAGCACGACGACGTGCCGCCCGGGGGCCGCCGGCACGACGTCGGCGGCCGCGGCGACGGTCAGGACCACGACCGGCCGGGCGTCGTCCAGCAGCGCGGCGACCCGGTCCGCGGCGTGCTCGGTGTCCACCGGCAGGAACGCGGCACCGGCCTTGCCGGCGGCGAGCGCGCCGACGACGAGCTCGGTCGAGCGGGGCACGGCGAGCGCGACGACGCGTTCCGGGCCGGCGCCGAGGTCGCGCAGCAGCCGGGCCAGCCGGTCGGCGCGGGCGCCGAGCTCGGCGTAGGTGAGGACCTCGTCGCCGGACATCAGCGCCATGGCGTCCGGCGTCCGGCGGGCCTGCGCCTCGAACAGCCCGGGCAGCGTCTCCGGTTCGGCGGCGGGCGCGGCGTTGTCGCAGGGGATCAGCAGCGGGCGGACCGGCGCCGCGGGGTTCCGCAGCAGGTCCCGGAGGAGGTCCTCGTAGCGCCGCAGGTGGTCGCGGACCGTCCCCTCGTCGAACAGTTCCGCGTCGTATTCGCAGGTGATGATGTACGAGCGGGGCATCGCGAGGATGTCGACCTCGAAGTCCGCCTTGGCGAACCGGCGGGTGGTGCGCAGCAGCGCCAGGTCCAGGCCGGGGACCGTCGGGATCCGCAGCGGCCGGTCCAGGTTGAAGAACGAGCCGAAGATCCGCTCCCCCGGCGCGAGGGTGACCGGCAGCCGGTCCCGGACGGCCTGCACGGAGAAGCCCGGGTGCTGGTAGTCCTCGGCGAGGGCCCGCTGCACGGCCCGCAGGTGCGCCTGCACGGTGCCGTCCTGCGGCACCCGGCTGAGCACCGGCAGGACGGTGCTGCAGTTGCCGACGAGGTGGGTGCCGCCGGGCAGGTCCCGCTGCGCCAGCGGGACCCCGACGACGAGGGCGTCCTGGCCGCTGAGCTGGTGCAGCAGCCCGGCGTAGGCGGCGAAGAGCACGGTGAACGGGGTGCAGCCGAGCTTCGGCCCGACCGTCGCGACGAGCTGCGACACCTCCGCGGACACGGTGTGCTCGACCCGGCCGCCGGCGCGGGCGGTCCGCGCGGTGCGGGGCCGGTCGGACGGCAGCCGCAGCACCGGGAACCCGCCGGCGAACCGCTCGTCCCAGTACGCGGTGTCGGCCGGGCGGTGCTCCAGGTGCTCGACGTAGTCGCGGAACCTGGGGGCGGCGGGCAGGGCGGCGCCGGTGCCGTCGCGGTACAGGGCGAGCAGCTCGTCGATGAGCACGCCGAAGGACCAGCCGTCGATGACGCTGTGGTGCACGGCGAGGTGCAGGTGGTGCAGCTGCGGGGCGAGGCGCAGCAGGTGCGCCCTCAGCAGTGGGCCCGCGGCGAGGTCGTAGGCGTCGCCGGCCCGCTCGTGCAGCCACGCGTCGATGCCCTGCGGGTCGGCGGTGAGGTCGACCAGCGGCAGGTCGGTGCCGGCCGGCGGCAGGGCGCGCTGGCTGCCGCCGTCGGTGGCGAAGACCGTGCGGAGGCTGTCGTGGCGGGCGACGACGTCGGTGAGCGCGCGGCGCAGCGCGGCCACGTCCAGCGGGCCGCGCATCACGATCATCACGGACTCGTTGTAGGCGCGCGAGTGGTCCGCGCCCATCTGGTCGAGGAACCAGATGTCCCGCTGCGCCGCACTGAGCGCATACGGCCCGCCGGCCGGCGCGGGCACGGGCGGTGCCGGCACCGGTACAGGCACGGGCCGGGGCACCGGCGGCACAAGCGCTGGCGCCGGCGGTACATGCGCTGGAGCGGGCACCGGGTAGGCGCCGGTGAGCAGCGCGTGGGCCTGGCTCATCACCCGCGAGTGGACCTCGAGCATCCGCAGGACCGGGTCGGTCTGCGCCGTCTGCGGCTGGCGATCGTCCACAGTGTCCGGACCTCTCCGTGGGTGGCCTCCGCAGCGGAGGGGCGATTGGCTCGGCCGGCCACCGCTCGTGGCAGGTGACCGGCCTGGCACCTCGCGCCCGCCGAGGCGTCACCCTGGCCCGGCGGGTCGCGATGCCGTCATCAGACCCCAGCCGCCGACCCCGCTCAAGTCGCCGGCGGCAACACTGGGCGAATCGCTAGCCCGCCCGCCGCACCGCGCCGGTATCGTCGGCCACCGAACGGTCACCGAACGGAACAGGGGTGATGACGCTGTCTGGAAGCGACACGCACACGCCGGTGCCGTTGCGGCACAACCGCGACTTCGGCATCTTCTGGGCCGTGCAGGCGCTGTCGACGCTGGGCAGCTCGTTCTCGCTCGTCGCGATCCCGCTGCTGGTGCTGCACGCGACCGGTTCGGTGGCGCAGATGGGTCTCATCACCGGCATCGCCGGGGCCGGCACCGTCGCGAGCGGGCTGTTCGCCGGCGTCCTCGTCGACCGGGCCGACCGGCGGCTGCTGATGATCTGGTGCGACCTGGCCCGGCTGCTGCTCTACGCCGCGGTCCCGGCGGTCTGGTGGACCGCCGGCGAGCACGTGTGGCTGCTGTACCCGGTCATCGGTGTCGCCGCCGTGTTCCAGATGGTGTTCGACGTCGCCTGTTCCGCGGCCGTGCCGAACATCGTCGCGCGGGAGCAGATCACCGCCGCCAACAGCCGGCTGCAGGCCACCTACGGCGCGGGGTTCGTGCTCGGGCCGATGGCCGCCGGGTTGGTCGCCGCGCTGGCCGGCCCGGTGACCGCGGTCGCCGTGGACGCGGTGACGTTCGGCGTCTCGGTGGTGGGGCTGCTGCTGATCCGGCTCCGCCCGGCCACCGGCGGGCCCGCCGCGGACCCGATCGCCGGGCGGCCGAAGGCCGTGTGGCGGGACCTCGCCGTCGGGGTCCGGTTCCTGTGGCGGACGCCGGTGCTGAGGGCGATCACCCTGCTGTACACCCCGGTCACGTTCCTCAGCCTCGGCCTGGTGGACGTCTTCATCTACTACGTGCGGCACGACCTCGGTCAGGGGGACCGGGTCGTCGGCGCCCTGCTCGGCGCCGCCAGCGTCGGCTCGATCGTGGCCGCGGTGATCACCCCAGCGGTCCGCCGCCGGATCGGGTTCGGGCCGGCGTGGCTGGCGGCGTACCTCGCCTGCGGGGTGGCGATCGCCGCCGCCGGCCTGGTGTACCACCTGGTGGTGGTGCTGGTCGCGGCGGTGGTGTTCGCGTTCGGCGAG
Source organism: Dactylosporangium sp. NPDC049742 (assembly GCF_040674675.1). Taxonomy (NCBI): domain Bacteria; kingdom Bacillati; phylum Actinomycetota; class Actinomycetes; order Micromonosporales; family Micromonosporaceae; genus Dactylosporangium; species Dactylosporangium sp. NPDC049742. The sequence continues at coordinate 11,545 of NZ_JBFANF010000072.1, read as the reverse complement.
ACGATGGCGGGGATCAGCTCCGCCTCCCTGCGCCAGACGGTGACCCCCGACCACCTGCTGGGCCGGGTCACGGCCGGGTTCTGGATGGTGCATCACGCGTTCGGGCCGGTCGGCGCGCTGGTGCTGACGTCGGCGGTGGCGCACGCGGGGGTGCACGGGCCGCTGATCGCGGTAGGAGTATCGTTCCTGGCGATCGTCGCCGCCGGGCTGCTCACCCCGCTGCGGGCCGCGGCGAGTCGATGATCGGGTCTGGCGTAACGCCACACCTTTCGTGATCTGCTCTCACGTCACACCGCGCTGGCTATGCTCCGCCGGTGTCAACCATGCGACTGATGGTGCTCGGGCTGGTATCGTCGCTCCAGCCCGTGCACGGCCATGACATCCGCCGCGGTCTGTTGGCGTACGACGGAAGACCGGCGATGAGCGTCCCCGCTGGTTCGGTCTACCACGCGCTGCGCAAGCTCACCGCCGAGGGCCTGCTGGAGCCGGTGGAGACGGAGCGCAGCGGCGCCCGGCCCGAGCGCACCACCTACCGGACCACACCCGCGGGCGTCCGCGAGTTCCGGGTGCTGCTGCGGCGGTACTGGTGGCAGTACCAGCTGCCGAGCGACCCGTTCCTGTCCGCGCTGTCCTTCCTGCCGTCGCTGTCACGGGCCGAGGCGGTGACTGCGCTGCGCACCCGAGCAGGCATTCTGTGGTCCTTCGCCGAGCAGCAACGCCGGGACCTCGACGATCGCACCGCCGATCGGCCGGAGCACGTAGAATGGCAGCTGGAGCGGGCCCTGCGTTGGTTCGAATGTGAAGCCGACTGGTGCGTGGAGATCGCCGACCGTATCGAGGACGGGATGGGCGTGCACGACACCGACCTGCTGCCATTCCCACCTGCAGACGTCGACGAGGCGCCACCGTCACCGGACGGCGCACTCGCCGCGCGCCCGCGACGCCGCACGCCGGGTAACCGCGCGACCGCGCGGGCCTGACCGTCGGCCGATCCGCCACCCGGACGGCCGCATTCGACCGAGGAGCTACATGCCTGCCGTCCTGACCAGCCGCCCGCCAGGTGGCACCCGTCTCCTCGGCGTCGGCGCGTACCGGCCCGACCGGATCGTGACCAACGACGAGGTCTGCGGGCCGATCGACTCCTCCGACGAGTGGATCCGGCAACGGTCGGGAATCGTGACGCGCCGCCACGCACGGCCCGACGAGACCGTCGCGAGCATGGCGGCCGCCGCCGCCCGCGACGCGCTCGCGTTCGCGGGGGTGCCGGCCGAGCGGGTCGACACGGTGATCGTCGCGTCCATGTCCAACCTGCAGCAGTCGCCGCCGATCGCGCCGGAGATCGCGCACCGTGCCGGCGCCGGGTCCGCCGCGGCGCTGGACGTCGGCGCCGCCTGCTCCGGGTTCTGCCACGGCCTCGCCGTCGCCGACGCGCTCGTGCGGGCCGGGACCGCCGGGTACACCCTGGTCATCGGCGCCGAGCGGATGACCGACATCATCGACCCCAAGGACCGCTCCACCGCCTTCCTGTTCGGTGACGGCGCCGGTGCCGTGCTGGTCGGCCCCGCGGCGCGGCCGGGGATCGGGCCGGTGGTGTGGGGCTCCGACGGCGCCCGCAGCGATCTCATCGCACACAGCGACTCCTGGCTCGCGGTCCGCGACAAGCCCGAGTTCTGGCCGACCATGCGGATGGCCGGGCAGGAGGTGTTCCGCTGGGCGATCCAGCAGATCGCGCCGACCGCCCTCGCCGCCGTGGGCGCGGCCGGGCTCGACGTGGCCGACCTGGCCGCGTTCGTGCCGCACCAGGCGAACCTGCGCATCATCGACAAGCTCGCGGCGGCGCTGCGGCTGCCGGACACGGTGCGGGTCTCCCGGGACGTCGTGGACACCGGCAACACGTCGGCGGCGTCGATCCCGCTCGCGCTGCACACCATGCTCACCGGCGGCGGCCCGGCGCCGAGCGGACCGGCGCTGCTGACCGGGTTCGGCGCCGGTCTGTCCTACGCGGCGCTGGTGGTCGACCTCCCCTGACTGGTGCATTCACCAGTCATTCACACCCGTCCGTGCGCGGGCGGTAGCTTCGCGTGGCGGGCGTCAGGCACACTGCGTCCATGGGTCGTAGCGAACGACGTCGATTCCTGATCGTCGCCGTGTGCCTGGCGCTCGTCACCACCAGCGCCTGCACACCCGAGCAGGGCCGGGACGGCGCGAAATCGGTGCCCGCCTACGCGAAGCCGCCTCGCAGTTTCGCCGACGTGCTCGACCAGTCCGGCGACCGGCCGGTGAAGGCCGACCAGCACAGCCTGTCCGTCTCGCGCAGCGCCGCGTCCTCGCGCGTCACCGATGACCTCGGCCAGGGCATCGTCCTGCGCGACGGCGCCGTCGAGCTCACCGCGCGCAGCGCCGGCAAGGGCAGCGGCGGCTCCGCCGCCAAGGGTGTCGTCGTCTTCCGCGACGCCGTCGACGGCACCGACGTCGCCGAGCAGGTGCTCGCCCCGGAGGCGGCCCGCATCTTCTACGTCGTCAAGAGCGCCGCCGCGCCGGTGTCGTTCGACACCGCCGTGTCGGGGGCCACCCCGGTGCCCGCCGGGGCCGGCGTCGTGCTGAAGTCCAAGGACGCGACCGTCGGCGCGATCCCCCCGTCGTGGGCGTACGACGCCAACGGCAAGCTGGTGCCGTCGCATTACGAGGTGCACGGCAACACCGTCCGCCTGGTCGTGGAGCACCGGGCGGCCGGCGTCGCGTACCCCGTCGTCGCCGACCCGCCCTTCATGCTCGGCGCCGGCGGCCGGCTCGTCGGCGCCCAGCTCCTCGGCGGGATCTTCGAGTGGGCGGCGATCGCCGCGATCACCTGGGGCGTGGTCAAGTTCGACTCGAACGGCTGCCTGACCCTGAGCACGTTCGCGTCCTGCGCCCTGCACCCGCTGGAGCACGACTGGGGCAACAAGGCCGCGCCGAAGGCCTCGGCGTTCGACGCGAAGATGCCGAAGCTGAAGGGCGACCGCCTGCCGGACGCCCAGCGCACGCTCAACCAGCTCGGCCTGCGCAACGTCCACCTCGTCGACGACACCGGCCAGGACCGCACGGTGCTGGACCCGAAGAACTGGGTGGTCGCCGCGCAGTCCCCGGCCGAGGGCACGACCGTGCACGCCAACACCGAGCTCACCCTGCGCGTGCGCAAGCCCTCCGACGGTGAGGGCGGCTCCGGCGCCGCCGGCGCCGTGCCCGACGTCATGTGCATGAACCTCCAGGAGGCGCAGGACAAGCTCCGCGACGCCGGCTACCGCACCACCTCCAAGGACCACACCACCGAGGGGCGGCGGCAGGTCCTGGACCGCAACTGGCTGGTCGTGGCGCAGTCCCCCAAGCCGGGCACGGCCGCCGCGAAGGGCACCCAGGTCGTCATGGAGGTCGTCAAGTACGGCGAGCCGACCGGCTCCTCGGGCTGCAAGAGCTGACCTCAGCGGCACGCGTACAGGAAGTACAGCGCGGTCCCCCGGTACTCGGGCAGCTGCACCGTGCTGGTCCGCAGGCCGTGCGCGGCGAACAGCTTCTCCGCCTCCGCCAGCTCACCGCCGGGCGACGCGACCTCGACGACGGCGTGGCGCACCAGGTCCCAGGTCGCCTCGTCCAGGCCGCGCAGCACGGCCAGCTCGGCGCCCTCCACGTCGATCTTCAGCAGGTCGATGCGGGTGAGGCCGGCCCGCGCGGCGACGTTGGGCAGCGTGTCGACCCGGCAGTCGACGAGCCGCTGCTCGAACCGGCCGTCGAGCATCTCGTCGAGGCGGCCCAGGACCACCTGGCGCAGCTCCTCGTCCAGGTCCGCGGCCGTGTTCTCGATGTAGGCGCGGACCAGGGCCCGGTCGGCCTCGGGCTCGGCGTCGATGCCGGACATCATGGTGTACTGCGGGTAGTGGCGGATCCTGGCGTGCCGCGGGTGCTCGCCGAGCGCGAGCTGGTGGGCCTGGATGCCGGGGGTCCCGGACGCGTTGCGGCACAGCACGTCGAACACCTCCGGCACCGGCTCGAACGCGTGCACGGTCGCACCCGGCCACCGCCCCGCGGCGAACAGGCTGAACAGCCCGATGTTCGCGCCGGCGTCCACGATCACCGGCGAGTCCGGCAGGTCGAGACCGTCCGGGTGTAGGTACACCCGGTCGACGAAGATCTCCCGGTACAGGTACTCGGTCTCGCTCCGGTTGAGGCTCCAGACCGTCCTGCCGTCGGGCAGGCGCATGCTGTGCGTCGTCATCGGACCCGTCCTTCCGCGCGCCGGCCGGTGCGCCGCGCGCCGCCGGAGATCACCGGAAACACTCCGGCAGATCCGGTAGGGAGATCACTAAGGTCTCGGCGCGACGGTCAGCGGCCGGACTCCGCGTGCTCGGTGACCACCTCGCCGATGACGCGACCGGCCTCGGCGGCGGTCGCCGGGTCGGCGTCGAGCGCGCCGGCGTAGACGATCAGCGCCTTCCACAGCGCCCAGCCCCGGCCGCGGGCCCACGTGCCGTCGTCGATGCCGAGCGCCGCACGGAACGCCGAACGGCTCGCGCCGGACAGCACCGTCCAGGCGATCGCCGTGTCGCAGGCGGGGTCGCCGACGCCGCAGGTGCCGAAGTCGATGACGGCGGCCAGCGCACCATCGCGCACCAGCAGGTTGCCGGGGGCGATGTCGCCGTGGAACCACACCGGGACGCCGTCCCACCGGGCCCGCAGCGCCTCCTGCCAGATCGCGGTGACGGCGGCGCGGGGCACCAGGTCGCCGAGCGTCTCGACCGCGCGACGGGTCTGCGCGTCGTACACCCGCAGCGGACCCCCGCGGAACCAGTTGTGCAGCCCGGGTTCGGGGCCTCCGGCCGGGTCGGCGTGCCGCAGCGCGACCAGGAAGGCGCCCAGGTCGGCCGCGAACCCGGTCAGGTCGGCGACGCTGTCGGCGCTGACCGGGTCGCCGTCGATCCACTCGTACACCGACCAGTGGAAGCGGAACCCCTCGCCTGGTGCGCCCATCGCCAGCGGCGCGGGGACGGGCAGGGGCAGGTGCGGAGCGAGCCTTCGCAGCCAGCGGTGTTCCTTCTGTACCGCCAGCGCGTACTCCGCCGCGGTCGGCAGCCGCACCGACATGCGGTCGCCGAGGTGGAACGTCTGGTTGTCCCAGCCGCTGACCGCGACGGGCCGCACGGGCAGGCCGGCCCACTGCGGGAACTGCGCGGCGACCAGCCGCCGCACGAGGTCCGCGTCGACGAGCCGCCGGTCCGGCATCGGGATGGCATCAGGGACGGCATCTGGGCCGGCGTCTTCCGGGTCGGTGGTCACGCCTCAACATCACAAGCCGGGTGCCGGGCGGCAACCGAATTGTGCGGCCGCGCCGTACGCTGGACGCCATGACCGCCGATGACCTGGCCGGGCAGGTGCGCCGCCTCGACGCGGCCCTCGCCTCGGCCGAGCCCGGCCTCGACCGCCTCCGCCGGCTCGAGCGCGACCTGCAGGACGAGGCCGCCGCGCCCGACCTGTGAAGGGATCCCGGCCGGGGCCGGAGCGTCACGACCCGGCTCGCGTTCGTCGCCGGTGAGCTGCGGCGGGCCTCCGCCGTGCGGGACCGGCTCGCCGACGCCGCCGCGCTGCTGGCGATGGCCCTGGCGGAGGACGACACGGCGGTGCTCGCGGACCTCGCCGGCGAGCTGGCCACCCTCGAGGATGCCGTCGCCGCCGTGCAGGTCCGCATGCGGCTCGACGGCGCCTACGACACGCACGGCGCCGTCGTGCTCGTCCGCGCCGCGGCACCCGACGACCCGGCCTCGACCGCCCTCGCCGAGGCGCTGCTGCGGATGTACCGGCAGTGGGCGGACCGGCACGGCCTGCGCACCGAGGTCGTGACGGAGCACCACGCGTCCGTCGCGGGGCTGCGGGAGGCGACGCTGGTGGTCGCCGCGCCGTACGCGTACGGCCTGCTGCGCGGCGAGGACGGCCGGCACACGATGACCGCCGCCGACCCGTTCGACCACGGACGGATGCGGACCGGCCACGCCGTCGTCGAGGTGTCCCCCCACGCGCAGGACGACGACCCGGTCGAGCTCGCCGACGAGGACCTCCGCGTCGACCTGTACTGCGTCCGCGGTCCGAGCCGCGCCGGCGAAACCAGGTCGACGCTCCACATCAGACACCTGCCGACCGGGATCGGGGCGGGCCTCCCCTACGACCGCCGCGCCCGGCACCGCAAGGCGGAGGCGATCCGGATCATCCGGTCGCGGCTGCTCATCGCGCGCGGCGCGCCGCGGGACGTCCGCGAGTACACCCAGCCGATGTCCGACACGGTCCTGCACGACTTCGAACTCGGCGACGAGCACATCGACGAGCACATCGACGAGGCCCGGACCGGCCCGCACCCCGCCGGCACCCGCCGGCCTTCACCCCGACCGGACGACGACCCGCCGCGGTCCCGGGGGGTAGAGCTGAGCACTTGACATCCTCCCCACGCCTGAGGCGGGGGATTGCCTGGGTCACCCCAGGGCTTTCCTGCTTCACCGACGACTGCCCCGTCCGAACGTTCGTCCGTTGGGGTCTCACACCGCCTCCACAGGCGATCACGGAGAGCCCCTCCGCGAGAATGTTGCGGGCCGCGTTGACATCCCGGTCATGCACGGCGCCGCACCGGCACGCCCACTCCCGCACGTGCAGCGGCATCCGCTCAGCGAGCGCACCGCACGTCGAGCACAGTTTGGACGACGGGAACCAGCGGTCCACCACGACCAGAGTTCGGCCGTGCCAGTCGGCCTTGTATTCGAGCATGGTGCGGAACTGCCGCCAGGCCGCGTCGCTGACGGCGCGGGCCAGGTTGTGGTTTTTGACCATGTTGCGGACGGTCAGGTCCTCGATCACGATCGTTTGGTTCTCACGAACGAGCCGAGTGCTCAGCTTGTGCAGGTGATCCCTGCGCCGGTCCGCGATCCGGGCGTGCACACGGGCGACCTTCAGCCGGGCCTTGGCCCGGTTCGCGGAGCCCTTATCCCCCAGTCGTTGAAGGCCTCAGCGACGTGCTCAAGCACGTTCTCCCAGGTCACCACAAGCATAAACCGGCCGAGTAAAGGGGTCCACGGATTGGTCTCGGACGCCGGGCCGCATCTGCCCCGGACCGCATGGGTCCGGTCAGCACGCAATGAGTTCGGCCTGGTGCTGGGTGGCTTCACGGCGTCGGGTGGCGATCACGCGGGGCGTAGCAGCGCATCAGCGTGCCGGCGTCATGACCGAGACGTTCGGCCACTTCATGGATGCCGTACCCGTCGTCGAGCAACGTCGAGGCGATCAGGTGCCGGACCTGATGCGGCCCGATCGGGCGCACGCCCGCGCCGACCACAAGCTTGCTGAACCGATCCGTGACGTTGTCCGGCCGCAACGGCCGACCGGTACGACCGGTGAACATGTTCCCCCAACCCCACCGGCCCCACCGCGTCCTCCTCACAGATGTCAGCATCGCCGGGGTCGTCGGGGTCGCCGGGTCGAGCAGCAGCGTGCGGGTCCCGTTGTGCGACTTTGACGGCTCCCGGACCTCGCTCGCGCTCGACCGCGCCGGCCAGTTCGGCGGCCACGCCGAGCGCGGATCGGTGGAGGTCAGCGAGTTCGGTACCAGTGAGATCGTCCGTTGCCGGCACGATCTCACGCGGCGGCGACCGGTGCGCGTTGTGTTACGCCGTCTCATGGGCGCCCGGGCCAGGCCGGGGAGTCATATGCGGTCGGCGATCCACGACCCGTGGAACCCGGCCGGTACGCGACGTGGCAGGCCGACCGTGGCCACCGGGGCAAGGTCGGCGGCGTCCAGGACGAGCAGGACGGAGCCGGCCGGACCGGTGACGATGCTGAGCAGCCAGCCCTCGTCCTCGGCACGCGCGCCGTCCGTGGGCACGAAGACCGCCTCGCCGGGGCGCTGCTCGGCATCGAAGCGGTACACGGTGGCGCTGCCGGTGCCGGTGTCGTACTTGACGATCGTGTGCTCGCCCACGGCGTACAGATGCCGGTTGGGTCGCCCGGTGCGGTCGTTGTCGTGGGTGGGGAACTCGACGCCGCGGTCGTCCAGCAACTCCTCCCGCCGGGTGCCTGTCGCCGGGTCGAGCCGCCAGCGGTACAGCTGGGCCCGGGACCGGTCCAGGTTGGCTCCGCCGCCGAGTCTCGACCACACGGACCCGAAGCCCGCGACGTCGTAACGGACGGCGTCGAGCACCACCGCGCCGGCGGCGTCCTCGTACGCGTTGCCGACGTGGAAGACGAAACAGGGATCGACGTCGAACCAGCGCACCGTGGCGAGCTCGGCGCGGGGCATCACCCCGAGCCGCGCGCCGTGCGCGTCGTCCCATCGGTAGGGGATGCGTTCCCTGCCGATCAGCGCCGGGTCGAACACCACGGGCAGGTCCAGCCAGACGACGTGACCGGCAGTGATGGCGAAGTCGTGCATCATCGTCGGCCCGGTGACGGCGATCTCGCGGCTGCGGACCAACTCGCCGGCCGCGTCCAGGACGTGGTACGTGAGGTACGGCGGCAGGGCACCGTATCCGAAGAAGTGCAGTTCCCCTGTCTGCGGATCCTGCTTGGGGTGTGCCGTCATCGCGGTGGTGAGCCGGCCGCCGAAGTCGCACGGCCCCACGGTGTCCAGCTCCGCTGTCACCTCGTACGGCAGGCCGCTCTCGACCAGCGCCAGAATCCGGTCGCCGTGCGGCACGACGTGGGTGTTGGCCGGCACGGCGGTGCGGTCGATGGAGAGGTCCGGGCGGACGTACGACGCACCCTCGAGCTCCGCGGTGCGCACCCAGCGGTTGCGGTACCACTCGGCCCGCCCGCCACGCAGCCGGATCCCGTGGATCATGCCCGGCCCCAGGAACCAGTGCCCGGGGTCCTGGCCGGGCAGCGGATTCGGGCCGTTGCGGAAGTACCGCCCGGTCAGCTCAGGAGGCAGCGCCCCGGTGACGGGCAGATCGTACGCGTCCATCTCGTCGGCTACCGGCGCGAGATATCCGCTGAGGTAGGCCGGTCCGGTCACGATCGGGCCTCCTAGCTGGCAATGTGTCGCCTGAACCGACACTACCCCGGGGACGGGCCCACGACACCGGCCACGACGGTGTCCCGGTTCCACCTCAGCGGCCTGGCAGAACGTTCTGGAGCACGTCGCCGGGTCGCTCCCGTGGGACAGTGAACCGGCAGGTCCCGGACAAGCGTGGCGAGAACGCGGTGATTGGTGACCTGTTCGCCGAAAGCCTGTCCGCCGCATCACTGCAACACCGAGCCGGACTCGACGCTGCGGCACGGATCTGCGTCGACGGCCCGCAGCGACCGCTGGCTGGTTGAACCGGTCCGTGACGTTGTCCGGCCGCAACGGCTGCTCCCGCCAGCCGGTGCAGCGTCCGCAACGTCGTCCGTGAACACCACAAGTTTGAACCGTGTTCGCTTTGTGGCAGGGCGCGCCGCTGCCCCGGCGTCCAGGCCGAGGCAGCGATCGTTTCGAATCTCTCAGCGGTCGCCCGGGCGCGCGTGGCCCTGATGCTTGAACCGGTGGCTGGTTGCGTCCATCTTGGCGTCCGCTGCGTTCGCCTTCGGCGGGAAGGCGTTCTTGGCGCACGCGAAGTACCAGGCGGCGTGCACGAGCGTGTTCTTGAACTGTTGCAGCGAACGCAGCGCGTTGCCGCGGAGGCTGTCGGCCTGTTGTTGTGCGAGCGCCGGGTTCGTGGCGTACGTCTCCATCGTCGAGGCCGGCGGCTGCTTGGTGACGGTGGTGTACGTGTCGCAGTCCTCGTGGTAACACGGGTCGAGCTGCTCGCCCAGGACGCCACCGTACTTGGCGACCTGCTCGGCGGTCTTGGGCGCTTCGGCCCCGGCGAACACGCCGCCCGCCGGAATGCCACGGTTGATGAAGCCGACGTAGTCCGAGCGGCCGTCGAACGGGATCGGCTCGCTGACCATCCCGCGCTTGGCCCAGTAGCCGGTGAGCACCCGCTCGATCGTGCCGGAACCCTCGGGCCCGGAGTTCTCCGAGCCGAACGTCGAGCCGTCGCCGTCGTAGACGAGCCGCGCGAAGTTCGGCGACGCGATCATGTCGGTGTCGAGCATCATGTCCGTGCGCGCGACCTCGCGGTCGGACAGGTGGGCCGCGTAATACTGCGAGCCGACCAGGCCGTCCTCCTCGCCACCGAACCACAGGAAGCGAATCTTGTTGCGCGGTGGGCCCACCTTGGCGAGCTGCTCGGCGAGCTCGAGCTGGAATGCCGTGCCCGACCCGTCGTCGTTGATGCCCGGACCCGACGTCACCGAATCCAGATGGGCGCCGAGCAGCACCACATGGTTCGGGTCACCGCGCCTGGTCTCGGCCACCACGTTCGGATACAGCCTCTGCTCGTCGACGCCGTTGGTCGTCAGGTCGACGGTCGGGTTCTGGCCCGCCCTGTACGCGTTGTAGAGCTCCTGACCGACGGCGAAGCTCGACGCCACCGCCGGCAGCGGGTAGTCGAACGGGGCCGCGCGGAACACGGCGTTGCTGCGGGCCGCCGTGTCACCCTCGTTGAACAGGATTACCCCGATGGCGCCCGCCTGCACGGCGTTCTCCAGCTTCTGCGTGAACGCGCAGGTGCCCCGCTGGATCAGCGAGACGGCGCCGATGGCGGCCGCTGGGAAATCCGACAGCTCACAGCCGGAAGTCGATCCACCGGGGCTCGGGATCACGACGTCATCGGTCGGCACGACCTTGACGTTCGTCAGCGCCCTGGTCGGTGTGTGCTCGAACGCGATGAAGTCGACCGACGGCGAGTCGTCGTCCCCGGCGGCGCCCGCGACATAGGTCCTGCCGGTCGGCGAGACCTGCCGCAGCACGGGCGCCGCGTTCTCACGCCACTCCGGCATGTTGAACATCTCGTAGTGGACGTTGTAGCCGGCCTTCTCCAGCGTGGCCCTCACGTAGGCCGCCGACGCGGTGTAGCCCGGCGTCCGCGTGGCGCGGGTGCCACCGTTGCGGTCGGCGATGCGCTGCAGCGCCCGCTGATGATCGGTGATGCCATCCACCGTCACCAGCCGCTCCAGCCGCGACGAATCAACGCCCGGTGGCGCCGCGGCAGCCGGCGACGCGCCGACAAGCGCAACGATGACGACGGCCGCACCCACCAATCCGACCCGATGCATCTCGCCTCCCGACTCCTACCCCTGAGAAGGTCACCGTCCCATAGCCGTATATCGATCACAACCCTCATCCATGTGGCGGCCCACCCCTAGCGGTTGCCCGCGTAACCCCTCGCCGGCACCCGCGCCGTCATCGAAATGGCCGGCCGGCGTCAGTACCAGAGCTCGGGGCTGAGCTGGGGTTTCGAAAGCTTTGACACCGTCGCCGAGGTCACCCAATACTGAGCCCCATCGACTTGCGTCAAAACCGGACGCCGACCGGTTCGTTGCACGCTGCCCTGTACAGGAGGAACGCGCGCCATGAATATGCGTAGCCGTCTGCTCGCCACCGCTGTCGCCGTCTCGGCGGCCGCGGCTCTCACCACGTTCGTCGCCTGGGCCGCCACCCCGGCGAACGCCGCGA
>NZ_JBFANF010000071.1:0-62893 GCF_040674675.1 Dactylosporangium sp. NPDC049742 | reverse complement strand
CCCCGGCGGGGGTTCCCCTCGCCGGGGGGCCCCAACCCCCGGGCGGGGGCTAGGCGCCCTCCCCGGTCGCCGGGGCCCCCGCGCCCCACGTCGAGCAGCCCGCCGGCCAGGCCGGTGCGGGCCGCGGCGACGCCGGCCTGGATGAGGTGGCCGGCGCAGTAGAGCTCGTGGCCGAAGTTCAGGTCGCTGTACCGCTCGGGCTGGCCGGGCCGGCCGAACGCGGTGTGCACGTAGCCGTCGGGGGCCTGCGCGGCGGCGATCATGGCGGTGAGCTCGTCCAGCCGCGCCGAGTGGTCGGTGCCGCCGGGGCGGACGGACTCCCAGCACATCGCCTCGACGTGCTTGTAGATCTCGGAGTCGGAGAACTCCCGGCCGCGGCGGCGCTCGGTGCCCGTGCCCGTCGTGGCGAAGTTGCCGGTCCAGCCGAGCCGGTCGAGCCAGGTGCGGCAGTGCTCGATCGTGGCGGTGCCGTTCACCGCCTGGCGCTGCGCCCAGAACCCGCCGGTGATGCGTACCCGTCGCGGATCGACGGGCCGCAGTACCCCGCGGGACGGGAGCACCGGCCCTCCGCTGGCGTCCGACGTCACTGCGGTACCCACCTTTCTGTGTTACGAAAACCTTTTCGGAAGGATGGCAGCATGACATCGCCGTGTCAACGGTCGATTTTCTGCGCATGGTGCTGCTGATCTGACCCGAATGTCGGTTTGTGACAGTTGTGACACGCAACCGAGCATGTGTATGCTCGCCGAAAAGTTTTCGGATGCTTTGAGAAGGGCCGCTGGTGAGCAGGAAACGCGCGCAGGTCACCCTCACCGACGTCGCCAAGCTGGCCGGCGTCTCGGTCGCGACCGCCTCCAAGGCGCTCAACGCCCGCGACGAGGTGGCCCCGGCGACCCGGCGGCGGGTCCAGCAGGCCGCGGAGGAGCTGTCCTTCCAGCCCAACGTGCTCGCACGCGGCCTGATCTCGGGCAACACCCGCACGATCGGCCTGCTCACCGACGAGCTGTCGGCCGCCCGCTTCGCGATCCCGGTCCTGCTCGGCGCCGAGAACGCCCTCGGCAACGAGCAGATGAGCGTCCTGCTCTGCGACGCCCGCGGCGACGCCATCCGCCGCCAGCACTACATCCGCACGCTGCTCGCCCGGCAGGTCGACGGGTTCATCATCCTCGGCGACGCCAACGACCTGCGCCCGTCACTGACCCGCAGCATCCCCGTGCCGGTCGTCTACGCGTACTGCGAGTCCGACGACCCCGCGGACCTGTCCGTCGTCGCCGACGACGCCGGCGGTGCCCACCTCGCCGCCGAGCACCTCGTCTCGCTGGGCCGCCGCCGCATCGCCCACATCACCGGCGACCACGGCTACCGCGCCGCCCGCGACCGCGCCCTGGCCTTCGCTTCGGGCCTCTCATCGGCAGGCCTCTCCCTGGTCGGCGAGCCGCTCTTCGGCCAGTGGTCGCAGCGCTGGGGCCGGCACGCCACGTCGCGGCTGCTCGCCTCGCACCCCGACATCGACGCCATCTTCTGCGGCAACGACCAGATCGCCTCCGGCGTCACCGAGGCCCTGCGCGACCTGGGCCGCACCTGCCCCGACGACGTGGCCGTGGTCGGCTACGACAACTGGGAGGTCTTCGCCACCGAGTGCCGCCCGCCACTGACCACAGTGGACCTCAACCTCGAGCAGCTCGGCGCCACCGCCGTCCGCCACCTCTTCGCCGCCCTCGACGGCGACCACCACTCGGGCGTCGTCCGCCAGCCCGGCCGCCTCGTCGTCCGCGAGTCCACCGGCGTGGCCCCCACCCAGCCCGCCCGCCCATGACCGCCCTGGCGACGAGTTCTTACCGGATCATGGGGAATTGAGCCGGGTGGCGGTCAGGGCGGCGCGGGCGATGGCGAGCGCCTCGTCCAGGTCGAGACCGAGGCTGGCGATCACAGCGGCGTAGTCGGCCGCCGCATGGCGGGCGCGCTCGCGGCTGACCTCGCCCGCCGCCGAGACGAACGAGCCCGCCCGGCCGCGGGTCTCGATGAGGCCCGCCTCCTCCAGCTCACGGTAGGCCCGGGCGACGGTGTTGGCGGCCAGCCCCAGGTCGGTCGCCAGGCTGCGGATCGTCGGCAGGCGGAAGCCGACCGGCAGCGTGCGGTCCTGGATCTGCCGGGCGAGCTGGACCCGCAGCTGCTCGAAGGGCGGAACCGCCGAGGCGGCGTCGATGACGATCATCGAGTACCTTCCGTGGAAACTCCCGGCTTGAGCCGTGGGGAGGAAACGGAACCCCTGCGGAGCAGGTCAGGGATAGCCCATTCGCCGTCGAGGCGGATGGGCGTCTGGTCCGACGTTGCGCTGGTTCTCGACATACCTCTTCACTATCTCCAGGATCGCGCCGCCAACTGTCGCGACGAAGTACGAGTTGGTCCACAGGGTCGGCACCGGGACTTAAGGTGTGGGAACTAGATGATCGAGACAGTGCGTTACACCTACCGCCTGCGGCCGGGCCGCATGGCGGAGGCCGCCCTGCTCGACGAGTGGGGCCGCTGCCGCTGGCTGTGGAACGAGGCCGTCCACCAGCAGAAGACCGGCCGCAGGCCGACATTCGGGAAGCTGTCGAAGCTGCTGACCGAAGCCCGGGGCCGCAACTCCTGGTTGCGGGCGGGGTCGCAGGTCGCCCAACAACAGACGCTGCGCACGTACAGCCTCGCCCTGGATCACTCGTTCAAGGTCAAGGGTCGGGGACGGCCGAAGGTCAAGCGTCTTAAGGGCTCGCTGCCGAGTCTGGAGTACACCACCCGTGGCTTCTCGATCAGGGGCGGCCGTCTGCGCCTGCCGGGCACGGTCACGGTTCCGGTCGTCTGGTCCCGGGAGTTGCCGTCCGAACCGTCCAGTGTGCGCGTCTACCAGGACAGTCTCGGTCACTGGTACGCGTCGTTCGTGGTTCGCCGTGAGCAGGCGCAGACACCGCAGACCGGTCTGCCGAGTGGTCTGCCGGGTATCGGTGTGGACTGGGGCGTGAAGAGCACCGCCACCACCACCGACCCCGGATTCGACCTGCCGTACCTGGGCCACCGCCGCCGCTGCGCGGCCGAGCTGGCCAGCGCCCAACGCGCGATGGCCCGCCGACGCCGGCCGAAGGGTCGGCCGCAGTCGAAGGGATACCAGGACGCGAAGCGCCGAGCCGCCCGCATCGCCAAGAAGGCCGCCCGGCAGAACACCCACGACGCCCGCGTCTGGGCCAACAACGTCACCGACCACCACGACCTGATCGCCGTGGAGGACTTCGAACCGAAGTTCCTGGCCAAGACCCGGATGGCCCGTAAAGCCGCCGACGCGGCGATCGGCGCAGCGAAACGTGAACTGATCGAGCGCGCTACGCGGGCGGGCCGGAAGGTGGTGCTGGTGCCGCCCGCCTACACGACCATGACCTGCTCCGGGTGCGGCGAGAGAGCCAATCTCCGTCTCGGGCTGGGCGTCCGTACGTTCCAGTGCGCGGCCTGCGGCTACACCGCCGAC
The DNA here is from genome assembly GCF_040674675.1 of Dactylosporangium sp. NPDC049742. Lineage (NCBI taxonomy): Bacteria > Bacillati > Actinomycetota > Actinomycetes > Micromonosporales > Micromonosporaceae > Dactylosporangium > Dactylosporangium sp. NPDC049742. Next base: position 59,394 of record NZ_JBFANF010000071.1, on the reverse strand, counting down.
CGTGACCTCAACGCCGCGAGGACGATCCTCGCCACGGCTGAACGCAACCGTGCCAGTGCCGACGACATCAGACATTTGATCACCTTCTTTCGCGACGGTGCATCAGGTGCGGTCCGAGCTGGGAATCCAGGGCTTTGCCCCGGAGGGAAATCCCCCGGATCTATTCGTGGGGATCGTTAACGGACGATCATCGCCTGCCGGGCGGTGGCCAGGCTCGCCGGCGTGCGCACGTGGATCAGGGCCGTCGCGGCGACGCCGAGCGCGACAGCGCCGAAGGCCGCGACGTTCCACCACAGCGGGGCGAAGCCGCACAGCAGGACCACCGGCAGCGTCCACAGCACGCTCGGGGCGGTGGACTCCCGAGCGTCCTCGATCCTCATGATGACGTCGACCGTCAGCGACGTCTCGTCCTCCGCCACCACGGGGCTGGTCAGCAGCTGCCGCAGCTGCACGGCGGTCCCGGCGGCGACGCCGAGCACGGCCACAAGCAGGATCACCGCACCCTGGCGGACCAGCGCATCCGGGACGGTCAGCGCGCTGAGCGCGAGGACGACGGCAATGCTGAGCGTGACGAGGCCGAAGGCGGCGTGTGCCCGGCCGAGCACGACCCGCCAGCCGGGCTTCACCGCGTGCGCGGCCCGCCGCGGCAGCGCCGCTCCCGCCCGCCGGTCGGCCGCGGCCAGCCGGCGCGCGATGAGCAGCCGGGCGACCAGCAGCCCGGCGGTCGCCGCGGCGAGCACGAGCAGCACCAGCCGGTGCGACCAGCTGTCGTTGAGGCTGGCGGCCTGCGCGAGCGACGCGACGATGATGAGCGCGGCGAGCACCAGCGCGTCGGCGATGCGCGCCCGCCGCCGGGCGGCCAGCCGGGCGCCCAGCAGGTCGGTGACAGGAGCGTCGGGCAACCCCCTGCCGTCCAGCCAGGCGCGTGCCGACTGCTCATCCGACGAGGTCATGACCCCTCCCATCTTGTAGCAATATTTGTATCACCATAGTGAGACATAGCTTGCTACAAAGTCAAGAGCGGGACCGGTTGGCCAGCACCGCCCTGCCGTGCGCCTCCACCCAGCGGACCAGCCCGTCGACGGGCTCCAGCAGCGTACGGCCGAGCGGCGTCAGCTCGTACATGACCCGCGGCGGCACCTCGGCGTGCACCTCGCGCGACACGAGGCCGTCCCGCTCGAGGTCGCGCAGCGTCTTGGTGAGCACCCGGTGGGAGATGCCCTCGACCTCGCGCTGGATCGCGGTGAAGCGCCGCGGCCCGGCCACCAGTACGGCGATGACGACGAGGGTCCACTTGTCGCCGATCGTCGTCAGCAGCCCACGAACCACCGCGCGCAGATCGTCGTCCCGACATGTGGACAACGCGTTGGATGCGGTCATGCCTGCTCACCTCCAAGAGGCACGTCAAGGTGCGCGACGCACCTCAAAGTGCGGAATTCAGACCGGAAATGCAGCGTATGCCAGAACCGCTCACATCTCACGGACGCCGCGTCGGAAGCGGCGGTGACGTGAGGAGTGCACGCCCGTGACCAGGATCGCCATCATCGTCGGGAGCGTCCGGCCCGGCCGGTACAGCCGGCTCGTCGCCGACTGGGTGCTCGAGACCGCCGCTCGGCGGAACGACGCCGAGTTCGAGATCGTCGACCTCGCCGACCACCCGCTGCCGCACCTCGACGAGCCCGTCCCGGCGTCGGCGGGCCAGTACGCCAACGAACACACGAAGGCGTGGTCGCGGGTCATCGCCGGCTACGACGGCTACGTGTTCGTCACCCCGGAGTACAACCACTCCACGACCGGGGTGTTGAAGAACGCCATCGACTACCTGTACGCCGAGTGGAACAACAAGGCCGCCGGGTTCGTCGGCTACGGCGTGGTCGGCGCCGCCCGTGCGGTGGAGCACCTGCGGCTCATCGCCGCCGAGCTGCAGCTCGCCACGGTCCGCTCGCAGGTCGCGCTGTCGTTCTACACGGACTTCGAGAACTTCACCCGGCTCACTCCAGGCCAGGCGCAGCTCGATGCCCTGGACGCCACGCTCGGCCAGGTCGTCGCCTGGTCCGACGCCCTGGCGAAACTGCGCGTCTGACCCACCCCGGCCCGGCGGCACGAGGGGGCGCCGCCGGGCCACCCCGACAGGCGACCATGCGAGTTACCGCTCACATCACCACAAACCCAGTGCGTCGCCAGAATTTAACGTCCAGACGGTGGTGTTGACAACCTCGATGTGATCGCTAACATGCCGCGAGGAGCGGAGGCGATCAATGGGCGCACGCAAGGCCGGGGTGGTGGCGCTCGTCGCCGTGCTCGCGCTCACCGCGTGCCAGCGGGCGCACGACGCACCGGTGCCGGCGGGGACCGCGGCCACCGACGACGGGACGGTGCTGACCATGTGGACCCGCTCGCTCACCGGGGCGTTCAGCCGGGCCCTCATCGACCAGTACAACCGCAGCCACCGCAACAAAGTCAAGCTCACGGTCATGCCGGGAGACTCCTACCAGCAGCGGGTCGGCGCGGCCGCCGGCACCCGTCAGCTGCCGGACCTGCTCGCCGTCGACGTGGTGTACGCGCCGAACTACGCCGCCCAGGGCGTGTTCGCCGACATCACGGCGCGGGTCGCCACGCTGCCGTTCCGGGAGGACCTCGCGCCGTCGCACATGCGGGCCGTCCGGCACGCCGGCCGCACCTACGGCGTGCCGCACGACATCGACCTGGCCGCGTTGTTCTACAACAAGGACCTGTTCATCCGGGCCGGGCTCGACGGCGACCGGCCGCCGACCAGCCTGCGGGAGCTGCGCGAGTTCGCCGCGAAGGTCAACGGGCTCGGCGGCGGCGTGCACGGGTTCAACTTCGGCGGCGCCTGCCCGGACTGCATGTTCGCCACGGCGTGGCCGATGATCTGGGCATCCGGGTCGAAGGTCCTCAACGAGGACGGCACCGCCGCGATGCTCAACAGCGCCGACGCGACGCGGGTCTTCCAGTTCTACCGCGGCATGTACGCCGACGGCCTCGTCCCCCGGTCGGCGAAGAACGAGAGCGGCCCGTCGTGGACACAGGCGTTCAGCGAGGGGCTGATCGGCATCCAGCCGATGGGCGCCACCGCCCTGCGCAACATCGAGGAGGCGTCGCGGCTGCAGGTCGGCGTCGCCGCGATCCCGGGCCTCGAAGGCGGCGCGTCGTCGTTCGTCGGCGGGGACGTGCTCGGCATCGGCTCCAACAGCCGGCACGCGGACCAGGCGTGGGACTTCATCGCCTGGACCCTGTCGGAGCAGGCGCAGGTCGACGTCGTGGCGAAGAACCGCTACGTGCCCGTCCGCAGCGACCTCGACAACAACGTCCACGCCCAGCAGGACCCGCGGCTGGTGACGTTCACGGCGATCGCGCGGAGGGGCCAGACACCGTACGCCGTCGCGTTCGGCAAGACGTTCAACGACCCCAACGGCCCGTGGATCGAAGCGGTCGCCGACGCGGTGTTCGGCCCCGGTGACGTCGGCGCCGCCCTCGACCGGCACAACGGAAGCATCACCACCTCACTGAGCGGGGGCTGAGCGTGCGGCGGTCGTCCGGATTCCTCTACGCCGTGCCGATGGCGCTGCTGGTGGCGGTGCTGTTCGTCGGACCGCTCGGCCTGATGGCGTGGATGTCGCTCAACGACTGGCCGCTGCTGGGCGCTTCGGCCCCGAACGGTGTGGCGAACTACGAGGCGCTGCGCGAGCCCCTGTTCACCCGGGCGATCGTCTTCAGCATCAAGTACACCCTGGTCGCCACCGTGCTCGTCGGGCTGATGGCGTTCGGGCTCGCCCTGCTCGTGCAGCGCCCCGGGCCGGCCGTGACCGTGTTCCGGACCGTGTTCTTCCTGCCCGCCGCGGTCGGGCTGGCCTCGGCGAGCCTGCTGTTCTACGGCATGTTCAACCACGACGCGTCGCCGCTCAACGCGTTCGCCGCGCTGCTCGGCAGCGACGGCGTCGACTGGCTCGGCGACGGCGACAACGCGCTCTACTCGACCGCGGTCATGATCACGTGGAAGTTCGCGGGCTACTACATGGTCATCATCATGGCCGGACTTCAATCGATCAATCCGCTCCTGTACGAGGCGGCGACCATCGAGGGCGCGACCCGCTGGCAGATGATGAGGCGGATCACGCTGCCGCTGCTGCGCCCCACCATGGCCCTCGTCCTCGTGCTGCTGGTGACCAGCTCGCTGCTCGCGTTCGACCAGTTCTTCATCCTCACCGGCGGCCGCCACGGCACGGCGACCGTCGTCATCGGCATCTACCGCGAGGCGTTCACCTCCCAGGACCTCGGCCGCGCCGCCGCCATCTCCGTGGGGATCCTCGCCGTCCTGTACGCCGTCAACGGCGCACAGGTCCGATTCCTCAGGAGCGCCCGATGAAGGCCCGCATCACCACCTGCGCCGCGCTCGCCGTGCTGTTCCTGACCCCGATGCTGTGGGCGCTCTGGGCGTCGGTGCACGGCCGCACCGGCACCGGGCAGCTGGGGCTCGACAACTATCGGCGGCTGCTGGTGTACGGCAGCGGCCTGCCCGTCTACATGCGCAACACCGCGTTCGTCGCCCTCGTGACGGTCGCCGTCACCGTGGTGGCCACGACCCTGGGCGGCTACGCGATCGCCCGCTTCTCGTTCCGCGGCAGGAACCTGCTCTTCATGGCCACCCTGACCATCCTCATGGTGCCGCACAGCACGATCCTGATCCCGCTGTACATCATGCTCGACTGGCTCGGCCTGCAGAACTCGCTGGTCGGCCTGGCGCTCGTGCTCGCCATGTTCCAGCTGCCGTTCGGGCTGTTCATGATGCGCAACTCGTTCGAGGCGCTGCCCGTCGAGCTCGACGAGGCGGCCCTCATCGACGGCTGCGGCCCGGCCGGCGTCCTGCGCCACGTCCTGCTCCGCGGCGTCGTCCCCGGCATCGTGACGGTCGCGCTGTTCTCGTTCCTCGCCTCGTGGAACGAGTTCGTCGCCCCGCTCATCTTCATCACCGACGACGAGAAGTTCACGCTGCCGGTCGCCCTGTTCAACCTGCAGTCCGGCAGCCTCGGCGCCGTCGACCACGGCACCCTGCTCTCCGGCGTCGTCACCGCCGCGGTGCCGTGCGTGCTCCTGTTCCTGTTGCTGCAGCGGTACTACGTGCGCGGCTTCGTCAAGGGTGCCCTGAAGGGCTGACCGGGGTACCATGGCGCATCGGTGCCGCGGCGCTCAGCCGGTCTCGTCGACGCTCGCCGGCGTGGTGACGCCGCCGAATCAACCGACACTCCAACCGCTGGCCCCCTGCACGACACGACCGGGAAGCTGGGCGGCTTCGGTCATGCCGCCCAGCTGGCGCTGATCGCGGCCCGGCTCCACGACCGCCGACGGCCGGTCACCGATGCAACCCGTTCGTCCCACCGCACGGCCCCGGGTCTACCGCGGCAGCATGGAACACACCGGTTCGACGAACCGGTGTTTCAATCCGTCGACGCCGGCGGATACAGCCGAGTCATCGCCCGGAGCGTTGCGGTGATGCGCGCGACCAGTTCAGGAGGGGCGAGTGCCTGCGCGTCCGCGCCGAGTCGGAGCAGGCCGGCGGCGGCGTGGTCCACGCTTTCCAGCGGGATGGTGACGCGTCGCCAGCCGTCCGGGTCGGCGGGTGTGAGGGTGCGCGCCGCCAGCCGGCCGGCCCGCGGGCCGAGGATGTCGGGTAGGGCGGCGATCCCCGCGGGCGACAGACGCACCACGGCGACCTCGGTCGTTTCGGCCCGCTCGTACCGTTCGACATGTGCCTGCCAGAATCTGGTCAGGTCGAAGCCGTCCGGGCGGATGAATTTCTCCGGCAGCCGCCGCAGTTCAACGATGGCGGAGACCCGGTAGGTGCGCGGCTCACCGCGCCCGGCGGCGATCACATACCAGACTCCCGCCTTGAGGACGAGCCCCAGCGGGTGCAGCCGCCGGCCGACCACGCCGGGCTGAGGCGCCCAGCGACGGTACCGGACCTCGATGACCTGGTCCTGCCAGAGCGCCTCCGCGACGGCGAGCAGGTGCGGCACCGCGTCCGGCTCCCGGTACCAGCCCGGCGCGTCGAGGTGGAAGCGCTGCCGGATTCGAATCGACGCCTCCCGGTACGGGGTGGGCAACGCCGCCATCAACTTGAGCTCGGCGGCGGCCACCTGAGCACCGAGTCCCAGCTCGGCGGCCGGCTGCGGCATGCCGGTCAGGAACAACGACTCGGCCTCGTCGGCGGTCAGGCCGGTCAACTGGGTGCGGTAGCCGTCCATCAGCTGGTACCCACCGGCGGGTCCCTGCTCGGCGTAGATCGGCACGCCCGCCGCGGCCAGCGCCTCGACGTCGCGGTAGACGGTCCGGGCGGTGATGCCGAGCTCCCTGGCAAGCTGTGCGGCGCTCATCCGCCCGCGATTCTGCAACAACAGCAGCAGGGACAGCAATCGGCTCGCACGCACCGAGACAGTCTTCCAGATCACTGACAGAAGATGTCAGGGGTCATGACTCATGATCGCCGCATGAACGACTTCGACTTCATCATCGGCTCGTGGGACGTGGTCAACCGGCGCCTCAGGACACTCTTCGCCGGCAGCGACGAGTGGGACCACTTCCCGAGCAGCGTGACCAGCCAGAGCATCTTCAACGGTGCCGGCAACACCGAGGAGATCGTCTTCCCGACGCTGGGCAGCCGCGGCTTCTCGCTGCGACTGTTCGACGTCGAACGCAAGGAATGGTCGATCTACTGGGCGAGCAGCACCACCGGCCTGCTCTACCCGCCGGTGGTGGGCACCTTCACCGACGGCCGCGGCGACTTCTACGGCGACGACACGCACGAAGGAAGACCGATCAAGGCGCACTTCATCTGGTCGGACATCACCCCCACGTCGGCGCGCTGGGAACAGGAGTTCTCGGCCGACGGTGGACACACGTGGGAGTCCAACTGGATCATGGAGTTCAACCGCGCCTGACAGAGCGGCTCGGCTCCCCGGCATCGGGATGGCCGGTGCCACCACAGTGGACAGTCGACGGACTCGGTTCCTCATCACCGGCGACTCCACCACCCAGGCCGATGCCGGGCAACGGCCCCGGATCATGTGGCGCGGCCGCCAGACCGGCCAGGACGACGGCATCGGCAGGGAGGTGGACCGGGCGGCGGTCGCGGACCAAACCGGACCGGGAGACCTTCCAACGCACCCGCTGCTCCGCCATCGACGTGACCTGTCTGCGTACTTCGGGACAGGACGGCCATTGACCCGGAATATCATTGACCATGGACTCGCAACCATCGGGTTTCGTCCGCGCCGGCAGCGCTGCGACCTACCTGCAGGCGTTCGTGCTCTGCGGCATCAGCACGGTCCTACTCACCCGGGCTTATCTGGCGGCGACCGGATATCCCAAGATCGGCGGCGGGGGGCTGCACATCGCCCACGTGCTCTGGGGCGGCCTGCTCATGATGGCAGCCGTCGGCGTTGCGCTGGTCTTCCTGGGCCGGGCCGCGCGGATCTGCAGCGCAATGCTCGGCGGGGCGGGATTCGGGCTGTTCATCGACGAGGTGGGCAAATTCATCACCGAGGAGACGGACTACTTCTACCGGCCTGCCGCCGGCATCATCTACCTCACGTTCGCCGTGCTGGTCGTCATCACACAGTGGTTACATGGGCCGGCCGAACGCACGGCGGACGAGCGGCGCGCCGACGCGGCCGACGCCGCGCTGACCGGAGTCATTTCGGGCCTGACGACACGGCAGCGGGTGGAGGCCATCGAGCTGGTGACAGGATCGGAGCGCGAAGTCGACCGCGCGCTGGTCCGGCTGCTCAACGCGATACCCGACGCCGAATCGGGACGCGTCGACCGCTCGCGTGCCGCAGCTGGTCGGCTTCGCGCTCGACTGGATGCCCTGCTTCGGCCATCGTGGACCCTGACAGCGGCGTCGTGGTATCTCATCATGCTGCCCACCTTGACGATCGTCGGCGCGCTGGCCGAATCCGTCACCGGCGACTTCGACCACGCCGGGGAGCAGCGAGCTGACCTGGTGGTCGTCGGTGCGGCGGCGTGCACGGCGCTGTTGAGCATCCGCGGCGCGGCGGCGCTGAGTGTCGACCACGCAACCGGCATCCGGTGGCTGAGACTCGCGTTGCTGGCCGACCTGCTCGTCGGACAGGTCTTCAAGTTCACTGTCAACCAGTTCGCCGCGGTATCGGCCCTTGCGGTAGACCTGGTGGTGTTGTGGGTGTTGGCCCGATGGAGCCGGCGCGTCTCACGGTGACCACGTCCTCCGTCGCAGGCGCGACCGGCGCTGATCGTCCACCCGACCGGCGTGTCGGCGGATACCCGCACTCCGCACGTCCGGCTGCCCGGCGACGGGGCTCGACGTCCCGGCGTCGTCGCCGAGCCGGACCCGGGCTGCGCGCATGCGGACGACGTCGTCGCCGGGCCACTGGCGGTCACCGTACGTTCGGCCGCACCTGTCCGGGCCGGGCCGCGGTCACCTGTTCAGGGCGCCGGCCGTGCCGATCTTCTGCGCGTAGAGGGCCGTCACGATGAGGGCCGTCTCGTCGTAGCCGAGGATGAGCACGGCGTCGGGGGCGGCGGACCGGACACGGGCGGCCAGGCCGGCGAAGTCCTGGCTGGTGCCCGGGTAGGTCACGAGTTGGACGGCATCCTCGGGCACGCCGGCGGTGACCAGGTTCGCCTTCACGTTCTTCTGCAGGCCGAGGCCGTAGGCGTCCTCGCGGGCCAGGATCATCACCTTGTGGGGGCCGTCGCGCATGATGACGTCGGTGAGGGCACGGGCCTGCAGGGTGTCGGCCGGGGCGGTGCGGAAGAACAGGCCGTTGTCCGCGACGGTGCTCAGCTCGTCCGAGGTGGACGACGGGGAGATGAGGATCCGGCCGGCCGCGGCGATCTTCGGGATGACGGCCTTCGTCACGCTGGAGGACGACGCGCCGATGATGACCTGCACGCCCAGGCCGACGAACCGGTCCACGGTGGCGGCGGCGACGGTGGCGTCCGTGCCGTCGTCGCCGTCGACCCACTCGACCGGCTGCCCCAGCACGCCGCCGGCGGCGTTGATGTCCATGACGGCGAGCTTGGCGGCGGCGAAGCGCGGCGGGCTGCGGAAGGCGAGCCGGCCGGTGTGCGGCATGAGCCCGCCGACCTTCAGCGGGGCCGGCCGCTTCGCGCCCGCCCCGAAGTTCGGGTAGGGGGTGAACGGCGGGGCGGGGGTGGTGGAGGCGAGCGACTCGTCGCCGGCGCCGATGAACTCGGTCATGTTGGCGTTGATGGTGTTGTCCCGGCCGAAGTGCAGGGTGCCGTAGGAGGCCGAGGACGGCTCGCCGCTGTCGCTGAGGCCGCTGCGGCGCATCGACACGCCACGGTAGGCGAAGTCCTTGCCGGCCTTGGCCAGCGCCAGGCAGGCCGCGGCGGAGTCGCAGGTCGTGCCGGAGGTCGAGGCGCCCACGACGTACTTCGCGACGGTCAGGGGCTGGGTGGTGCGGGCCGACTCGGCGGCGAGGGCGGCGAGCATGACCGCGTCGTAGGCCTCGGCGGCGTACCCGTAGTCGACCAGCGACGGGTCGACCCCGCGCAGCCGCCCCTGGAACGATTCGGGCAGCGCGAGCAGCGGCGTGGTGCCGACCATTCCGGAAAGTATCCCGGGATTTCCGGCGAGCTTGTCCTTGAGGGAGTTGGTCATGTTCGCGTCGGACCCGTAAAGCCGCACGACGAGTGGCCGGCCCGCGTCGGCGGCGGGGGTCGTGCCGCAGCCCGCCGCGAGGGCGACCACCCCGGCCAATGCCACGACCGTCCGGATCGTCCTGGATCCCACGACATCTGCCTCTCGTCCGCCTACGGGCCCCGCAGACCATAAGCAGTTCGCGGCGCCCGCCCGAGCACAGGAAACGGACCTTGAGGAAAACTTGCGCTAGGCGGGCGTCGCATTACCAGAGAGTGGCCAGTGATATTACTAATCGTCAATATGAAATTCCCGTGACGATTTCGCTACGCGGATACCCGCCGGTCGCCGCGCTCAGGGAGCGAACTGCTGCACGCCGAACGCGATCGCCGCGGCGATGTCGTCGTCGCTGGTGCCCCAGGCGGCCTGGATCGCCGCGCCCCAGGCGTGGCAGGCGCGGACCCCGAACTCCTTCGCCTCGGGCGAGCCCTCCCAGGTGGCGGGGTCCAGCTCGATGCCGCGCAGGTGCAGGTCGAGGCCGAGCAGCGCGAGGTCCCAGCCGCCGCCGACGCCGATCGTGCCGCCGGGGCCGTACTGGCGGACGAGCTCGTCCACGACCTCCGCGGGCGAGGAGTGCTCCAGCTCCAGCACGGTGCCGCCGCCGGGCCCGGGCGCGAGCCGCAGCTCGACCTCGGTGTCCATGCCGCCGCCGAAGGACCAGGTCACCGCGAGCAGGCGCGGCTCCTCGCAGCGCACGATCCGGCCGCCGGCGTTGTCCTTGATCTGGAACGTGCCGCCCAGGCGCAGGTCGCCGTCGACCTGCCCGAGCCACCGGCCGAGCCGCCCGGGATCGGTGCAGGCGTCCCACACGTCCGCGACGTCGGCGTCGTACGTGCGGCGCAGCAACAGCGAACGCCCCTCGCCGGTGCTGACCGGGTGGTTGCCGACCTCGCGGTGGACGGCGTTGATCTGGTTGACGATGTCGATCACGACGAAGGCCTTTCTGTTGAAGATCGCGAGCGCTTGCCCCGGGCGAGCTCGGTGCCGAGCGCGTCCAGGCGCTGCTCCCAGAAGCCACGGAACCGCTCCAGCCAGGCGTCGACCTCGCGCAGCGGCGCGGCGTCGACGGCGTACAGGCGCCGGGTGCCGTCGGCCCGGACGGTCGCGAACCCCGACTCGCGCAGCACCTTCAGGTGCTGCGACACCGCCGGCTGCGAGATCCCGAACTCGGCCCGCACGGTCTCGCTGACCGCACCGGCGGGCTGTTCCCCGTCGGCGAGCAGCTCCAGGATTCGGCGCCGCACGGGGTCGCCGAGCACATCGAACGCATGCACGGCACGTACAATGTCATCTGCTGCTTATATAAGTCAAGCCTTAAACAGGTCGCTGTGGACCGTCGCCGCACCGGCCGCGGTGACGCTCACGTCGAGCGAACCGCCGGCGATCCGCAGGCCGCGCACGTGGTAGGCGCCGACCGGGGACGGAGCCAGGGGGTCGAGCGTCAACCGGCCCGAAGGGGCGTCGACGTCGAGGCCGAGCAGGGCGGTCACCAGCGCGGGACCGGCGGCGGCGGCCCAGGCCTGGGGGCGGCAGGAGGCCGGGTACGGCGTCGGCGCGTCGTCGCCGCCGAAGAGCTCAGGCAGCCGGGCGTCGAAGCGTTCGCCGGCGGCGAGCAGGGCGCGGATCACCTCGGCCGCCTCGGCGCGGTGGCCGTCGCGGACCAGGCCGAGCAGGGCGATCGCGGTGTCGTGCGGCCACACCGAGCCGAGGTGGTAGGACAGGAAGTTGTACCCGCCCGACGAGGGCGCGATGGTCCGGATGCCGAACGGTGAGCGCAGCTCGGCGAGGTGGCCGGCGACCCGGGCGCTCTCCTCCGTCGAGAGCAGGCCGGTGCCGAGCAGGTGGCCGATGTTGGACGTGAGGCTGCCGACCTGCTCGCCGTCGCCGTCGAGGGCGACCGCGGGGTAGCCACCGGGGCACCAGAACGCCGCCCGGAACCGCGCCGCGAGCGCCGAGGCCAGGTCGCGCCAGTGCGCGGCGCCGTCGCGGCCGAACGACTCCAGGAGCCAGGCACCGTCCAGGAAGGCGCGGTAGGCGTACGCCTGCACCTCGGCGAGCGCGAGCGGCCCGCGCGCGATGCGCCCGTCGGCGTGCTGGATGCCGTCGCCGGAGTCCTTCCAGCCGTGGTTGGCCAGGCCCTTCGCGCTGGACCGGTAGGCGATGAAGCCGTCGTGCCCGGCCAGCCACAGCAGCGCCCGCTCGACGTGCGGCAGCAGCGGCTCGACCTCGGCGGCCGACAGCCCCCAGCGGTAGGCGTCGGCGGCGGTGCTGACGAACAGCGCGGTGGCGTCGACGGTGCCGTAGTAGACCGGCGGCAGCCAGTGGGCGGCGTCGGCGGGGCGGACCTCGTGCAGGATCTTGCCGGGCTCCTCGTCGGTGTCCGGGTCGTGCTTCGTGCCCTGGCGGCGGGCGAGGGCGCGCAGCGTGCCGGCGGCGACGCCGGTGCCGAGCGGGAGGGCCAGCCGGGCCGCCCACAGCGAGTCGCGGCCGAAGAGGGTGAGGTACCAGGGGCTGCCGGCGGTGTAGTAGTCGTCGTCGCCGTCGGCGTGCCGCAGCGCCGCGAGGTCCTCGACGCTCGCGCGCACCAGCGCGTCGAGGCGCCGGTCGTCGGCGGTGACCCGCAGCCCGGCCGGTGCGGCGGAGCGGGTGATCGGCGCGGCGTCGGCGCGGGTGAAGCGCACCGTGGCGGTCCAGCTCGCCCGCGGCTCGACCGTGACCAGCCAGCGCATCGGCCCAGCACCCGACACCTGGTCCGGCGGCGGGTCCGCCGTCACGGCGACGCGCATCCCGTTGGCGTCGGCCGCGTCGGTACCGACGCCGACGACCTCCACTGTGGACGTCGACGGGTGCCCGTCCTTCACGGCGCCCATGGTGGCGAAGTCGGTGCCGGCGGCGATCTCGATCTCCACGGCCAGGGTGGCGTGGGACAGGTTGGTCAGCGTGAGCGTCTCGGTGCCACCGCGGGGCGACGTGCGGCGGTCGCGCACGAGCGTGACGGTCGGGTCGGGGCCGTCGTCGCCGAGGGCGGGCAGCACCGCGGTGAACCGGGCCGACGCCGCACCCGTCCGGGTGACCTGGACCGGGACGGGCTCGGCACCGTCGACGGTGACGACCAGCCTCGACAGGACCCGGCGGTCGTCGACGTACAGGCCGTCGGCGCCGCCGCGGAGCTGGCCCGACGGGCCGGAGAGCCACGTGGCCGGGGCGGCGACACACGTCACGTGCTCGTGGAGGTAGGGCTGCCCCATATCGCTCCTCTTGACAAGCCGTTGGCGGGGTGAGAATGTCCGAACACCCATGTTGAACGTTCAAACGGGCATCCCGCAAGACCCGATTTGAACGTTCAACACCATCTCCCGTGGGAGGTCCCGTGCATCCGCCGACCGTCGAGGACGTCGCACGAGCCGCCGGCGTCTCCCGGCAGACCGTGTCCAACGTGCTCAACGCGCCGCAACGGGTGCGGCCCGAGACCCGGCAGCGGGTGGAGGCGGCGATCGAGCAGCTCGGCTACCGGCCCAACCGGGTCGCGCAGTCGCTGCGGGCCGCCACCTCACGCATGATCGGCTACCGGATCGAGCCGATGCACCCGCACGCGCTGGGCAGCATGCACGACCGGCTGCTGCACGCGCTCGCCGAGGCCGGCCGGGCCGCCGACCACCATCTGCTGCTGTTCACCGCCGACGACCCCGGCGACGAGGTCGCCAACGTCGACGCGCTGCACCGCGCCGGCGCGATCGACGGCGTCGTGCTCTACGGCATCCAGTCCGCCGACCCGCGCCCGGCGGGCCTGCGGCAGCTGCGGATCCCGTTCGCCGCGTTCGGCCGTACCGGCGCCGACGACGCCCACCAGTGGGTCGACATCGACAACACCGCCGGCACGGCCGCCGCCGTCGAGCACCTGGTGACCCGCGGGCACCGGCGCATCGCGTTCCTCGGCTACCCGGAAGGCGTCGCGGTCGGCGACCGGCGCGCCGACGGGTGGCGCACCGCCCTCGACAAGCACGGCCTGCTCGACGGCTCCCGCCACCTCGACCTGCGCGGCGAGGACTCCCTCGCCAACGGCGCGCGCCTCGCCGAGGCACTGCTGGACCACCACACCCCACCGACCGCCGTCGTCGCCGCCACCGACACGCTCGCCGCGGGCGTGCTGCGCACCGTGCGGCAACGGCACGCCCGGCTCGCCGTCGTCGGCTTCGACGACACCCCGACCGCCGGCGCGCTCGACCTGTCCAGCGTCCGGCAGCCGATCGAGGCCGTCGGACACGCCATGATCCGTGCCCTGCTGGGCCCCGGCGGCAACGAACCCGCCGGGCAACTGCTGGCACCCGAGCTGATCGTCCGGGCCTCCAGCGCTCTGCCCTGAGTTTCCCCGACCCCCCTGGGAGCGACCATCATGTTACGAACACCCCGCCTCCTGACCGCTCTGATCGCCACCGTCCTGCTGGTCGCCGCGTGCGGTGACGACGGCAGCGGCGGCGGCACCGAAGGCAGCGCCACCGGCGCGAAGCTGACGATGTACGCGTTCTCCTCCTCCCCCGCCGAGGACGCCGTGCTGCGCAAGGCCGTCGAGGACTACAACAAGCAGGGCCGCAACACCGTCGAGCTGAAGGTGCTGCCCGAGTACGACACGGCCCTCACCACCGCGCTCGCCGGCGGCGAACCGCCGGACGTCTTCTACGTCAACGACAACAAGCTGCCCGACTTCGGCAAGAACGGCGTCCTGGAGCCGATCGGCGACAAGGTCGACAACCCCGGCGACTTCTACGAGACGCTCAAGCAGTCCTTCACGTACAAGGGTACCTACTACTGCGCGCCGAAGGACTTCTCCACGCTCCAGCTGGTCTACAACACCGCCGACTTCACCGCCGCCGGCCTGAAGCCGCCCACGACCTGGGACGAGCTGACCGCGGCGGCCAAGGCGCTCACCAAGCCTGGCCACCCGGGTCTGGTGCTCGCGCCGGAGTTCTACCGCTGGGGCGCGTTCATGGCCCAGGCGGGCGCCTGGCCGACGAACGACGACGTCACCAAGATGACGATGGACACGCCGGAGATGCGTACGGCGCTGCAGTACGTCACCGACAACCACAAGGCCGGCTGGTTCGGCACCCCGGCGTCGGTCGGCGCGGGCTGGGGCGGCGAGGCGTTCGGCAAGGCCGCGACGTCGATGACGATCGAGGGCAACTGGATCGTCGGGGCGATGAAGAACGACTTCCCCAACGTCAAGTACGCGGTCGCCGAGCTGCCCGCCGGCCCGAAGGGCAAGGGCACGATGTCGTTCTCCGTCTGCTACGGCGTGGCGAAGGCGGCGAAGAACAAGGCCGCCGCGCTCGACTTCGTCAAGTTCCTCACCTCGCCGGACGAGCAGTTCGCGGTGACCAAGGAGTTCCCGGTCATGCCGTCGCGCAAGTCCCTGGCGGACAAGTGGCTGGCGGACAAGCCGGAGCTGAAGGCGTTCGTCGCCGGCGGCGACTACGCGAAGAAGTCGGTGTTCGTGCCGGGCTTCAGCACCGCGATCGACACGTTCAACGACGGCATCCAGGGCCTCGCCAAGGGCAACAAGCAGGTCGCCGACGTCGTCACCAGCACGCAGAAGGCCGGGACCGACATCCTCGGCTGACGTCACGGAGAGGGGCCGCCCCGGCGGCCCCTCCACTGAGGAGTCCGCATGTCACGCATTCACGGCCGGCAGGGGCTGGCCGGCTGGCTCTTCGTGTCGCCCGCGCTGATCGGGCTCGGCGCGTTCATGGTCGCGCCGATCCTCCTCGCCCTGTGGGTCAGCTTCCGCGACTGGAGCGGGCTCACCCCGCTCGGCGCCTCCGACCCCGCCGGCGCCGCCAACTACCAGGACCTGCTGACCGATCCCGGGATCGTCCGCGGCGACTTCGCCAAGAGCCTGCGCAACAACCTGTACTACGTGCTCGGCGTCGTCCCCGCGCAGACGGCGCTCGCGTTCCTCCTCGCGCTCGTCGTCAACGCCCGGCTGCTCAAGGGCCGCACGTTCTTCCGCACCGCGTTCTACTTCCCGTCGGTCACCAGCTCGATCGCGGTCGCGTTCATCTTCATCTTCCTGTTCAGCCCGACCGGCGTGGTCAACACGGTGCTGTCGGCGGTGCTGCCCGGCAAGGTCGACCTGGTGTGGCTCGACGACTCCGACGGGCTGCTGCACCTGCTGCTGGGCGCGGCCGGCGTCGACCGCCCGCCGGGCGCGCTGCGCGGCGAGTTCATGGACCTGTCGTGGTGGGACTGGCTCGCCGGGCCCAGCGTCGCGCTCAGCTCGGTGATGATCCTCGCGACCTGGACGACGACCGGCACGTTCATGCTGATGTTCCTCGCCGGCCTGCAGAACGTCCCGGAGGAGCTCGAGGAGGCCGCCGCCATCGACGGCGCCTCCGCCCGGCAGCGCTTCTTCCGGATCACGCTGCCGCTGCTGAAGCCGACGCTGTTCCTCGTGCTGACCCTCGGCGTGATCGGCACCTGGCAGGTGTTCGACCAGGTCTACGCGATGACGTCCGGCGGACCGCAGAAGACCACGCTCACCCCCGCGTACCTCATCTACCGCGAAGGCTTCCAGAACAGCGCGATGGGCCGGGCCGCGGCGATCGCGTTCATCGTGCTCGTCATCATCCTGGTGTTCACCGGCGTGCAGCGGCTCGTGCTGCGGAAGGAGCGCTGACATGCCGTTCTCGTTGCGCCGTGTGCTGCGGTACGCGCTGCTGCTCGGCTTCGCCGTCGTGTTCATCTACCCGTTCGTGCTGTCGCTGGGCACGTCGTTCAAGTCGCGGCCCGAGGTCGCCACGCATCCGGTGTCGCCGTGGCCGCGCTCCTTCGACCTGCGGGCGTGGTCGGACGTGCTCGTCCACAGCGACTTTCCGCTGTGGACCTTCAACTCGATCCTCGTCACGGTCGCCGCGACCCTCGGGCGGGTCTTCATCGACTCCCTCGCCGGCTATGCCCTGGCCCGGCTGCACTTCCGCGGCCGCGGCGTCCTCTTCGCCGGCATCATCGCGGTGCTCGCGGTGCCGCCGATCGTGCTGACCGTGCCGCGGTTCCTGGTGCTGAAGGAGCTGAGCCTGCTCAACTCGTACACCGGCCTCATCCTGCCGCTCGCGGTCGACGCCATGGGGATCTTCCTGATGCGCCAGTTCTTCGCCGAGCTGCCCAAGGAACTGGAGGAGGCGGCCCGCATCGACGGCGCCTCGATCTTCCAGGCCTACTGGCACGTGGTGCTGCCGCTGGCGCGGCCCGCGCTGCTGACGCTGACGATCCTGTCGTTCCAAGGGGTGTGGAACGAGTTCCTGATGCCGCTCATCGTGGTGCGGGCCAGCCCCTCGCACTGGACGCTGCCCTTCGGCCTGTCGACGCTGGGCCGCGGCGGCGCGGGCGGGCAGAGCTTCGACTACCCGGTGATGATGGCCGGCTCGATCCTCACCATCATCCCGGTGGCGATCGTGTTCATCGTCTTCCAGCGGTACTTCGTTCGCAGCGTCGCCAGCAGCGGCGTCAAGGGCTGAAGTCCCGCCGCGGGGCATCCGGGTCCACAGTGGACCGTCACAGCAGGCTCAGCACCGCCGTCACCGGGTCGACGTCGGCCGGGAGGGCGGGGCCGATGGCGCAGCAGGTGGCCGTGCCCGCGGCCACCTGCGTGCGTCCCGCGTCGTGGATGACCTGCACCGGCAGGCCCGCATCGACGGCGTGCCCGCACAGCTCGGCGAGCTCCGCCGCCCCGGCGACCTTCAGCACGACCTTCGGCTGCCCCGCCTGCAGCCACGCCTCGAACACCGCCCCGTGCGGCCCCTGCAGCACCGCGGACACGGCCGCGTGCGCGACCTGCGCCGCGATCTTGCCCCGGCCCATGCCGAGGTCGGTGCGCACGACAAGGACCATCTTCGGTTCGGTCTTCACGACCAGCGATGTTAATGCGTGGTCAGGTCCGCCAGCAGGCGCACACCCCCGGGCAGGTCGGCAGGCGCACGCACCTGGGCAGGTCAGCGGTCGCTCGCCACCAGGGCGGCGAGGCGGCGGGCGGACTCGGCCAGGCGGCTGCGGCCGGGGCGGGCCGCGAGGGCGGGCAGCTCCGGCAGGTCCAGGCGGGTGCCGGCCGGGCAGGCGTCGGCGGCCAGGGTCAGCAGGTCGGCGAGGCCGGGGCGGGCGGCGGCGGCGAGCAGTGCCGGCAGCGCCGCCGACGTCGCCTGCCACACGGCGGTGTGCGCGCCGGCCTTGAACGCCTCGGTGAGCGGCTGGACGGTGCGCTGCAGCACGATCCGTTCGTCGCTCGACAGGGCGCCGATCTGCTCGCCGGTCACGGTACTGTCCCAGCCGGGCCGGGCGGCGAGGGTGATCAGCGCGTCGGCCGCGGCGAGCCGCATCTCCTGCCGCGACGAGCCGAACAGGTACGCGAGGACCAGCGACATCGCCGGGCCGGGCGGGCCGTCGGCGGCGGTGAGCCCCTCGAGGAACGTGGTGCCGGGGCTGCCGTGCGGGGTGACGAGGTACGGCTGGATGTGCGCGGCCGCCACCTCCCGGTGCGACGGCGTGACCATCGGCCACAGGGCCAGGCGCGGCTGGTGGTGGACGGCGGCGACGCGCTGTGCCGCGGTGCGCGGGTCGGCGACGTCGGCCGGCAGCCCCGCCGCGTCCAGCATCGCGATCCGGCGGCCGGAGTGGTACGCCTGGCCCGGCACCTCCTCGACCCAGGTCCGCGGTTCGGCCGCGGCCGTGCGGAGGTGGTCCGCGAACCGGCGGCCCGCGGGCGAGGCGAGCCGCGCGGCACCCTCGACGACCGTGGCGTCGACGGTCCGCGGCAGCCGCAGCAGCGCCTGGGTCAGGTCGGCGGGGCCGGGCTGCCAGCCGTCGCGGTCGGCCTGGCGCAGCAGCGACAGGACCCGATCGGGGTCGACGTGCCCCGCGACCGTGGCCGGCGTGGCGAGCAGTGCCGGCGGCGGGTCGGTGGCCAGTCGCGCGGCGAGCTCGACGGACCGGCGCTCGACGAACGTGCCGAGCGTGGTGACGTACAGGTGGGCGAACGGGCTCTCGTACGGTGGCGGCGCCGTCAACCCGGTCGCGGCGGCGATCAGGTCGGCCCACGGGCCGGCCCACTGCGGCATGACGGCGGCGAGGACCCGGGCGGCGGCGGCCCGGTCGCCGCGGGCGGCGCGCAGCAGCCCGTCGAGCATGAGCTCGTGCCGGACCGGGTCCTCGTCGCCGTGGCGCAGGGTGGTGGCGAGCTCGCCGGCCAGGGCGCCGAGGTCCAGCGGCGCCGGGAACTCCGCCGGCAGCGCCACGACGAGGACCGGGACGGGCGGCGGCGGGGGTGCCGCCGTGCCGAGCAGCGCGGCCAGGCGCTGCCCGACGGCACCGTCGAGCGCCGGCACCTCGTCGCGGAGGCGGTCGCGGGCGGCGGCCGGCAGGTGCGGCAGCCGCGGCTCGATCAGGTCGAGGGTGCGCCCGGCGAGCTCCGCCACCGGGTGGTGCAGGCCGGCCACCAGACCGTCGAGGAGGTCGTCGAGCGGCAGCTGCCGCAGCCAGCCGAGGTGGGCGCGGACCAGCTTCTTCTCCGGCCGGCTGAGCATGCCGGCGGTGATCTCGGTGAGGGTCGCCGGGTCGAGAGGCGCTTCGTCGTGCAGCGCCCGCAGCGACGTGTACGCCCAGTCCGCGACCGTCGACAGCGGCGCGCCGAGCAGCCCCGTCAGCTCCTGCCGGTGCCCGGCGAGCTCACCGGCGGCCGGGGCGAGCTGCTTGAGCATGGCGAGGAACGGCTGCAGGATCCCCGGCCGGCCGCCGGCGCGCAGGCGGCGCAGGCACCCGGCGATCACGGTGCCCCGCTCGACCCGGCCGGTCGCGGCCAGCTCCAGCAGCGCCTCCGGCCAGCCCGACTGGCCGGCGAACGCGGTGGCGACCTGGACCTCGTCGAACAGGTACGGCAGCATCCGGTCGAACCACGGGTCCGCGGCGAGGAACTCGGCGAGCTGCCCGTCGCGCCGCATCCGGACGTAGCAGGCGACGGCGGCGGGCTCCTCGGGCGGTGGCGCACCGACAGCCCGCAGCAGCGCCTCCGTGAACGGCCACAGGGTCTCCACCGCGCGGGACCGCGACCGGCGCAGCATGCCGCGGCCGAGGGTCGCGCACCAGTCGGCGCCGCGCAGCCGCAGCAGGTGGGGCAGGGCGTCCGGCGCGAGGTACGGCGGCCGGCCGGTCGTCCACGGCGCGTGCAGCCGCTTGACCGCGTCGGCGGCGCCCACGCAGGCGACGACGGCGAGGGAGTGGGCGGCGTACCGCTGCTCGTTGCGCTTCCGAGCGGCCGCTTCGGCCTGGTGCCGCAGGAACCAGATGTTGCCGCGGTTGCGGCGCGCCTGCTCCTGCCGCCACACGGCCTCCTTGTCCAGCACCACGTCCTCGCCGTCCGGCCCTGTGAACATGGCCGTCGCCACGAGCCGCCGCGGCGTCGCCGGCCCGCCCGCAAAGGCGCGCAGGACGATGACGCCGGGGTTCGGTTCCGGTTCCGGTTCCGGCTCTGGTACCGGCTCCGGCAGCACCGGCGGCGGGGTGTAGGCGTCCAGCAGCGGCAGGAGAGCGGCCCGGTCCCCGGCGGACAGCCCGGCGAGGACCTCGGCCAGCGCATCGAGGTCGCCGTCCTCGATCCGCGCGAACACCTCACGCATCCCGTTCCCCCGTCCGCTCGGTGATGACGGCCGCGACGACGTGCTTGCACGGCCCGCGGCGGCCCTGATGCTCCGCCCACCAGGCGCAGGTGCACGCGTGCTCGTCGCCGCGCCGGTGGACGAGGTACGTGCGTTCGCCGGAGACGACCTCGAAGCCGTCGGCGGTGGCCACGACCTGGCCCGCCGTGGCGAGCATCCGGGCGGCGGCGAGCCGCGGGTGCAGCGCGGCGACGAGGTCCGCCCGGTAGGGCAGCGGCCGGTGGAACGAGGAGGCCGCCGTGACGTCGTAGCCGACCTGACCGGCGGTGGCGAGGGCGGCGAGCGCGGCGGTGACCCGGGACCGGTCCCAGCCGGTGCGGTCGGCGACCGCCGGGCGGTCGAGGACGGGGTTGGCGGCGAGCAGCCCGTCAAGGGTCTCGGCGTCCCCGGCCGGGTCTCCCCCGCCGCCCAGGTCGGCCAGGAGCCGCCCGTCGCCGGCGAAGCCGTGCTGGGTCGCGGTCGACAGCAGCAGCGTGAAGCGGGCCGTGCCGAAGTCCAGCACCCAGCCGCTGACCTGGGCGGGCGCGCCGGTGGCCGGCGGCGAGTACAGGGTGAGGGTGCGCGCGAGCGGCAGCAGCGGGCGCAGCGGCGCGAGCCGGAACCCGTCGGCGACGCACACCGCCCCGGGTGCCGGCCGGGTCGTGAACCGCCAGCCCGGCCCGGCCGGCATGAGCCAGCGGACCTGGCGGCTCCGCGCAGACACCTCGGCCAGCAGCGTGACGGCCCGCCCGGCGGGCAGCTGGAGCCGCGCGTCCAGCGGCAGCGCGTGCGCCGCGACCTCGGCGAGCCCGCGCAGCCACCGGGCCGGCAGCGGCACCCGCTTCTCGACGATCCTGCCGTCGAGGGTGCCGACGGACAGCTCGTCGGCGCCGACGGACAGCCGCAGCGGGTCCTGCCCGCCGACCCGGGTCAGCGCCTGGTAGAGCGGCGGGTTCACGTCGACGTTGGTGGTGCCGCGCCCGACCGGCGCGTCCTGCAGCTCGGCGGGGTCGAGGTCGAGCCGCCCGTACACGCCGCCGCACGTCGACAGCGCCTCGAGCCGCAGCCGCTCGCCGTCGCCGGTGACCACCGGGTCGCGGCCGCGGCCGGTGCGGGCCGGACGGAAGTCGGCGCCGGCGATGTCGGCGAGGGCGAGCAGGCCGCCGGCGACGACCCGCGGCGTGCGGACGAACCCGGCGTAGAACGTCTGCTCCCGGATCCGCTCCGGCGTGGAGGTGGCGAGGGCCAGGTGACCGCCGGCGAGCCCGGACGGCCGCGGGTACACCTGCGTGTCGACAGAGGTCTCCGGCACGCTGGGCATCCTGCCACGCCCCGCCCCCGCCCGCTGTCCCCCGCCGGGAGCCCGTTTCATCCCTCCGGGTGAGCGCCGGTGTGACGCCCGCGGAGAACGCTTGTCGGGTGGGCGGTGCTTCCATCCACGCTCCGAGCCGACATCGGAGGCGCGATGACAACCGCGATGACAGCTCTGTACAGCGAGCCGACGTTCCTGCACGGGCTCAAACTCGTCGTCCTGGCCGAACTCGAGATCGCCGGACGCCCGGAGCAGTCCGCCGGCGTGCCGCTCGACGAGCTCCTGTTCGAACGGGTGGACGCCGACCGCTACGAACTCGGCCTGCACGGCCTCCTCGACGCGGTCGTCGCCCTCGAGCGAAGGTGACCACACCAGCTGATCGGCGGAGTTCCGTCAGACCCCGCGCCGAGGCGGCGGCTGCCGGCGCCGAGCAGGTTTGGCCCTCCGCGAACCGGTGAGAACGCAGCGGTGTTGTCGAACCAGGCCCGGCCGGTCGTGCAGGCCACGCTTCCCGTCGTCGGCCAGCACATCGGGGAGATCGCGGACCGCTTCTACGCCCACATGTTCGCCGCCCGGCCGGACCTGGAGGACGGGCTGTTCAATCGCGGCAACCAGGCGGAGGGCTCGCAGCCCAAGGCCCTGGCGGGGTCGGTGGCGGTGTTCGCCTCGACGCTGCTGGAGGACCCGCTGCGGCCGCCGGGCCGGCTGCTGACGCGTATCTCGCACAAGCACGCGTCGCTGGGCATCCGGCCCGAGCAGTACGGCATCGTGCACGAGCACCTGATGTGGGCGATCGGCGACGTCCTCGGCGATGCCGTCACCCCGGACGTGGCGGCGGCCTGGGACGAGGTGTACTGGCTGATGGCCTACGCCCTGATCAACCAGGAGCGCGGCCTGTACAGCGCCCGCGGCGTCACCCCCGAGCGGGTGTGGCGGCAGTGGCGGGTCGCCGGCAAGTACCGCGAGACCGCCGACGTCATGGGCTTCGTGCTGCGCCGCACCGACGACCGGCCCGTCAGGACGTCGCTGCCGGGGCAGTACGTCAGCGTCAACCTCCGCATGCCCGACGGCGTGCGCCAGCCGCGCCAGTACAGCCTGACCCGCGCCGACGACGGCGAGCACCGCTACTTCGCGGTCAAGCGGGTCCACGGCGGCGGTAAGCCCGACGGCGAGGTGTCCAACCTCCTGCACGACGGCGTCCAGGTCGGCGACGAGATCGCCATGAGCGTCCCCTACGGCGACGTGGTCCTGGACGACTCCGGCCGGCCGGTCGTCTTCGCCAGCGCCGGCATCGGCATCACCCCGATGGCCGGCATGCTCTCCCACCTCGTCGCCGCCGGCTCCCGCATGCACGTCACCCTGCTGCACGCCGACACCGACGAAGAGTCCTTCCCGCTGCGCCGGCAGGTCGCCGGGGACCTGTCCCGCCTGCCCTCGTCGGTGCTGCACGTGTGGTACGAGCAGGGCCCGCACACCGACCTGCCGGGCGCGGGCGTCTCGGCCGGCATGATGGACGTCTCGCGGATCCCGCTGCCCGACGGCGCCGTCTTCTACCTGTGCGGCCCGCTGCCGTTCCTGCAGAGCGTGCGCAGCCAGCTGATCGACCGCGGCGTGCCGGCCCGCGACATCCAGTACGAGATGTTCGGCCCCGACCTGTGGCAGGCCGACACCGAATGACCTTCGCGGAGGTCAGCCGATGGTGTGGCCGCCGTTGACGGTCAGGCGGTCGCCGGTGATGAAGGCGCCCTCGTCCGAGAGCAGGAAACGCACCGCGCCGGCGACGTCGGACGGGTGGCCGATGCGCCGCAGCGGGACCTCGGCGGCGTACGAGTCCAGCGCCGTGGAGGGCACGTCGGCGTGGCGTTCGACGGGGATCCAGCCGGGGGCGACGACGTTGACGGTGATGCCGTGCGGGCCGAGCTCGCGGGCCCAGGTGCGGGCCAGACCGACCTGGGCCGCCTTCGCCGCCACGTACGCGGACCAGCCGGGCAGGGCGCGGTCGACCATGTCGGAGCCGACCAGCACGACCCGGCCGCGGCCGGCGGCGCGCATCGCGGGCAGGGCGGCCTGGACGAGCAGGGTCGGGCTCTTCACGAAGAACAGCAGCTGGCCGAGGTGGTCGTCCCAGGTGAGGTCCTCGACGGGGACCGTGGGCTGCGGACCGGTGGCGTTGGCGACGACGGCGGTGACCGGGCCGAGCCGGGCGGTGACGGCCGCGACGAGCGCGGCGACGGAGGACTCGTCGGTGACGTCGGCCTCGAAGGCCTCGGCGGTGCCGCCGGCGGCGCGGATGTCCGCGACGACCGCCGCGGCGGGTGCGGCGCCGTGCCGGTAGTTGACCGCGACGGCCCAGCTGCCGGCCGCGAGCGTCCGGGCGATCGTCGCGCCCAGGCCGCGGGACGCGCCGGTCACCAGTACCACACCCGCTGCCGTCACGGCGTGAACCTACACGTCGGCGGTCAGCTCGGCGAGGGTGGCGTTGGTGGAGCGCACGGCCGACAGGTAGGCCATGGCCATGTCCTCGGTGCCGGTCGTCTGGGTGGGCAGGCTGCCGGCCGGGGGCATCTCCGCGGACGGGGTCATGTACGCGCGGGCCGTGGCGAGCACGTCGCCGAGCGGGCCGCGGCCGGTGGTGAGGGCGTCGACGAGGACCGGGTCCAGCGGCAGCCCGTGCACCATGCGGTCGGCGGGCTCGTCGTAGAGGTCGGCGAGCGCCGAGAGCAGCCCGCCGATGTACGCGACGTCGCCGGGCACCCCCGCGGTGCCGGCCAGGAACTGGCTGAACCGGGCCCGGACGAGGACGTCGCTGAGCTGCTCGGGGTCGGCCTCGGTGAGGTCGGCGACGAGCATGAGGGTCACCCACTGCCGGATCCGGTCGAGGCCGAGCACGACGACGGTGTCGCGGACCGACGACACGGTCCGGTTGAGCCCGAGCGCGGCGGAGTTGGTGGCGCGCAGCAGCCGCAGCGTGAGCGCCGCGTCCTCGGCGACGAGCGCGGCGATCTCGTCGATGTCGGCGTCCTCGGCGGTGAGCGCCTGCAGCATCCGCAGCCGGGTCAGCCGCGCCGGGGCGAGCGTGACCGTCGAGTTGATGTGCGGGCGGCCCAGGATGTTGCCCTGGAAGAGCTCGAACCCGAGCGTGAACGCCAGGCGCAGCGCGTCGGGGGTCTCCAGGCGCTCGGCGACCAGCCGCAGGTGCCCGAAGCGGCGGCACTCGGCGACGGCGGCGCGGACCTCGGGCTCCGACGCGTGCAGCATGTCGATCTTCACGTAGGTGGCGAGGGGCAGCAGCGGCTCGTGGCCGCCGCCGGGCACGAAGTCGTCGAGGGCGACGGTGTACCCCTGCTCGACGAGCGCGGTGACGCCGTCGACGACCTCGTCGTCGACGGTGGTGGACTCCAGGATCTCCAGGACGGCCTGGCTGCCGTCGAACGGCAGCGGCAGGCGGCCGGTGAGGAAGTCGCGGGTCAGGTTGACGAAGCACAGCCGGTCGCCGGTCAGCTCCCTGATCCCGAACTCGGTGAACGCCGCGACCAGCACGCGGGCGGTGGCGACGGAGTCGCTGCGGTCGGCGCCCGTCGCGGTCGTCCGGGCCCGGAACAGCAGCTCGCCGGCGACCATGACGCCGTCCCGGTCGTAGATCGGCTGCCGGGCGACGTGCACGACATGATCGGTGTCCGGTCCCCTGAATGCCCCCGTGCGCTCCCTCACCCCGCCATGATCTACCCAAAACCAGGTCGAATGGTGCTGAACGGCATATATACCCTCACCTTCGGCGAGTGACGGCAGGGGTACGGTGGAGGCCGGCAGGCCGGAGGTCGAAAGGCGGGGTGGTGGGGATGCGGGCGTCGCTGACCCACGACGCGTTCTTCTACGACACCGACGAGGGGTTCACCGGCGGGCTCGTGCCGTTCGTCCGCGACGGCCTGCGCAGCGACCACGCCGTCGTCGCGGCCGTCACCGACGCCAATGCGGACCTGCTGCGCGACGCGCTCGGCCGCGACGCCGCCAGGGTGACGTTCATGGACCGCGACGGCTGCTTCCGGCGGCCGGCGAGCACCGTCGCCGGCTGGCGGAAGCTGCTCGCCGACGCGGCCAGCCGCGGGCACGACGCGGTCCGGATCATCGGCGAGGCCGGATCCGGGCCGCCGGCGCGGCACGTGACCTGGGCGCGGTTCGAGTCGGCGGTCAACGAGGTGCTCGCCGACGCCCCGGCCTGGATCGTCTGCCCGTATGACACGCGCGTGCTGCCGCACGAGGTGCTCGCCGACGCCCGGCGCACCCATCCCGGCAGCGACACGTACCGGCCGCCGGCGGAGTTCCTCGGCGCGGTGCCCGAGCCGGTCCCGCCCGTGGACGGCCCGCCCGCCGCGGTGACGCCCCTCGGCGACAGCGTGGCCGAGGCCCGCCACCTCGTCGGCCGGATCGCCACCGCGCACGGCTGGGCCGGCACCGACCGGCTCGACGAGCTGCTGCTGGTCACCAGCGAGATCGCCGCCAACGCCGTGCTGTACGGGGGCGCCCGCCGCGAGGTGCGGGTCTGGGTCACGCCGCAGGGCATGGTCTGCGAGGTCGGCGACGACGGGCCCGGCCCGTCCGACCCGCTCGCCGGCTACCGCCCGCCGGACGACCGGCTGCTCGGCGGCCGCGGCATGTGGATCGCCCAGCAGCTGTCCGAGGCGTTCGCCGTCACCCACCACGACGGTTGGACCCGGGTGCGGTTCATGCTGTCACACCCGTAGGCGACCGGGCTGTCGCACTCGTAGCTGACCGGGCTGTCGCACCCGGAGGTGACCGGGCGGGAAACTGGAAGCGAAATCCCGCCTGAGCAGGGCTTCTTTCGTGGTGGGGCGCACCGGGCGGCGTGACGATCGAGAGTGTGACCGAAACCACCGTGGTCCTCGTTCTGGTGATCGTGACGGCGCTCGGGTTCGACTTCACGAACGGGTTCCACGACACCGCCAACGCGATGGCGACCTCCATCGCCACCCGTGCCCTGCGGCCGAAGGTCGCGGTGCTCCTGTCCGGCGTCCTGAACCTGGTCGGTGCGTTCCTGTCCGTCGAGGTCGCCCTGACCGTGAGCAACGCGGTCGTGAAGATCCAGAACTCCAACGGCACACCGAAACAGGACCTCGTCGCCGACGGCGGCGCCGCGCTGCTGCTGATCATCCTGGCCGGGCTGGTCGGCGGCATCGTGTGGAACCTGCTGACCTGGCTGCTCGGCCTGCCGTCCAGCTCGTCGCACGCGCTCTTCGGCGGGCTCATCGGCGCCACGATCGCCGGGCTCGGCTGGTCCGGCGTCAACTGGAACGGCGACGGCAGCAAGCTCGACGGTGTCATCGGCAAGGTCGTCCTGCCGGCCGTCATGTCGCCGGTGATCGCCGGGGCCGTCGCCGCCACCGGCACCTGGCTGATCTACCGGATCACCACCGGCGTCGACCAGCGCTTCACCGACAACGGCTTCCGCTGGGGGCAGATCGGCAGCGCCTCGCTGGTCTCGCTCGCCCACGGCACCAACGACGCCCAGAAGACCATGGGGGTCATCACCCTGGCGCTGATCGCGACGGGGGCGTGGACGGACACGACGAACATCCCGTTCTGGGTCAAGGCCGCCTGCGCGCTGGCGATCGCGCTCGGCACCGCTCTCGGCGGCTGGCGCATCATCCGTACCGTCGGCAAGGGCCTGGTCGAGATCTCCCCGCCGCAGGGGCTCGCCGCCGAGTCCGCGTCCGCGGCGGTCATCCTGGCCTCCAGCCATCTCGGGTTCGCGCTGTCGACCACCCACGTCGCGACCGGTTCGATCCTCGGCAGCGGCGTCGGGCGGCCCGGCGCGCTGGTGCGCTGGGCGGTGGCCGGGCGGATGGTCGCGGCCTGGCTCATCACGCTGCCCGCCGCCGCGGTCGTCGGCGCGCTCATGTGGTGGCTCGGCAACGGCATCGGCGGCCTCGCCGGCGCGGTCACCATCTTCGTGCTCCTCCTCGCCGCCGCCGCGTTCATGTACCTGCGGTCCCGCCGGGCGCCGGTCGACCACACCAACGTCAACGACGACTGGGACGTCCGGCGCGAGCTCGCCGACGCGGACCGCTGAGAGAGGACCGCGAGATGCACAACCTCGGATTCGCGCTCGAGGCGGCCTGGCGGGTCCTGCTGGCCGGCCTGATCCTGGGCGCCGGCCTGCCGGCCCTGTTCGCGCTCGGCGTGCGGTCGCTCGCGTACGGCGCGGGCGGCCCGGGCCGGGCACCGCGCCCGCTGGGCACCGCCGGCGGCTACCTCTGCTTCGCGGTCGTGCTGCTCGGCGTCGCGCTGGGCATCACGTTCATCGTCGCGTCGGGCTTCGGCAAGGAGCTCAGCTTCGAGCACGTCTACCCGACCGTCGTGGACAAGTGAGAGGACACCATGGGTGAGCCCAGCTCGAACTTCCTGACCCGCACCGTGGAGTGGCTGCGGGCCGGCTACCCGTCCGGCGTGCCCCGCCAGGACTACGTCGCGCTGCTCGGGCTGCTGCGCCGCAAGCTGACCGACGACGAGATCCACAGGATCGCCCGGGCGCTCGCCGAGGAGTCGCAGCGCACCGCCGACCCGATCGGCACCGCCGACATCGAGAGCATGATCAACGACTCCGTGCTGCAGGCGGCGTCCGCCGAGGACGTCGCCCGGGTGTCGGCGCGCCTGGCCGCCGTCGGCTGGCCACTGGCGGATCCGCCGGCAGACTGAGCGTGTTCACCTGGCGGATCGACGCGCGCCATAGCTTCAGCGGATGCGACGACTCATTGTCCTGGCGGCGGCCGCGGTGCCGCTGCTGCTGGTCCCCACGGCCGCCCACGCGGCGCCGTCCCTGAAGACGGTGACCGCGGCCGTGGAGACCCCGCCCCTCTACGACGACGAGGCCGGCGGCGACGCCGACGCCGACGACCCGGCCATCTGGGTCAACGAGCGCGACCGCGGCGCGAGCCGGGTGCTGGCCACCGCCAAGAACGGTGGTCTTCGCGTATACGACCTCGCGGGCCGCGAACGGCAGGCGATCGCCACCCCGCCCGCGCCCGGCGAGGACGACGCCGCCGGCCGGTTCAACAACGTCGACCTGGTGCCCGGGTTCCGGCTCGGCGGCCGCACCACCGACCTGGCCGTCGTCACCGACCGGGGCCGCGACCAGCTACGCTTCTACCGCATCGACCCGGCCACCGGCACCCTCACCGACGTGACCGCGCCCGGCGTGCCGTTCGCGTTCAGCACCGACCAGGCGCAGGTCAACGAGCAGCGCACCGCCTACGGCCTGGCCACGTTCCGCGACTTCGACGGCACCGCGTACGCCGTCGTCAGCCGCCGCAGCACCGCCGAGGTCGGCCTGTTCCAGCTCGTCGCGACCGGCGGCACCGTCACCTACCGGCGGGTGGACCTGCTGACGCTGCCGTCGACGTTCCGGCTGCCGGACGGCTCGGCCTGGTCGCCGTGCGCCGACCCCGGCGACGGCCCGCAGGTGGAGGGCAGCGTCGTGGACCCGACGACCCGGATCGCGTACCTGGCGCAGGAGACCGTCGGCCTGTGGCGGATCCCGGTGTGGGGCGGCCGGTTCCGCGGCGCGCCGCAGTCCGTGGAGCGGACCCGCGAGTTCGGCGTCCCGGCCCGGTTCGACGAGGCCGAGGACGACTGCGTCGTCGACTACGCCGCCGACCCCGGCTACGGCGGCCGCATCGCCGCGGACGTCGAGGGCCTCACCATCCTGCAGACCGGCGCGCTCACCGGCACCCTGCTCGTGTCGAGCCAGGGCGACGACACCTTCTACACCTACGACCGGCTGACCCTGCGCCCGACCGGCCACTTCGCGGTCGTCTCCGGCGCCCGCACCGACGGCTCCGAAGGCTGCGACGGCGCCGCCGTGACCGCGACCCCGCTGCCCGGCTTCCCGCACGGCCTGCTCGTCGTGCACGACGGCTCGGACACGCCGGTGTCCGGCGACCGGGAGAGCACCAACTTCAAGTTCCTCGACGCCGGCTTCCTGCGCCAGCGCTGACCCGGCCATGACCACGAGGACCTCCAGCCCGCCGGCCTCACCGGTCCCCTGGAGGTCCTCTCGCCGGCCACCCCACCGGCTGCCCCTTCGACGCCCCGCGAGGACACTTCCGCCGCCGCGACGCAGCGAGTGGCGTGTTTGATCGGGGATGATGTTGTGATGACCAGTCACGACGGACGTCAGTTGACGGCCAGTGGCATCACTGTCTGGCCGAATTGATGGCCGTGCGTAGCCGTCCGCTGATGTACTTCGGGGTCGATCGGCACGACCCGGCGCTCCCCGGACAGGTTCTGCGTTGGGCGGTCCACCAGGCCGCGGCCGATCCTCAGAGCCTGGTCTCCCGGGTCGATGTCGTGATCGAATCGGACCTGGTGTTCTCCGTGCGGGACAACGGCGTGGGTCTTTCCGTCGATCGGATTCGGCCACAGCGGGAGCCGTGGGTGGCCGAGGCGTTGACCGCATTCTTCGGTCCCGGGCCATGCCCGGCAGGCACGGGTCTGGCCATGGTGACGGCCCTGTGCACCGCGGTCGTCGCGGATGTCTGGCGGGACGGGCGGCATTACCGGCAGTGGGCCGACTGGCGATATCCACCCCCGCAGCTGCAGGTGCTCGACGAAACCGAGGAACACGGCACCGAGGTCCTCGCCCACCTTGACGGCGCGTACTTCGGTCCCCACGCGCGGCTGCCCCTCGACCCGGCCGAACTGCTGTCCGACCCCTCCGGAGACCTCACCCTGCCGAGCGACGTCGACGTGACCGTGGTCGATCGGCGTCGCGTCCGAGCCGCCGACACCGACGCCTGACGCTGCCGCGACGACGGTCTGGACATCCTCGCCGGCGAACCGTTCCAGTGCGTGGATGACGGCGTTCTTCGACGATCGCGGTCCCGGTGCACTTCGAGGCTTCGGCCTCACGGTGGTGTCAGAGCGCCCGGATGTAGTGGCGGATCGGTTCGCCGTGCTCGTCGGTGGTGGTGCGGCCCGACAGGGTCCAGCCGAGGCGGCGGTACAGGCGGTCGGCCCGCGCGTTGCTCTGCTGCGTCCACAGCTGCGCCTGGGTGTAGCCGAGCCCGCGGGCCTCGGCCTGCGCGCGGGTGACGACGGCGGCGCCGAGGCCGAGCCCCCAGCGGGACGGGTCGACGGCGACCATCGTGACGTGGGCCAGCCCCGGGATCGGGTCGCCGGCGCCGTCCCGCGCGAGGGCCTGCACGACCACGGTCATCGCGGCCGGCTCACCCTCTGCCTCCGCCACCACCAGCAGCGACCCGGTTCCCGCCAGCATCCGCAGGGTCCTCGCCTCCGCCGTTGCCTCGGTCTGGTGCCCGGCCCCGGCAGCGGCGCGGCGGGCGGCGTCCGCGGCGGCCCACAGCCGGGCGACGACCGGCGCGTCCAGCGGTCCCCCGACACGTGTCGTCAGCATCCGTTCACGCTACCCGGCGCCGCGGCGCCGGGCGTGCCGCCGATGTGCGCGAATCCCGCGGCGGGGTCTGCCCGTCCGGCCGTGCCCCGCCGCCCCCGTTGCGTGCTCAGGTCGCGTGCTTCAGGCAGGTGGGTAGGTGAAGAAGACGGTGCTCACGGTCGTGCCGTTCCAGCTGGCGGTGACGGTGACGGTGGTCCACGGCGCGATGTCCGCGGCGACCGCGACCGGGAACCAGGCCGTCGCCCGGTCCGCCGGCACGGTCACCGTCGCGGGCACGCTCACGCCCGGCATGTCGCTGCTGAGCGTCACGACGGCGCCGGCCGGGTGCGCCGCCCGGCCCACGCCGAGCAGCCACGGCGCGGTCTGCCCGAGCGGCAGGCTGCCGTTGAACGACAGCGCGTCCGGCGCGACGACGGCACCGGCGAAGGCGCGCGACGTGCCGAGGTCGGCGGACGGCTGCGCGAGCACGGGCCGCTCCGCCCGGGCCCGCAGGCGCACCTTCGCCTGGGACCGGCCGGCCGGCACGACGACCCACAGGTCGTCGAGGGCCAGCGCGCCGTACTCGTAGGTGCTGTTCGGCCACAGCGCCACGGCGATGCCGCCGGGCGGGGCCGGCCGCAGCAGCTCCACGGTGCCGTCCACCGCGTCGCCGTCGACGACCTCGGTGGCGTTCACCCGGAACGCGGTGACCGCCTGCCGGGCCGGGTCGAGCGCCCGGACCTTGACCTGGGCGACCTTGGTGAGGTTGTGTCCGAGGGTCTGCGCCGACAGGTCGAGCGTGAAGGTGGCGTCCGGCGCGCCGACGTGGAACGGGAACGTCACGCTGCGCCGGCCGGCGGCGATGTGGACGCTGCCGCCGGTGGTGAAGTTGTAGATCCGGTCGCCGTGCACCCACACCGTCACGCCGCCCGCAGGCGCCGGCGCGTTGAGGGTGGTTGATCCACGATGTCCTCGGTTCGTAAGAAGTCAGCCGGCACCGGTCTCCGGCGGGCGGTCGTGCAGCGCCGCGGCGGTGAGGGCGGCGTCCAGCAGGCGGGCGTGCTCGGGGACCGCCGGGTCCAGACCGGTCATCGTGGTGATGCGGTGCAGGCGGTAGTCGAGCGTGTTGCGGTGGATGTGCAGGTCCAGCGCGGTCTGCCGGCGGTTGTGCCCGTGCGCGACGAAGCTGCGCAGCGTGTCGAGCAGGTACGGGTGCCCGCGCAGCGGGTCGAGCTTCGCCGCCAGCCGCCGCAGGCCCGGCCCGGGACGGGAGAGCTGGTACTCCACGAGGACGTCGTCCAGGCGGTACACGCCGGACGTGCGGCCGATCCGGGTCACCAGGTCCATCACCTCGCGCGCCTCGGCGGCCGCGGCCGGGATGCCGGCGGGCGTGTCCGCCGCCGCCGCGGCCGCGAGCACGGTGCTCGACAGCGCCTCACCCAGGCCCGCGGTCATCGACGCCGCGGTGACGCCGTCGGGCAGCAGCACGATGCCGGCGACGTGGTCGGCGAGGACGGGCGTGCCCGCGTGCGCGTCGAGGGCGACCTGCACGAGCCGGTCCGGCGGGCGGGGCGCGAACCGCACCAGCAGCACCGTGTGCCGCTGCCCGACCTCGACCCTGACGTCCTGCGCGAGGGCCGCGACGACATGGAACGGCTGCCCGTGCAGCAGCGCGGCGAGCAGCTCCCGCCGGGCCCGCGCCGACTCGCCCCGCAGGTCCTCCTGCGCCTGCAGGTGCGCGACGACGACGGCGGGCATCATGCCGGCCAGGCCGTCCAGCAGCAGCGCGCCGGCGGCGGGCAGCTCCGCGGGGGCGGCGACGGCCGACAGCGTGCGCCACCAGGTGCGGGCGCCGATGAGGTACGCCGCGAGCGCCGCCTCCAGCGGGACGTGGTCCCGGGCCCGGCGGGCGGACAGCTCCACCACCCAGGTCAGGTCGCCGGGCCGCAGCGCCTCCTCGTCGCGAAGCATCCTCAGCAGAAGGCCCAAGACGGTGCCGACCGACTCGCGGACCGGGCCGTCCAGGACCTCGGCCGGCAGCCCCCGGTAGAACGGCACGTCGGCGGCGCATCCGGCGACGATCTCACCGGTCAGCCCGGCGAGCCTGGGCGCCATCCGGTCGTGCAGGTCCCGCATGCCGGCATCGTCACATCGCCCAAACCCGCGCGTCAATCATTGCCGCAAGTGCGCACAGACACCGGCCGCGGCCGGCGCGACGATTCGAGGACCCCCAACCAACGAGGAGGCACGATGTCTCACCGTTACGGCCTCGCCGCGCTGCTGTGCGTGGCCGCGCTGCTGGTCCCCGCTCGACCGGCCGCCGCCGCGGACGCCTGGGACGCGCCCGGCCCCTATGCGACCGCCGTCCAGGTCGGTGTCGTCAACACCCTGTACTACCCGCGCGACATCGCCACCAGCCCCCGCCGGCACCCGGTGATCGTGTGGGGCAACGGCACCGGCGCCGTCCCGCTCGTCTACCGTGACCTGCTGCTGTACTGGGCGAGCCACGGCTTCATCGTCTCCGCCGCGAACACGCCCACCTCCAACCTCGGCGTCTCGATGCGCCTCGGCATCGACGCCCTCGCCCAGGCCGACGCCGACCCCGGCAGCGTCTTCCACCACCACGTCGACCTCGCCCACATCGGCGCGTCCGGCCACTCCCAGGGCGGCGCCGCGGCGATCGTCGTCGGCGCCGACCCGCGCATCGACGCGATCCTGCCGATCCAGCCCGGCCCCCTCGCCGACATCGACGCCGTGCACGTCCCCGCGCTGCTGCTCGCCGGCCAGTTCGACAGCATCGTGTTCCCGGCGCTGGTGAAGGCGTTCTACAACGACGCGGACCACATCCCGGCGATCTACGCTGAGCTGCGGGGCGCCGACCACTTCACCGTCGTCGGCGACCCGGGCCCGTTCGCCGCGCCGACGACCGCCTGGTTCCGGTTCCAGCTCATGGGCGACACCGCCGCCGGCGCCGAGTTCACCGGTCCACGCTGCGGCATCTGTACCGACACCCGCACCTTCTCCGACGTCCGCCGTAACGCCCTCGCCCCGTAACCCCGCACAGTTCGGAGGAACCACACCACATGGACAGCGTCGAGATCCCCACGCCGGACGGCCCGCTGCACGCCCTGCGGTCCGGCTCGCAGGACCCGGCGGCGCCGGTCGTGCTCGCCGCCCACGGCATCACCGCCTCGGCGATGGCGTTCGCGGCGCTGGCCCGTGCCCTGCCCGCCGGCTGGACGCTGCTCGCCGTGGACCTGCGCGGCCGGGGACGCAGCAACGGGCTCCCCGGCCCGTTCGGCATGGACCGCCACGCCGATGACCTCGCCACCGCCGCCCGCCACCTCGGCCGG
This sequence comes from Dactylosporangium sp. NPDC049742, assembly GCF_040674675.1. Lineage (NCBI taxonomy): Bacteria > Bacillati > Actinomycetota > Actinomycetes > Micromonosporales > Micromonosporaceae > Dactylosporangium > Dactylosporangium sp. NPDC049742. The sequence goes on along the minus strand of NZ_JBFANF010000071.1, from coordinate 24,923 downwards.
CCCGTCGTCCTCGCCGGCCAGTCGATGGGCGCCTACGCCGCGCTGCGGGCCGCGGTCCGGGAGCCCGGCCTGTACCGGCGCCTCGTGCTCATCGACGGCGGCCTGCCGCTGCCCGTCCCGCCCGGCGCGGACCCCGACGCGGTCCTGGAGGCGACGCTGGGCCCGGCGATCACCCGCCTGAGGATGACGTTCCCGACCGAGGACGCCTACGTCGACGTGTTCCGCAACCACCCGGCGCTCGCCGCGGACTGGAGCGCCGACCTCGACGCGTACGCCCGCTACGACGCCACCGGCGACCCCGGCGCGATCCGCTCCCGGGTGTCCCCGGCCGCCGTGGCGGAGGACGGCCGCGACCTGCTCGTCAACGCCGGCAGCTTCGGCGACGACCTGCGCGCGCTGCGCCTGCCGGCCGACCTGCTGCACGCCCCGCGCGGCATGTTCGGCCAGGAGCCCGGCCTGCTCCCGCAGCCCGTGGTCGACCACTGGACCGCGCAGACCGCCCTGCGCGCCGAGCTTGTCCCCGGCTGCAACCACTACACGATCCTCACCACCCCCCGGGCCACCGCGAGGCTCGCCGAGGTCCTCACCGCCCAGTGACGACCGGAGCGCCGCGACGGCGCGGACCGTCTGGTCCGCGCCGTCGCCCTGTTCCTGAAGTTGCCTGGCCGAAGTCCCTCGTCGGGCCGCTACACGTGGTGGCCGCGGCGGGCGTAGAGGCCCGCGACCAGCCACACGCCGGCCGCGGCCAGCGCGACCTGGATGAGGAGCTCGATCCAGTCGATACCCGCGGTGTTGGCCACGCCGATCGCACCGGCGATGGCGGTGCCGATCAGGGCGGCGACGATGCCGATGACGATGGTCAGCCAGACCGGGATGTGCTGCTTGCCGGGCACGACCAGGCGCCCGAGCACGCCGATGATCAGGCCGATGATGAGCGCGGAGATGATGCCGCCGACAGCCATCTGATGCCTCCAGATTTGCGGGGTTGCGCTACGTCGGCGTACGTGCCCGGCAGGAGGAGCTACCAAACCGCCTGCGGCTGACCCGGCCGCTCATTCCTGCGGTCCGGGTTCGTATCCTCGGCAGATGGCGTCACTGCGGCGAACAGCGCCGGGTCGGACCGCCACAGCTCGGCAGCGAAGGTGTCGACATGGCGAGCGGCGGGTGGCGACGTCGACCAGGACCTCGCGTCGATGGTGGCCGCGTCGGCGGACCACCGACGTGCGGGGCGCTGGTCGGCGTGCCACCATCGTTGCGGCGCATCGACGATGCCCGACGTCGCCACGGGTGCCGGGTCCAGTTGCAGACTGTTGGCAATGTGGTGTGGAGCACCGGAGTTCATCGCGCCGGCGCGGGGGCCGGACGGCGCGGGGGAAGGAGCCGCAATGACTGATCCGTGGTTCCTTCCGCCGCCGATCGACCCGGTCCGGTCCGCCGCGACGGTCCGGGACCGCGACCGGCTCCGGGCCGTCGCCGCGACGGGGCTGGGGGACGCGCCGCACCGCCGGTTCGACACGATCGCCGAGCAGGTCCGCGCCAAGCTCCGCACGCCGGTCGCCCTGGTGGTGCTCGTCGAGGTGCACCGCCAGATCTTCCCGGGCGCGGCCGGGCTCCCCGAGCTGTGGCAACACAGCCGCCAGACGGCGCTGACGCACTCGTTCTGCCAGTACGTCGTCGGCACCGACGACCGGCTCGTCGTGCGCGACGCCCGCCGTCATCCGCTGCTGCACACCAACGACGCGATCCGCGACCTCGGTGTCGTGGCCTACGCCGGCACCCCGATCACCTCCCGCGACGGACAGGTCCTCGGTGCCCTGTGCGCCATCGACAACCAGCCCAGAGACTGGACCTCGGAGGAACTCGCCGACCTCGACGCCCTGGCCACCGACTGCAGCGCGGCCCTGCACGCGCTCTCCCACGCCACGGCGACGCACCGCCCGCCACCGCCGGACGAGCGTTCCGGCAGCGACGGCCGCGACAGCGACACCAGTCAGGACGGTCCGGCCCGCGACGGACTGTGGTCGACCGCGGGACTGCCCAGCGGCCTGGTGTTCGACGGCCGGCCGCCGCTACGGACCACGGCCACGTTCCTGGTCAGCTCCGCGCGGCTGCACGGCGAACCCGTCGCCGTCGGTTTCCGTCTCGTCGACACCGACGCGGCACGCCGCAGCCTGCACCGCCACATCGACGTGGCCCGGGCGTTCGACCGCCACCGGCCGCCCGTCGTCGTCGGCATGTACCGCTGGAGCGACGACGACCGCGTCCTCATCCTCACCCGCGCCATCGGTGACCCGCTCCGCGACGGCCCGGACACCGTCAGCGATCTCGACATCGAGCAGGTCCGCCGGATCATCCACACCGCCGCCCTGCTGTCCACCTGGCGGCCACCCGGCGACGCGCTGCAGCGCTGGCACGTCGACTACGAGCGCAGCATCGCCGCGCACCACCGCGCCGGGCACCTCACCGACGACGACGCCCGCCGCACCCTCGCCCTCCTGCGACGCTGCGACGACGTCCGCACCTTCACCCACGGCAACCTCGTGCCCCACAACATCCAGCAGCTGCCCTCCGGCCGGCTCGGCCTGCTCGACTTCGGCGCCGCCGGTATGTACCTCACCGGCCTCGACCTCGCCACGCTCTACCTCACCACCGCCCATGACCCCGAAGCCCGCCGCGAACTGCGCAACCGCGTCACCGACGCCGACATCCTGGATCCCTTCACCGTCAACCTGATGCTCGCCACCGCCCGCATGGCCGCCCACCACCACCCGACCGCGCCCAGCGCGGTCCTCGCCCGCCGCCGCGACGCCCTGATCCGCGGCCGCCGCACCGCCCGGCGGCTGCTCGCCGCCCTCACCGACGCGTGAGCGGCCCCTGGCGTGCGCGCGAGAGCCGCGGCGCGGGTGCGGATGGTTCAAGATGGGGTGGTGATCGTGCCTGCCGTGTCGACGGTTGACTACCACACGGCCGGGGAGCCGTTCCGGATCGTGGCGGCGCCACCGGTGGCGCTGCCCGGGGAGAGCGTCGCGGAGCGGCGGGTGCGGGCGATCGACAGCCCCGACGCGCAGCGGCTGCGGGAGCTGCTGTGCTTCGAGCCGCGGGGGCACGCCGACATGTACGGCGGGTTCGTCGTGCCGGCCGACGACGACGGGGCGCACCTGGGGGTGCTGTTCTGGCACAAGGACGGGTTCTCCACCGCGTGCGGGCACGGGACGATCGCGCTCGGGGTGTGGGCGGTGGACACCGGGATCGTCGAGGCGCCGCGCGACGGCACGGTGGACGTGGTCATCGACGTGCCGTCGGGCCGGGTCACGGCGCGGGTGCACCGGGAGGCCGGGCGGAGCGTGGCCGTCGACTTCGTCAACGTGGCGAGCTACGTCATCGCCCGGGACGTGCCGCTCAGCACGTCCCGGGGCGAGCTCGCGGTGACCGTCAGCTACGGCGGGGCGATCTACGCCTGCGTCGACGCGGCGACCGCCGGGCTGCGCGTCGACCCGGGCCACTACCAGGACCTGATCGCGCTGGGGCGGGAGGTGAAGTGGGCGCTCAACGACAGCCCGCACGCCGTGCACCCCAGCGACCCGCGGCTCAGCGGCGTGTACGGCACGATCCTGTTCGAGGACCTGGGGGTGGCCGACGGCCAGGTGCACCAGCGCAACGTCACCGTGTTCGCGGACGGGGAGGTCGACCGGTCGCCCTGCGGGTCGGGCACCTGCGCCCGGCTCGCCGTGCTCGCCGAACGGGACGGCGCGGTGACGCTGCGGCACGAGTCCATCGTCGGGTCCGTGTTCGCCGGCACGGTGGTCGCCGCCACCACGATCGACGGGCGGGCGGCGGTCATCCCGCAGGTGACGGGGATGGCGTACCGGACGGGTGAGCACACGTTCGTCGTCGACCCCGCCGACCCCCTCGTCCCCGGGTTCGTGCTGCGGTGACCGGCCCGCTGGTCCTCGACGCCGACGCCGTCCGGGACGCGTGCGACCCCGCCACGGCCGTCGCCGCGATCACCGCCGCGCTGCAGGCCGGCCTCGACCCGGCCGCCGACCCGCCCCGGCACGCCGTCGCCATGCAGGCGGGCCAGTTCCTGCTCATGCCGTCGGAGGCGACCGGCACCCACGCCGGCATCAAGGTGGCGACCGTCGCGCCCGGCAACCCGGCCCGGGGGCTGCCCCGCGTCCAGGCGTCCTACCTGCTGTTCGACGCCGAGTCGCTGGGCCTGGTCGCGGTGCTGGACGGCACGGCACTGACGACGCTGCGCACGCCTGCGGTGTCCGTCGCCGCCGTCCTGCCGCGGCTGCGGGCGATGCCGGATCCGCTGCGGGTGGCGGTGTTCGGGGCGGGGCCGCAGGCGCACGGGCACGCCGAGACCCTCGCCGCGGTGCTCCCCGTCGCGACCGTCACGCATCTCACCCGCGGCCGTACGGGCGACCGGCCGGCCGAGGACGTGCTGCGCGAGGCCGACGTCGTCGTCTGCGCCACGACCGCGCGGGAGCCGCTCTTCGACGCCGGCCTGATCCGCGACACGGCGACCGTCATCGCCGTCGGCTCGCACGAGCCCGACGCCCGCGAGGTGCCGTCCGAGCTGTGCGCCCGGACGACGGTCGTCGTCGAGGACGCCGCCACCGCCCTGCGCGAGGCCGGCGACGTCGGCATGGCCGTACACGAGCGGCGACTGCGGCCCGAGGACCTGATCGCGATGCGTGACGTCGTCACCGGCCGCGCCCACCCGCCCGCCGACCGGCCGCTGCTGTTCAAGAGCGTCGGCATGGCCTGGCAGGACCTCGTCACCGCGGAGGCCGTCCTGGCCGCCGTCAATGCGCGTTCGCGGCGCGACCCTCGGTGACCAGCAGCACGACGGTGCTGTCCGGGGCGGCCCGCAGCGACCGCAGCGCGGCGAGGGGTGCGGCGCCGCACGGGCCGGCGTCGACGCCGTGGGCGGACAGGTCGCGCATCGCCGCGGCGGCCTGGGCGTCGGTGACGGTGGTGCACGCGTCGAGGCCGCCGCGGATGTACGGCCATGCGAGGCTCGACACGGTGCCGCAGTTGAGCCCGGCCATGCTGGTCGTGCCGGTCGCGACGGTGACCGGGTGGCCGGCGGCGACGCTCGCCAGGACGCACGCGGCGGAGTCCGGCTCGACGCTCACCACCGCCGTGCCGGGCTCGGCGGTGCGGCTGCGGTAGTGGGTGAGCGCGGCCTGCAGCAGCGAGCCGACGCCGGCGGGGACGACGACCAGGTCGGGCCGGACGGGCAGCTCCGCGAACAGGGTGGAGTACCCGTCGACGATCCACCCCGGCACGTCCTCGTAGCCGTCCCACGCCATGTCCTGCACGAGCAGCCGATCCCCGCCGTCCCTGCCGGCCGTGGCGGCGGAGGCGGCGGCGACGGCCGTGTCGTAGTCGCCGGGGACGTGGGTGACGTCGGCGCCCTCGTCGCGGATCGCCCGCACCGCCGCCGGGTGCACGCCATCGGGCACGTAGACGGCGGCGCGGTGGCCGAACTGCCGGGCGAAGCGGGCGACGGCGCGGCCGTGGTTGCCGTCCGTCGCGGTGACGATCGTCGCCTGCCCCGCACCGCGCCGTGCGCGCAGCGCCCGGTGGATCGCCCAGGACGCGCCGAGCGCCTTGAACGCCGGCAGCCCCAACCGCGTCGACTCGTCCTTGGCGTAGACCCGGGCGACACCGGCCGCGGCGGCCAGCTCGGGCAGCTCGGTGAGCGGGGTCGGGGCGTACCCGGGAAGCCGTCGGTGGAAGTCCAGCACCTCGGCGGGTGCGGGCTCGCAGCGCCAGGCCGGGTCGCGGAGCGGGTTCGCGGCCGTCATGCGGCGGTGGGCAGCGCGGTGCGGACCAGGTTGACGTAGTACGCGACGCCGGTGCTCAGGACATCGTCGTTGAAGTCGTAGTCGGCGCTGTGCAGCGACGGGCCGTCGGCGCCGTTGCCGAGCAGTGCGAAGCAGCCGGGCACCTGGTTGCTGAACGCGCCGAAGTCCTCGCTGGCGGTCCACGGCGGGGTGTCGCCGTCCACGCGGTCCGCGCCGACGGTGAGCCGGGCCGCGGTCAGCGCGGTCGCCACGGCGGCGGGGTCGTTGACGGTCGGCTCGAACTCGTGCGTGTACGTGACCTCGGCCGTCGCGCCGTGCGCGGCGCAGATCCCGTCGGCGAGCTGCCGGATGCGCTGCTCCAGCATCGCCTGTACGTCCGGCGTGAAGCTGCGCGTGTCGCCCCGGATCACGGCCCGGGAGGGGATCGCGTTGCGGGCCCCGTCGGTGGTGATCTCCGTGCACGACACGACGGCCGGGTCGGTCGGGTCGAGGTTGCGCGCCACGATCGTCTGCAGCGCCAGGACGAGCTGCGCGGCGACCACGATCGGGTCGACGACCATCTGCGGCCGGGCCGCGTGCCCGCCCCGCCCGGCGATGCGGATCTCGAAGTTGTCCTCGCTGGCCATCAGCCCGCCGGCCCGGGTGGCGAGGCCGCCGGCGGGGTGCCCCGGCATGTTGTGCAGCCCGAAGATCGCGTCGACGGGGAACCGCTCGAACAGCCCGTCGGCGATCATCGCCTTCGCGCCGCGGCCGTGCTCCTCGTCGGGCTGGAACACGAAGTGCACGGTCCCGTCGATCCCGGCCCCGGCCCCGGCCAGCGACCGGGCCGCGCCGAGCAGCATCGCCATGTGGCCGTCGTGCCCGCAGGCGTGCATGACGCCGTCGTGCTCGGACCGGTACGCGCGCTCGCCGCGCTCCGTCAGCGGGATGCCGTCCATGTCGGCCCGCAGCGCGATCGCGCCGTCGCCCGTGCCGGACCGCAGCGTGGCGACCAGGCCGGTGCCGCCGACGCCGCGGGTGACCTCCAGGCCCATCCCGTCCAGCGCCGCGGCCAGGTAGTCACTGGTGCGGTGCTCCCGGAAGCCGAGCTCCGGGATGCGGTGCAGGTCGTGCCGCCACTGCCGCAGTTGCGCGTTGAACTCCACCGGTCCAGCTTCGGCGCCGCATGACACATTCGTCCAGTGGATCTTCGGTTCTGCCGACGGTTCGGGGTGCCGGGTGCTCGAGCTGCGAGGAGCTCGAGCACGTCCGGCGGCGGGGCGGGGCGTGGCGCACGGCACACGCCACGCCCCGGCGGTCGTACGGCTCAGGCGACGGGCCGGAGCAGCCACTGCTGCGCCCCGCCGCCGTTGCAGGTGTACTCCCAGATGGTGGTGTTCGGCGCCGACGACCCGTTGGCGACGTCGAGGCACTTGCCGGACAGCGGCGTGGTCAGCCTGACCACCGACGTCCCCGGCGCGCCGGACAGGTACTCGATCGTCCAGTACTCGGCGAGCATGTACGGCTGCGTGGCGACACCGTGGCAGGCGTTCTCCTGGATCAGGGTGCCGTCGGCCTGTGCCGCGTTGAGCACGTCGATGCACTTCGTGGGCGAGGACACGGGGTGGATCGACAGGTACTGGGCGCCGCGCCGCTCCACCGTGAAGTACTGGTTGTTGACCGCCGCGCACGGCTGGCCGCGCAGCTTGCCGTCCGCGTCGACCTGGGCGCACGTCTGGCCGGCCACGTTCATCAGCTGGAACTTGCCCTGGTTCGGGCCCACCGTGGTGTCGAGCGTGAGCGACCCCGCGCCGACCGGACCGATCCCGCCGTTGACCGCCTCGACGGGCGCCGGCAGGGTCGTGCCGGTGGAGGCGGAGATCCACACCTGGGACTGGTACGGGCCGCAGCACCGGTAGACCAGGCCCAGGTCGGCCTTGCCGTCACCGGTGTAGTCGCCCGCCACCGGCTGGATCGCCGACGCGTTCCAGGCCCAGGTGCCGCTGTTCCACCCGAAGCTCCAGCTGCTCATGGTCGAGTTGGCCGCCTGGGTGGCCAGGATCAGACCCACGGTGGAGTTGCCGTAGTCGTAGACCGTGGCGATGTCGGTCCTGCCGTCGCCGACGAAGTCGCCGGACACGAACGTCGCGTTGGGCCACGCGAAGTTGCCGACGCCGGAGTCCCACTCCAGCTGGCCGCCGCTCAGGACGAAACCGGTCGAGTAGTGCATCCACAGCTTGGTCTGCGCGCTGCCGTAGTCGTAGAACTCGGCCACGTCGGCGAGGCCGTCGCCGTTGAAGTCGCCGGCGACGATCTTGATCCGGCTCCAGTCGGAACTGCCGGCCGGCGCCGCGTTCCAGACGACGGGCGCGCCGAAGCTCAGGTTGCCGGGCCCGGTCGAGCCGTTCTGGAGGATCCGGTACTCCCAGTTCACGGCGCCGAGGTCGTACAGCACCGCAAGGTCGTCCTTGCCGCCGTAGCCGTCGAAGTCGCCGACGACGACCTTCATCTTCGAGATCGACCAGCCGGTCAGGGTCTGCAGCGGCGGCGAGCTCAGCAGCTGGTTGCCGTCGGAGCGCTGCACGGAGAGCGTCACGTTGGTCCCGGACTGCGCGAACACCGCCTGGTCGGCCAGGCCGTCGTTGTCGAAGTCGCCCGGGACGGCCAGGGTGCTGCCGTTGGTGAAGATCCCGGCGTTGCCCTGCGGCGCCACCGGCGGCTTCAGCCCGGCACCGGTGGGGTTGGAGTCCCACCGCCACAGCACGCTCTTGCCGCCGCCCACGTCCGACAGCGCGGTGAGATCCGCGCGCCCGTCGCCGGTGGCGTCGCCGCGCGCCGGGGGCGTGGCGATGGCCGGGTTCACCCTGAACCGCGCCGAGGTCGTGGCGCCGGCGGTGCCGTCGGCCTTGACCGCGGTGACGACGACGCTGTTGTACGACACGGCGGCGAGCGGCACGACCGCCGCCGTCGTCGAGGTGCTGCTGCCGTTCGCGGGCACCCAGATCGTCGGGACCGCGTCGGCGTCGGCGGCCACCCCGTAGCGGTAGCCGACGATCGCGCCCGCGTCGGCCGCGGCGGGGGTGAACGTCACCGCCGCGGTGCGCCGCACCACCGCCGTGGGTGCCGCCGCCGGCGGGATCCCGAGCCCGACCCGCAACGCGAGGTCGGTGCTGGCGACCCCCGGCGGGCTGGGCGCGGTGTTGTCCACCAGCAGATAGCACGCCGGGCTCCACCCGCCGGCCATGGCGTTGTCGGTGTCGATGCCCCGCACCTGCCAGGAGATCGCCGCGCCGTTGGTGAACGCCGCCGCCGGGATCGTCGCCTGATGGTTCGACCCTGACGTCAGGCCCGCCGTCTCCGCGGCCGGCACGTACTGTGCCGCCACGCCGGTGACCGCCCACTCGGCCTTCACGAGGTCGCCGGCGGCGGCGTCCGCGTCGGTCAGCACCGCGTTGAGCGTCAGGCCGTTGGTGGTGTTCACCCGGGTCGGGGCGCCGGCCGTCAGCCCGCAGCTGGTCAGCCCGGTCGGGCCGACCTTGAGGTCCGACAGGGTGGGCGCGTTCGGCGCGTGGTCGTAGCGGATGTGCAGGACCGCGGTGGTCGAGTCGAACCGTTTCCACTGCAGGTTCGAGCCCTCGTTCACCGCCTGCAGGCCCACGCTGATGTCGCCCCAGCCCTGGCTGAACGCGTACTGCACCATCCCGGTGGTGTCGAAGCTGACCGTGCCCGCGCCGATGCAGCCGTTCGCCGAACCGACCGCGTGGTTGCCCGGGGCGGTCGCGGTGTGCGCGCCGTCCCACGCCGGCTGGTTGTTCCACGTCGTGTTGTTGTTGAACCCGCCGATCACCCACAGCTTCGCATCGGAGGCGGTGTTGCAGGTCCACGACCACTTCTGGGTGATCTCGAAGTTGGAGCTGATCACCGTCGCGCCCGCGGCGCCGTAGGTCTCCATCCGGAACAGCGACCGCACCTTGTACGTGGTGCTGGTGCACGTGTTGCCGCTGAAGCTGTCGCAGGTCAGGCCCGCCCCGGCGTCACCGTACGTGCCGCTGTTGTTCATGAACGTCGTCTGCCAGAACTTCGAGTTCGCCAGGTCGGACCGGGACGCCACGACCGCCCACGCGTTGCTCGCCTTGCCGCCGGTGAACGTCGGGTCGATGTAGACGGGGTACCGCGTCGCGGGGTCGGTCAGGAATCCGGCGTCCGGCACGACGGTGAGCCTGCTGCCGGTCAGCGACTCCCCCATCGCCTTGAACCGCGGCGCCGCGCGGCCGGCCGTCGGCACGGTCGCGGACCGGGCCGCGGCCTGCTCACTGACCGGCGCGTCGGCGGTGTCCCACATCACGGCCCGCGGTGAGGTGAACACCGCCGCGCCTTTCGCGTCGACCGCCCGTACCCCGCCGTCCTCGGCGGTGCCGAGCGTCGCACCGGCGACGTCCAGGTCGAACGCCAGCCGCGCCAGCGCCGGGTTCTTCGCCGCCTGCGCCGTCTTGACCACGAGGACCTCGGAGAAGCCCTGCGGCAGCGCCGTCACCCGCAGGTCGACGTCGGGCAGCACCTCGGCGTACGTCGCCGTCGCACCGGACAGCACCGGTGCCGGCAGCCGCTTGCCCGACCACGTCATCGACAGCTTCCGGGTGCCGTCGGTCAGCGTCGCGAGTGGGCCCGTCCCGCCGGGCGAGAACGTCACCGGCAGCAGCGTCGCCGCCGCCGTCAAGGTGTCGCCCTCCAGCCGCAGCGTCGTGTCCAGGTCGGTCCACGAACCGTTGGCCCTGCGCACCCAGCGCGGGCTGACGTGATGCTCGACGGTGGCCGTGCCGTCCGGGCCGACGAGGGTCCGTGACGACGGCGTACGCCGGTCCAACGCCTCGACCGGACCGCCACACGCCTTCGCCGACCGCAGCGCGGTCGAGACGTCCGCGCCGGATGCCGCACACGCCACCTGCGCGCTCGCGGCATCGACGCCGACGAACTGCAGCACCGTGGCTAGCAGACCGGCCGCGGCCGCCCCGGAAACGAATCTGCGCACACCAAAAGACGACCTACTGGATACCATCGATCCCCCGCCATCGCTGAATGTCGACAGCAAGCTACGGCAGCGCCCATGCCGGCGCAATGGACCGCGAACACACTGCACGGCAGGGAACACGGACCGTCAACCAGCCGGTTCCGGCGCCGCGCCCATTGACCATGCATGATCACGTACCGCAGCGGCCGCGGCGGGACAGACCGCCGAAAATATTCACCAAGGGTGATCACGTCAATTCGGACATGTCGCTGGCGCCCACCGCGCTTCGAAGCGCGGCTCGCTACCGCCCACCGTCCAGCCAGGGCCGGCGTCCCGGTCCGGTCGGGTGGGTTCCGGTGACGCCCATGACGACGGAGTAGAGGCTCGTTTCGGCGGCGATGAAGAGGCGGTTGCGTTTGGCGCCGCCCCAGGAGATGTTGGCGACGGATTCGGGGACCCGCAGCCGTCCGAGCAGCGTGCCGTCGGGGTCGTAGCAGTGCACGCCGTCGTTCATCGCGGCGGCCCAGAGCCGGCCGGCGTCGTCGAAGCGGAGGTTGTCGAAGCGGGCCCGGTCGCGGGCTGCCGCCTCGGCGAAGACGCGGTCCTTGGACAGGGTGCCGTCGTCGCGGACGTCGAAGACCCGGATGACGCCCGCCCGGGTGTCGGAGACGAACAGTTGCCGCTCGTCGGCGGAGAAGACCAGGCCGTTCGGCGCGCCGAAGCAGTCGGCGACCAGCCGCACCTCGCCGGTGGCAGGGTCGATGCGGTAGACGTTGTTGGCCCCGATCTCGCTGTCTGCCCGGTAGCCCTCGTAGTCGCTGGTGATGCCGAAGTCCGGATCGGAGAACCAGATCGACCCGTCGGACTTCACCGCGGCGTCGTTCGGGCTGTTCAGGCGCTTGCCCTGCCACCGGTCCGCCAGCACGGTGACGGTGCCGTCGGGTTCGGTCCGGGTCACCCGGCGGTTGCCCTGTTCGCAGGTGACCAGCCGGCCCTGACGGTCGAGGGTGTTGCCGTTGGGGTGCCCGGCGGCGCGCCGGAAGACGCTGACCGTGCCGGTCTCCTCGTCCCAGCGCAGCATCCGGTCGTTGGGGATGTCGCTCCAGATCACCTGCCGCCAGGCGGGAAGGTAGATCGGCCCTTCCACCCACCGGCAGCCCGTGTGCAGGACCTCCAGCCGTTCGTCACCGTTCATGCACCGCCCCGCACGGAACCGGTCGTCGAACATCTCGTACAGCGCGGGGGAATCGCCGCTCATGGAACTTCCTCCCAAGACCGTCAAGGCACCGAACCAAATCTTGCAGTTAGTTCAGCGTGCAGGATCCTGTACGGTGAACGCAAGGCAATGCCGAACGGAGGACCGTGGACCAGGTTGACAGGACGCTGCTGGCGAAGCTGCAGGAGGACGCCGGCCAGCCCTACGCGGAGCTGGGCCGGGCCGTCGGGCTGTCCGCCGGCGCGGCCCATGAACGCGTGCGGAAGCTGCGCGAGCGCGGCGTCATCCGGCGCACCACGGTCGAGGTCGACCCGGCCGCCGTTGGCGGCGGCGTCCTGGCCTTCGTGATGGTCGACTCGGACTCCTGGATGGGCGACTCGGCGGAAGCGTTCGCGGCGCTGCCGGAGATCCTGGAGGCGCACGTCATCGCCGGCAGCGCGTCGGTCATGGTGAAGGTCAGGACGACAACCACCGCGCACCTGCAGGACGTGCTCCGCCGGATCTACGCGATCGACGGGGTCAGCGGCACGCAGGCCACCGTGGTGCTGGAGACCTTCTTCGAGCGCCCCGTCTCGCCGCGGGTCTGACCGGGCGCTTCAGAATCCGATGGGTTCGCGCAGCAGCAGGACGGTGCCGCGGCCGGGTTCGAGCTCCGCGTTGAGGATGAGCACGCGGTTGGCGGCGCTGGGCCGGCCGTAGGCCGCCTGGGCGCGAGCGCTCTCCAGCGGCAGGCAGTGCGCCTCGACGCGGTGCAGGGCGGCGCTCAGGTCGGGCACGACCTTCTGCGCGCCGACGATCCAGATGGCGTGGCCGGCGGCGCCGGCGTAGCCGGGCAGCTGGGAGCCGCTGGCCGAGGCTACGACGAGGGAGCCGGTCTCGGTGACCGCGGCGACGCTGCCCACGATGACGTCGGGGCTGGCGATCAGCCGCCAGATGTCGCGGGTGCTGGTGGCCCGGTCCATCGTCAGGGTCCGTGACTTGACCGCGTCGTAGCGGCCGCCGCCGTTGATGTCGGCGTCGATGCCGGACAGCCGCAGCGTCTCGCTGGCGCCGGTGAACACGCTGGCGCCTTCGGGGATCAGCCCCTCGACGCGGGCCCGGGCGGCGGCGGCGTCATCGAGGACCTCGACGGCGAAGTTGTTCGCCCGCAGCGCCGCCGCGGTCCGCTGCAGCCGCGCCTCGGACGCCGCACCGGTGAAGGTGGAGGCGGCGGTGTCCGCGTCCGTGGCGGTGGGCGCCGAGCCGGCCAGCGGGCTGGTGTCCAGGTACCTGACCTCGTAGACCCGCTCCGCGAACTTCCAGCCGTCGCCGGTGCGCCGGTAGCGGTCGTGGTAGATGGCGAAGTTCTGCCCTTGGCGGCCGTCGCGGGTGCGCGCGATCTCCTGGATGTAGGTGCGGCCGGTCGCGGTGTCGCCGTCGAGCTGGACCGTGCCGGGGTGGGTGTTCTGCACGAAGAACTCCCACTGGGCCTGCAGCCGCTCACCCCCGGCCTGGATCTGCGCCGGCCCGACCAGCTCGACGGGGATGTTCGGCATCCGCAGCACGCCGTCGTCGGTGAACAGCGCGGCGAGGCGGGCGCGGTCGCGCATCATCGCCGCGTCGGTGAACTCGCCGCGCAGCGCCTCGATCTCGACGCGGTCCGCGATCGCCTGGAAGTCGGTCATCGGTGTCCCCTGCCCGTTGGATGATGGGTTCGTCTCACCGGGTTCGACAGCGCAGCCCACCGGAGTGTGAGGCGACCCGGCCGACCTCACAATCCGGGCGGCTGCCGTGTCGTACCGGTAAAGCACCTGCCACCGAGGGAGCCGTTGCGCCATGACCACCCCAGCGATCATCAGCGAGCGCCGTCAGCTGATCAATCTGGCCTACCGGCTGCTGGGCTCCCTCGCGGAGGCCGAGGACGCCGTGCAGGAGACGTATGCCCGCTGGTACGCCATGCCCCACGAGCAGCGGCAGGCCATCGAGTCGCCCGGCGCCTGGCTGACGACGGTCGCCAGCCGGATCTGCCTCAACCTGCTCGGCTCGGCCCGGGCCCGGCGGGAGCGCTACGTCGGCGAGTGGCTCCCGGAGCCGCTGCCCGACCGCACGGAGTGGACCGGCGGCGCCCCGGCCGACCCCGCCGACCGGGTCACCCTCGACGAGTCCGTCAACATGGCGTTCCTCGTGATGCTCGAGTCGATGACGCCGGCCGAACGGGTCGCGTTCATCCTCCACGACGTCTTCCGCTACCCGTTCGCCGAGATCGCCGAGATCGTCGGCCGCACCCCGGCGGCGTGCCGCCAGCTGGCGTCCTCGGCCCGCCGCCGCATCCGCGCCGCGCAGCCTCCCGCGACCCCGCCGGCCCGGCAGGCCGCCGTCGTCCGGGCCTTCAAGACGGCCTGGGAGGCCAAGGACGTCGACGCGCTCATCGGCCTGCTCGACCCCGGCGCCACGGCGGTCGCCGACGGCGGCGGCCTGGCCACCACCTTCCTCCAGCCGATCGAGGGCGGCGCGCGGATCGCCCGCGCCTGGATCGAGATCGCCGAGCGGGCCCCGCGGGACACGACGTTCCTGGAGCGCACCGTCAACGGGCGGCCCGGCCTGGTCGCCCGGCACGCCGGCCGGACCCTGACGGTGTTCGCGTTCACCGTCACCGGCGACCGGATCACGCGCATCTGGGTGGTCCGCAACCCGGAGAAGCTCCGGCAGTGGATGACCGGCTGAGGCGGCGGCACCGGCCAACATGTGGTACTCCTGTCGATGGTCGCATCGACGGAAGGGGCACCCCTTGATCGAAGATCAGGTCACCGCCGGCGCCTTCGCCGGGCGGCTCCTGGACGACGACCTGTCGCCCCGGGCGTTCGGCGAAGGCCCGCCGGCGAGCGCGTGGGCCGGGGCGGGCGACGCGCTGCGGCAGCTGGGGCTCGGTCCCGGCGCCGAGGTCCGCGTGCGGGACCTGGTCGCGGTCCTCGAGGGGCGGCACGCCCGGACGTCGGCGCGGGTGCTGCGCGAGCCGGTCTTCTACGACCTGGTGTTCATGGCGCCGCGTTCGGTGTCGGTCGCCTGGTCGCTGCTCGGCGCCGACGGCCGGGCCGGCATCGAGCAGGCCGTGCGGGCCAGCGGCCACACCCTGCTGACGCACCTGACGCGGACCGCGCCGCTGGCCGGCGGCGCACGGGTGCCCCGGTCGTTCGTCGCCGCGCTGGTGCTGCACGCGGTCGGCACCCGGTCGTCCGTCCCCGGTGCCAGCCCCGGGGCTGGCACTGGTGCCGGCCCCGGCGCGGTCCCGCCGGTCCTGCACGTGCACGGCTGCCTGTTCGCGGTGCAGGACGGCGACGGGTCGCTGACCGCGCCGCACGAGCCGACCCTCGCCGGCGAGGACCTCCAGCGCGAGTGCGACGCCGTCGCCGGCGCCGACCTCGCCCACCGGCTGAGCGTGCTGGGCTACCAGGTCAGGAACACCGCCCTCGCCGGCACCGGCCACGCCTTCGAGCTCGACGGGGTGCCCGCGGCGCTCATCGACGACGAGGCGTACTGGAGCAACACCGGCTGCGCCGCCGGCGCGTCCTGACCCGCCGCACGCAGCCCCCGGAACCATCGACGGCAGTTCGAAGCACTTGACATGCCGGAGACGCCGACCTGACACTTCGGGCAGTGCTGAGAGCGCTCTCACCGCCATGACGGGCGCCCGGCAGATGAGCAGAGGGAGCTGGTAGGCATGCGTGCCATACCGAGATCGCTGTACTACGCGGCAATTGTGACAACGTTGACAGGAGTGACGGCGGTCGGCCTCGCCATGGCCAGCGCCGACGCGGCCGTCGTGGGCAACCCGATCATCGGGCCCGCAGGCAAGTGCGTCGACGTGTCCGGCGACGACACCGGCGTCAACGGCACCGCCGTCCAGCTCTGGGACTGCCAGAGCGGCGCCGCCGACCAGCACTACACGTGGAGCGGCAGCGCCCTGACCGCGATCGGCCGGTGCCTCGACATCACCAGCGGCGGCACCGCCAACGGCACCAAGCTGCAACTGTGGGACTGCAACGGCACCGGCGCGCAGCAGTGGGTCGCGCAGGCCGACGGGTCGCTGCGCAACCCGCAGTCCGGACGGTGCATGGACTCCCCCAGCGGCGCCACCGCCAACGGCACCCGGCTGCAGATCTGGGACTGCAACGGCACCGGCGCCCAGAAGTTCGCCATCACCACCACACCGCCGCCGAGCGGCACCTGCCCGACCTACTCCGACACCCCGGACCTCGGCCCCAACGTCCACGTGTACGACCACGGGATGAGCGACGCCGCGATCCAGTCCTCGCTCAACAGCGTCTTCGAGGCGCAGAAGAGCACCCAGACCGCGCAGTTCGCGACCAGGCGCGACGCGCTGCTGTTCAAGCCCAGCGCCACCCCGTACACCGTGGGCGCCAACATCGGGTTCAACACCTCGATCGCCGGTCTCGGCCTCAACCCCGACGACACCAGGATCAACGGCGCGGTCACCGTCGACGCCTTCAACGCCAGCGACGCCGGCAACGCGACCCAGAACTTCTGGCGCTCGACGGAGAACCTGTCGGTGAACACGCTCGGCGGCACGAACCGGTGGGCCGTCGCGCAGGCGGCACCGTTCCGGCGGATGCACATCATCGGCGGGCTCAACCTGTTCCCCGCCAGCTACGGCTGGGCCAGCGGCGGCTACATCTCCGACTCGAAGATCGACGGCAACACCGAGTCCGCGTCGCAGCAGCAGTGGTACACCAAGGACAGCACGCTCGGCAGCTGGAGCGGCTCGAACTGGAACATGGTCTTCTCCGGCACGCCCGGCGCGCCGGCGACGAACTTCAACACCAACCCGGCCGCCGGCCCGCGGTACACCACCCTCGGCACCACACCCGTCTCGCGGGACGTGCCGTACCTGTACATCGACGGCGCCGGCAAGTACCGGGTGTTCCTGCCGTCGCTGCGCACCAACGCGTCCGGGCCCAGCTGGGCCGGCGGCTCGACGCCCGGCTCGTCGCTGCCGATGAGCACCTTCTACGTCGCCAAGCCCAGCGACTCCGCCGCGACCATCAACACGGCGTTCGCCAACGGCTGCAACGTCCTCTTCACCCCCGGCGTGTACCACGTCAACCAGACGCTGCACGTGACGAAGGCCAACACGGTCGTGCTCGGCCTCGGGTACGCCACCATCATCCCCGACAACGGCGTCAACGCGATGGACGTCGCCGACGTCGACGGGGTGCGGCTCAAGGGCCTGCTCTTCGACGCCGGCACCACCAACAGCGACACGCTGCTGAAGGTCGGCCTGGCCAAGACCGGGGTGTCGCACGCCGCGAACCCGACCACGATCCAGGACGTGTTCTTCCGCATCGGCGGCATGGTCGCCGGCAAGGCCACCAACAGCCTGGTCGTCAACACCAACAACACGATCATCGACCACATCTGGGCGTGGCGCGCCGACCACGGCAGCGGCGTCGGCTGGACCGTCAACACCGCCGACAACGGCCTCACCGTCAACGGCGACAACGTCCTGGCGACCGGCCTGTTCGTCGAGCACTACCAGAAGAACGAGGTCGTCTGGAACGGCGCCGGCGGCAGGGTCGTGTTCTTCCAGAACGAGATGCCGTACGACCCGCCGAACCAGGCCGCGTGGATGAACGGCTCCACCCAGGGCTACCCGGCGATCAAGGTCGGCGCCGCGGTCACCACGTTCGAGGCATGGGGCCTCGGCAGCTACTGCTTCTTCAACGTCAACAACAGCGTCGCCTCCGCCCGCGCCTTCGAGGTCCCGGCCGTGGCCGGCGTCAAGTTCCACAACATGGCGATCGTGTCCCTCGGCGGCGTCGGCACCATCTCGCACGTCATCAACAACACCGGCGCGGCCGCGAACTCCACGACCAACAACGTGTACCTGCTCAACTTCCCGTAAGACGCCTGGACATGCATCCGCGAGTCCCAGCCATGGAAGGCCGCCGGTCCGCGCGCTGAGATGGATGCATGACAACACTTGTCCTCGGCGGCACCGGCAAGACGGGACGCCGCGTCGCGCAACGCCTGCGCGACGCCGGCGTCCCGGTCCGTATCGGCTCCCGCACCGCCCCGCAGCCCTTCGACTGGACCGACCCGGCGACGTGGCAGCCGGTCCTGTCCGGCGTCCGCAGCGTGTACGTGTCGTATCAGCCGGACCTCGCAGTGCCCGGCGCGCCGCAGACCATCCAGGCGTTCACCGACCTCGCCGTCGCCGCCGGCGCCACCCGGCTCGTGCTGCTGTCCGGCCGCGGCGAGGACGAGGCGGCCGCGTGCGAGGAGATCGTGCGCTCCGCCGGCGTCGAGTCGACCGTCCTGCGCTGCAGCTGGTTCAACCAGAACTTCAGCGAGGACTACCTCCTGGAGCCGGTCCTCGCCGGCGAGGTCGCGCTGCCCGTCGGCGACGTCCCGGAGCCGTTCGTCGACGCCGACGACATCGCCGACGTCGCCGTCGCGGCGCTCACCGAGGAGGGCCACGACGGCCAGGTGTACGAGCTGACCGGACCGCGCCTGCTCACCTTCGCCGACGCCGTCGCCGAGATCGCCGCCGCGACCGGCCGCGACATCGCGTTCGTCCAGGTGCCGGCCGCCGACTACGCGGCGCAGTTGCCGCCGGAGCTCGCCGACCTGCTGATGTACCTGTTCACGACCGTCCTCGACGGCCGCAACGCCCACCTGACCGACGACGTGCGGCTCATCCTCGGCCGGGAGCCCCGGGACTTCGCCGACTACGCCAAGCAGACGGCCGGCACCTGGATCATGTGACCGTTCAGTACACGTACGGCCAGCCCGCCGCGTCGTAGCCGAGCCGGTTGATGCCCAGCAGCGACGCGCCGTTGTCGGCGTAGTAGTGGTACACGAGCTGGTCTCCGTCGCTGTCGGCGAGGACCGCCTCGTGGCCCGGGCCGTGGACGCTGCCGTGCGACGCCAGCACCTGCGTACCGCCGCCGGACGTCATCGCGAGACCGGCCCTGTCGACGTACGGGCCGGTGGGGCTCGCCGACCGCCCCACCATCACCCGGTACGTGCTGCTCGCACCCTGGCAGCAGCGGTCGAACGACACGTACAGGTAGTACCAGGCGCCGCGCTTGACGATGAACGGCGCCTCGATGCCCGGGCCGTAGCTCGCGAGACCGTGCATCGTCGTGCCGGACCGCTTGCCGGTGGCCGGGTCGAGCGGGACCAGCTTGATGCCGGTCCAGAACGACCCGAACGACAGCCACCACCGGCCCTGGTCGTCGACGAGCAGGTTCGGGTCGATGGCGTTGAAGTTGTCCGACGTCCGCGACTCGACGACGAGCCCCTGGTTGGTCCAGCTGCCGGACGCGCCGGTGGTGCTGGTCGCCAGGAAGATCGCCGAGCGGTTGGAGCCGAACGTCGACGCCGAGTAGTACAGGTAGTAGCGGCCGTTGCGGAACGAGAGGTCCGGCGCCCACAGGTTCCGGGAGCCGCCCGTGTACGGGGTGGTCCACGACGCCCCGCCGGGGAAGACGGACCCGGCGTTGCGGAAGGCGACCCGGTCCGTGGACGTCTTCAGCGCGATGTTGGTGCCGGTGTGCGCGACCAGGTACGTGCCGTCGGGTCGCTTGACCACGGCCGGGTCGTGCACGCCGGTGTCACCGGTGACCCGCGCCGGCATCGGATACGAGGCCGCCGCGGCACCCAGGACGGACCCGCCCGTCGCGGCCGACGCCGGTGGCAGCGCGTACACCACCCCCAGCAGCGACACGGCCGCCGCGAGCGTGACCAGTCGCTTCCCCATCACGCCCACGCCGGCGCGGGGACCCAGCTCACGTCGTCGGCCCACAGCCCGGTCGCGTCCCAGGCGTTCGAGCCGCCGTTGCTGGCGATGTACACGTTGTTGTTGTAGTGCCGGATGAACCGGTCCGGGAAGTTCGCCGACGCGAACGAGTTGCCCTGCCCGTTGCGGCCCGTCTGCGGGCAGAAGGTCGCGTCGGAGGCGAACAGCGCCGAGCCGTCGTTGGCGTGCAGGAACAGCTGGTAGTTCTGGTGCCGCAGGTAGCTGCCGGCGGCGTTGCGCGCCTCGAACGAGACGCAGGCGCTGTTGGCCAGGCCGGCGCGGACCGTGAACGACGCGTTGCTCTTGTCGGTGGCGGAGCTGGACGCGCTGACCACCTGGGTGGAGACGGTCGCGCCGGAGTGGCTGATGTACCGGGTGGTGCAGCACGCGGTGGTGGCGCGCAGCGACACGTTCGAGCCGACCGCGGGGCCGCCCGTCGAGCCGGACGTGCCGTAGCCGGCGGCAACGATGTTGGCCTGCACCGCGTTCTCCGTCGCGTCCGACGGGTAGCCCGACGTCATCACGCCCTCGTAGAAGGTGCCGGCGGCGCCGACGCTGTTGTCGCCGCCGATGCCGAGGATGATGGCGCCCTCCTTCTTCATCGGGTTGTAGCCGGCGACGTTCGGCCGGGCCCCGTCGTAGAACGTGCCGAGGGCGCCGGACTGGGCGTTGCCGCCGCGGATCGCCCAGTGGTTCGGCTCGCCCTTGACGATCGCGGTGAGGAACCGGTGGCTGATGCTCGGGTCGCCGGCGTTGTAGCGCTGGTTCACGCCGGAGAACAGGCCGTTCTCCAGGTCGGCCATGATCCACGGGCCGTTGCCGGCGCCGTAGCCCCAGACCTTGTTGCTGCCGAAGTAGATGGCCTCCATGGTGCCGTTGCCGTTGTCCCGGCTGTTGGTCTCGGCGTTGCCGTAGTCGAAGCAGCAGCCGCCGTTGTAGTGGGTGCCGTCGAAGATCGCGTACATGCCCTCCGGCTGGTCGCCGCGGGCGATGCCGTTGGTGGCGTTGTTGCGGTACCCGGTGCCGGGCGCCACGAACACGCCGTACACCTTGTGCCCGCCGACCGTGACCGGCGCGGCCGTGGCGTTGGCGAGGTTGTCGTAACCACCCGCGGCCGGGCCGTTGAAGCCGCCGGGCGGCGCCTGCGTGAGCCGATTGTTGCGGCCCGTCTGGTCGTAGATGATCGTGATCAGGCACGACGTGCCGGCGCAGAAGCTGTCCTGCGTGGCGGCGTCGGCGTAGCTGCCGGCGCTGACCGGCGCGATGTCCCTGGTGGTGTTGTCGGAGGCGCGGCGGACCTGGTAGAGCGGGCCGCTGTACGTGCCGTAGAGCGCGCGGGTGGTGCTGTGCGCCGCGACGCACGGGGTGCCGCCGGCGGCGTAGATGTCGCACGGCTGGCTGGTCGCCGCCTGCGACGTGCCGGCGCCGGCGACGAGGACGCCGGTGAGCAGCGCCCCGGCGAACGCTCCGGCGAGGGCGGCGCGGCGCAGGCGCCGCCGGGTCGGTCGTTGAGTCATCATGACCCCTTCCGTCAGTGGTCGCCAACGCGCGGCGGACGGTTGGCGGATGCGATGTTATCGCTCACATAGACGATGTCAAGCACATCGATCTCCGCACCTTGAGCTGCTCATGACGGATTGGTGAGCGCCAACATTCACGACCGTGAAACTTCCGCCGCCAAGAACGTGTTATTCGAGCGACCTCGATGGCATCTACCAGGCGTGGCTACCTTCAGATCCCTCCGCCGCAGGGCAGCTCTCTGCGGGGCCGCGCTGGCGACGGCCGCCGGCGTCGTCACGTCCACGCCGCAGGCCCAGGCCGCCGACACCCCCGCCGCCGGCGGCACCTACACCATCGCGGCCAACCAGTGCCTGACCACCGGCGCCTCGTGCACGGGCCAGCAGTGGCGCGTCGAGGCCCGCGGCACCCGCTTCGGCCTCGTCGACACCGCCACCGGCCGGTGCCTCGCCGGAACCGGCGGCATCACCACCGCACTCACCGCCGTCACCTGCAGCGCGTCCGCACCCGACCAGCAGTGGTCGTTCGTCGCCAAGTCCGGCGCGTACCAGCTCAAGAACGGCAAGTCCGGCTGGTGCGCCCGAGCCGCGAGCCCAGCCGCCCTGGACGCCTGCACCGGCGACGCCAACCGGCTGTGGACGTTCACCAAGGCCGGCGCCGCCGCGCACGTCTACGTCGCCGGCGACTCCACCGCCTCCATCTACACCACCAAGGAAGCGCCCCGCGCCGGCTGGGGCCAGGCCCTCCCCGCGTTCGCCGGCCCGAACACCACCATCGTCGACGCCGCCTGGTCCGGCGCCAGCTCCAAGAGCTTCATCGACGGCGGCCGGCTCACCTGGATCCTCGCCCGCATCCAGCCCGGCGACCACCTGATCATCTCGTTCGGCCACAACGACGAGAAGACCGACGACCCGGCCCGCGGCACCGACCCGCAGACCACGTTCAAGTCGTACCTCACGCAATACATCGACAAGTCCCGCGCCAAGGGCGCCAGACCCGTCCTCGTCACCCCCGTCGAACGGCGCCGGTTCAACGCCGCCGGCGCGGCCCAGCCCTCGCACGGCGCCTACCCGCAGGCGATGCGAGAACTCGCCGCGGCCAAGAACGTGCCCCTGGTCGACCTCACCGCCGCCAGCCTCGCGCTGTGGAACCAACAGGGCGTCGACGGCACCAGACAATCCTTCATGACCCTGCCCGCCGGCCAGTACCCCAACTACCCGAACGGCATCGAGGACAACACCCACTTCCAGGCCCGCGGCGCGATCGAGGTCGCCCGGCTCGTCGCCACCGCCCTCGACAACCAGGGCCTCCCCGGCGCCGGCGCCTGGCAGAAGCTCACGTCCACCATCCCGACCACCGCCGTCATCTGGCCGGCCACCGCACCGACGTACTGACCGCACCTCGGCCCAGACGTGCCCCGGCGTGCGGTGGGAGCCGCCGGGGCACCCCGGGCCCGGAAATTCGCTGGCGCCGGGGGCGCGCGCCGGTGTTGCCTGGCCACGTGATCATCATCGGCGCCGCGAACGGCGCGCTCGGCCGGCTCGTCATCGACCACCTACGCACCCACCACCCGCACCTGCCCCTCGCCGCCGCGGTCCGCGACCCCACCCGCTGCGCCGACCTCACCACCCTCGGCGTCGACGTCCGCCACGGCGACTACGACGACCCCGGCACGCTGCGCACCGCCTTCCAGGGCGCGGACCGGCTGCTGCTCATCTCCTCCCCCGAGCTCGACCCCGACCGCCGGACCCGCCAGCACCGCAACGCCCTCGACGCGGCCGTCGCCGCCGGCGTACGGGCCGTCGCCTACACCAGCTTCCTCGGCGCCGACCGGTCCGGCGACGGCCTCAACGCCGCCCACCACGCCACCGAACGCGCGATCGCCGACAGCGGCCTCCCCGCCACGATCCTGCGCAACCCCTTCTACTCCGAGGCGTTCGTCAACCCGACCCTCCGCGACGCGACCACCCTGCCCGACGGCACCGGCGGCCGCGCCCTCAACACCGCACCACGGTCCGACCTCGCAGCGGCGGCGGCGTCGGTACTGGTGGACGACGCGCACCTCGGCCGATCCTACGACCTCACCGGTCCACTGTGGACATACGCGGACCTGGCGGCGGCCGTCACCGACCTGACCGGCCGCCACGTCGACGCCGTCGCCACCGACGACGTGCCCGGCCCGCTCGGCTTCCTCATGCGCCTCGCCAAGGCCGGCATGCTCGAACGCCAGACCCCCGACCTCGAACACCTCCTGGGCCGCCCGCCCACCACCCTCCGCGAGGCCACGGCCGCAGCGCTCGGCGCCGCTCCCGCCGGACCGCGCTGAACCCACCTCTCAGCGGGTGGGCAGGTGCTGCCGGTAGGAGCGCATCAGCAGCGCCCCGCACACCATGCCCACCCCCGCGAGTCCGAGCAACAGCGCGCGCGAGCTCCCGATGGTGGCGAACGACGCGGCGGGCGCGACGTCGGTGCTGGTGAGCACCACCTGCGACGAGAGCCGGACATCGTTGCATGCAAGGCAGCGCGTGACGGTCGGCACGTCGCGTATGGTTTCCTAGGATGCTAGGAACCGAGGTACATGAGGGCCTCGGCGGCGACGGGGCGGAAGCCGGCGGCCTGGAAGGCGCGGACGCTGCGGGCGTTGCCGGCCGCCTGCTGCGACCAGACGGGCTCCCCCGCCGGGACGAGGTGCCGGGCCGCGGTGGCCAGGGCGCGGCCCAGCCCCCGGTGCCGGGCGTCCTCGTCGACCTCGATCGCCGTCTCCCAGCGGCCCGCCACTCCCCGGCCGAGGACGACGATCCCGCCGTCGGCGGACCACACCCGCACCTCGTCGCGGTGGTGCAGCGCGCGCCGGACCCGGGGGTGGTCCGGATCGGTGAGCTCGCGGAGCCGTACCGGCGGATCCCCGGGCAACGGGGCGGCCACGGTCAGCAGGTCGATCGTGTCCATGGCGCGCGACGTGCGCTCGAGCAGCGCCGCGAGGAAGCGCGGGTGCATGGCGGCGGCGAGGGGGTCGCAGTCCAGGGCCGCGAGGGCCGCGCGCACCCAGCCCGGGTCCTCGTCGGTGAACACCACCGAATGGGCGGTGAAGGCGACCACCCCCGCGTCGCGGGCGGAGGGCTGCGGCACGACCGTCACGCCGCCGTCCGCGGGCGGGAACCGGCCGCCGGCCGCCGACGCGAGAAGCTGAGCGAGATCCATCCGGCATGTATAGCGCCGTGGGCCTACCGGCGGCGGAGGCGGCCGATGACGACGAACGCGGCGGCGGCGAGCAGCACGTACACCGGCACCAGGAGAATCGCGTCGGGGGTGGCGAGATCGGCGGACCACCCGGCCCGGCGCTCCCCGCCGAAGAGCGTGACCCGGTTGACGGTCAGGAACGTCAGGTGCGCGCCGACGCAGGTCCAGATCGTCGCGGACACGGTCGCGGTGCGGGCGGTCACCAGCATGAACCCGAACACCAGCAGGAGCACGACGTAGTGCAACGTTCGTTAAGTCGGAGGTAGGTTGGGTTTGTAGGGCGGGGTTGAGGTGTTCGGGGGTGAGTGTCGTGCCCATGTTCTTGGCTGCCCGTCCTCCCGTGGA
>NZ_JBFANF010000070.1:0-65110 GCF_040674675.1 Dactylosporangium sp. NPDC049742 | reverse complement strand
ACCAACCACCCGGGCGGGCAGAACGGCGAAGGCACCTGCGGCAGCTGCATCAACGTGCAGGTCAACACCGAGGACCCGACGAACCCGGCCACGGCGCACCTGCCGAAGACCTGGCTCACCATCGACGAGCTGTACAACTTCGACCACAACCCGCGAGCCGAGGTGCACACGCTGCTGAGCCTCGAGGAGTCGACGTACCGCCGCAGCCTCAACAGCGGCAACGCCGCGAACGCCCCACTGGCGCTGATGGGCGGCGACCACCCGATCGCATGGTGCCAGAACTACGACGGCGGCCGCGCCTTCTCACTCATCCTCGGCCACGACCGCGCCCAGTACTACCGCGAGGACTTCACCAAGATCCTGCTGGCCGGCATCAACTGGACGGCCGGCCAGAGCGAGGCGAACTGCTCGACCTTCCGGCAGACCCGCACGCTCATCACCGCGAACTCTGCCGCCGGCACCCTGGACCCGGAGTCCGCCGCGGCCGCCGCGGCGCTGCTCGACGACGCCCAGGCCGCGTACCTGCGGCAGGACTACAACGCCGCGGTCACCTCGCTCAACAAGATCATCGCGCTGGCCGGCTCCCCCGCCGCCGGCACCGACGCGGCGCGTAGCGAGCTCGACCGCCAGACCCGCCAGCTGCGGGACTGGATGATGGCCCTGAAGTAGCTCCCGCACCCGACCGACCTGCCGCCGGCTCCCCAACGGGCCGGCGGCAGGTCCGTTTCGTGGCTCGCCACGCGGCGAGCCCTCAGTCCGCCTTGGCCGCCTTCTCCGCGGCCCACTGGTCGAGCAGGGCCGGCAGCCGGTCCTGCACCCAGTTGTAGAAGTCGCGCATCCCGGCGAGCCGGGCGCCGGCGGTGGTGCCGGGCCCGCCCGCCGCGGCCGCGCCCAGGTCGGCGGCGTCGGCGAGGGTCTTCAGCAGGGTCATCTTGGCGACCGTCACCTCATACCAGGAATCGTCGACGAGCCGGTAGCGGTCGCGGCGGTCGCCGGGGACGTGCTCGCGGGCCACCATCGAGATCTGCGACAGGTAGCGCACGGCGCCGGAGATGGCCGCGGCGCTGACGCCCAGGCGGTCGGCCAGCTCGCCGGCGGTCAGCGACCGCTCGTCGGCGGCCATGAGCGTGAAGACGACCCGGCCGGCCATGCGTGGGAAGCCCCAGTCGCCGAGCAGCCTGGCCATGTCCTCGACGAAGGCCCGTAACGCCGCCTCATCTCGCATGTGGGATTCCATCCGTCAATTGTCCAACACGAACTTTCACACTTGTGTGAAATGAGTGTAGCGTCTGAAGCATGGAAAACTCCATTGAGGTCGCCGGACTGATCAAGCGGTTCGGCCAGACCACCGCGCTGGACGGCCTCGATCTGACCGTCGCGCAGGGCGAGGTGCACGGGTTCCTCGGTCCCAACGGGGCAGGCAAGACCACCACCATCCGGATCCTGCTCGGCCTGCAGCGCGCCGACGGCGGCACCGTGCGGCTGCTCGGCGGCGACCCGTGGCACGACGCCGTCTCGCTGCACCGGCGGCTGGCGTACGTGCCGGGCGACGTCACCCTCTGGCCCAACCTCTCCGGCGGCGAGGTCATCGACCTGCTGGGCCGGCTGCGCGGCGGGGTGAACCGGGCCCGCCGCGACGAGCTGCTCGAGCGCTTCGACCTCGACCCCCGCAAGAAGGGCCGCGCCTACTCCAAGGGCAACCGGCAGAAGGTCGGCCTCATCGCCGCGCTCGCCTCCGACGTCGAGCTGCTGCTGCTCGACGAGCCCACCTCCGGCCTGGACCCGCTGATGGAGGAGGTGTTCCGGCAGGTCGTCGCCGAGGAGACCGAGCAGCGCGGCCGCACCGTGCTGCTGTCCAGCCACATCCTGTCGGAGGTCGAGGCGCTCTGCGACCGGGTCAGCATCATCCGCCAGGGCCGCACCGTCGAGACGGGCACCCTGACGCAGCTGCGGCACCTGACGCGCACGTCCATCTCCGCCGAGCTGAGCACCCCGCCCAACGGCCTCGCCGACCTGGCCGGCGTCCACGACCTGCACGTGCGCGACCACCAGGTGCGGCTCCAGGTCGACTCGGCGCAGCTGGACACCGTGCTGCGCCAGCTGACCTCGCACGGCGTGCGCAGCCTCGTCAGCCAGCCGCCGACGCTCGAGGAGCTCTTCCTGCGCCACTACGAGACGGAGCCGTCGAAATGAGCGCGTTCACCGGCACCGGCGCCCTCGCCCGCCTCATCGTCCGCCGCGACCGGGTGCTGCTGCCGATCTGGATGCTGCTACTGGGCCTGCTGCCGCTGTCCCTCGCGTCCGGCACCGCGCAGCTGTACCCGACCGACGCCGGGCGGCAGGGCTACATCGACAACCTCGCCGGCAACCCGATGCTGCTGCTGTTCTACGGGACGAAGCCGGACAACGCGAGCCTCGGGGCGCTGATCTACTGGCGGGCCGCGACCGGCATGGTGATCATGGCGCTGATCGGGGTGCTGTTCGTCATCCGGCACACCCGGGTCGAGGAGGAGGCCGGGCGTCGCGAGCTGCTCGGCGCGACCGTCGTCGGCCGGCACGCCCCCGTCGCCGCGGCGCTGGTCACCATCTCCTGCGCGAGCGTGCTCGTCGGCGCGCTCGTCACGCTCGGCATGATCAGCCAGCACACACCGGCCGGCGGCGCCGCCGCCATGGGACTGGCCTGGGCGTGCGCCGGCATCCTGTTCGGCGCCATCGGCGCGGCCGCCGCGCAGCTCAGCGAGGGCGCGGGTGCGGCCCGGGGCATCGGCGTCGCCGTCGTCGGCGTCGCGTTCGGGGTGCGGGGCGCCGGCGACGTCGCCGGCGGTGGCCTGTCGTGGCTGTCGTGGGTCTCGCCGCTCGGCTGGATCTACCACGTGCGCGCCTACGCCGGCGACCACTGGTGGGTGTTCGCGGTCATCGCCGCCGCCGCGGTCGCCGTCACCGCGCTCGCGCTGCGCCTGTCGGCCCGCCGTGACGTCGGCGCCGGGCTGCTGCCACCGAAGCTCGGCCCGGCGGCGGCCGGACCCGGCCTCGCCAGCCCGCTCGCGCTCGCGTGGCGGCTGCACCGCGGCTCCCTGTACGGCTGGCTGATCGGCCTCGGGATCGTCGGCGGGCTGCTCTTCGGCGGCGTCGCGAAGACCTCTGGGGATCTGCTGGCCGACAACGAGCAGCTCAAGCAGATCATGGAGCGCCTCGGCGGCGCGTCCGGCGCCGGCGACGTGTTCATCGCCGGTTCGCTCGGCCTCGGCGCGATCGCGGTCGCCGCCTACGGCATCTCCGCGGCGCTGCGGATGCGCACCGAGGAGGCGGCGCTGCGCAGCGAGGCCCTGCTGGCCACCGGCGTGAGCCGGCTGCGGTGGGCCGCGTCGCACCTCGTCTTCGCGTTCCTCGGCCCCACACTCGTGATGATCGTGACCGGTCTCGCCGCCGGGCTCCTCTACGGCACGGCCACCGGTGCCGTCGGGCGGGAGGTCCCCCGCGTCCTGGCCGGCGCGCTGGTCCAGCTGCCCGCGATCTGGCTCCTCGCCGCGCTCACCGTGGCGGTCTTCGGCCTGGCGCCCCGCCGCGCACCGGCGATCGGCTGGGCGGCGCTGTCGCTGTGCGTGATCCTGGGGCAGGTCGGCGCCGCGCTGCAGCTGAGCCAGGCGCTGCTGGACGTCTCCCCCTTCACCCACATCCCCCACGTCCCGGGCGGGCCGGTCACCGCGGCGCCGCTGCTGGTCCTGACCGCGCTCACCGCGGCCCTGGTCGTCGCCGGCCTGGCCGGCTTCCGCCGCCGCGACGTCCCCATCACCTGAGCGGCCCGTCCTACCGCAGCACACGCCTGCCCCGGCTCCACCGCGATCGAGCGGCGCCCGGGGCAGGACGCCCGGCGGGGTCGCCGTACCCCGGCCGGATCCACGAACGAAGCGGCGCGTTCCGCCTCAACTCCGCGCGGTGGTCGCCGATGGGGAACTGTGTCCTCATCAACCAGGCCACCGGGGGCATGCTCACGCTCATGACCGGCATCGCACAGCAGGCGCACAACCTGCGCGACGCCGCCGACGACCTGGCCACGAACGCCTCGACGGTCACCCGCCACACCGCGGAGACCGCCCAGCAGGCGGTGCTGCTGTCCGGGTCCATCGACGACGTCACCGCCAACATGCGCGGCCTGCTGTCCGGGGCCGACTCCGTGCGGACCAGCATCGACGCGATCGCCGAGCGGGCCGGCAACGCCGGACGGGTGGCGCAGCAGGGCGTCACGACGGCCGCCGACACCCAGGTCAGCGTGACCCGGCTGGGCACGTCCAGCGCCGAGATCAGCGGCGTGGTCGCGTTCATCAACGGCGTCGCCGCCCAGACGAACCTGCTCGCGCTCAACGCCACCATCGAGGCGGCCCGGGCCGGCGCGAGCGGCAAGGGCTTCGCGGTGGTCGCCGACGAGGTGAAGGGCCTCGCCCAGCAGACCGCGGAGGCCACCGGCAGCATCGACGCGCAGGTGGCGGCCATCCGCACCGACGCGGAGGCCACCGCGACGGCGCTCGGCTCGATCACGAAGGTCATCCACGAGATCACCGGCCACCAGGCGGACATCACCGCCGCGGTGGACGACCAGCGCAACGTCACGGCCGAGATGACCCGGCGGGTCCACGACACCGGGGACACGACGCTCGCGCTGACCTCGACGATCAACGACCTGGCGCAGGCGGCGAGCCGCTCCACCGACGGCACCCGGCAGGTCGCCGACTCCGTCGCCGCGCTGGCCTCGATCGCCGCCAACCTCAGCTCGCTGACGTCCGCCTACGAGGCGGTGGCGGTCACCCGGATCGGCGCCGGTGCCTACGTACCGCCGCCGCCACCACCACCATCCACAGTGGACTCGACGGCCTCGGCCGCCGGTGCACCGCCCGCTGGACTGTTCTGAGCCCCCATCCGCGCTCAGCCCGCAGCACCACACAGGCCAGGCGCCCGGACGGTTCCGGACACCTGGCCTGTGTGCACGACGACCCGTGGTCGAAACGGGGACGGGGCGGAAGGTTCGTGAGCCGCCCGCTCTGCCGGGCCGGAGCCTCCTCCGGCTCTCTGAGCTACCGCCGTGCCACGTCAGCCTCGTCGATCGCGCCGGTCGGCGCAAGGCGTTATCGCCGCTGTGCCTGTCCGGAGAACACGCCGGTCTCCCGCAGGAGCCCGGCCAGCAGCGGCGACGACACCGTCACCCCGTGCACCAGATCCCGGGCCGGCGCCGGCAGCTCGGTCAGGCCCTGCCGGTACGGCTGCGTCCAGCCGGTGGCCTCCGGATCCACCCCGTGCCTGCGGCATGCCTGCCGCACCAGGTCGGCGTCGCACGAGTCGCCACCGAGCACGACGTCCCACGGCACCGGCAGGTCCGCCCACACCTGCACGTCCGCGTGCTGGTCGCGGCCCTCCAGCCGGTGCCAGGCGGCCACGTCGGCGGCCACCAGCGCGGGCACCTTGCCCGGGCAGCTCGCCTCGATGACGTCGTCGTACCCGAGTCCGCGCGTCAGGTTCAGCCAGCCGGTGCGCGCCTGGTTGAACGCCCGGGACGCACTGTTCCACGTCGACGAGTCGTCGCCGGCCCGCATGATCATGTGGGTGGGGTCGCGGCGCACGTCATAGGCGCGCCGCAGCGCCCGCGCCGACGCGGCGAGCTGCTCGTAGTACAGCCCCATCAGCCGGCCGCACTGCGTGTCGTCGAGCCGGTCCAGCACCGACCACCGCGTCAGCACCGACGCCAGCACCCACGGCCGGCAGGCCGGGCTGGCCAGGGCCGCCGCCAGCAGCTGCTCGGCGAGGGTGTCCATGGGCCGCGCCTGGCGCCCCGACGTGAACAGGGTCCGCATGTTCAGCCGCGCCACGTAGTACGCGGTGAACGCGGCGGTGGCCGGGCACGCGACGAAGTCCTCCTCGGTGACGAGGTACGCCAGCCGCGCCTTGCCGAACGCCACCGACGCCTCGCGGTCCCGCTCGGCGGCCAGCACCTCGGTGCGCTGCTGCAGGTGCAGCACGGCCCGCACCGCCCGGCGGTACGCGCGGACCGACACCCCGGGGAGCAGCTCCCGGCGGGTGGCGGCGGCCATCCTGTCCCGGGCGTCGGCGTGCCCGCCCCGGTCGCCCCGCGCCCCGGCCGGCTTGCGCAGCCGGTAGTAGGTGCCGCCCGACCACGAGATCGGCACCGGGCGGCGCGGGACCGTCCGGCGGGCCGGCCATGGATCCTCGTCGGGGAGGCCGAGCAGCGTCAGGGCCGACCCGAGCCACCGGCGCAGCGACGCCGGCTCGGCCGGGTCCGCCGCCACCGGCGCCGGTCGCGCCGCGGCGAGCGCGACGGCGTCCACCGCGACCTCGGCCGTCTCGTACGCCCTGGCCAGCCCCGGATGATGCCGCCACGTCGCCGGCATCGACGACCCGACCGGCGCGGTCCACACCGCCGGCCCGTTCTGCGCCACCGGCAGCTGGCGCGCCCGCAGGTACCGCATCATCGAATACAGGTCCCGGCAGCCCACCGCGCTCAGCCACCGCTGCGCGCCGAGCTCCACGATGTCCACCGCCACGTCCTGCGGCGACCGCCGCTCACGAATCCCGGCGTACAGGCGACGCAGGACGGCTTCTTCCGAACGCTGCTCCACGATGACCACCCAGCCCCGTCGTCACGACGGCCCGGTGGGCGACCGCCCCCGGACGCCGGTCAACCGGAGACCAGCCGAACAGTATCGGCCCGCACGAACGGTGCCGTCCAACCAATTCCGTCCTACGGCGCGCCCAGGCGGCGGATGACGACGCCGAGGAGGCGGGTGGTGGGGTAGTAGCCGGAGCGGCGGGAGTCGTGGGACACGACGGGGTTGTCGCCCAGCAGGACCACGCGGCCCGGAGGGACGTGGTTGCCCGGGACGGTGCGCAGGGCGGGCACGGTGTCGCGCGGGATGGGGTCGCCGGGGGCGGCGGCCACGCGTTTGACGATCCGCGCGGGCCGCTGGGGTGCCGGTGGGGGTGGGGGCGAGGCCGTGAAGACCACCACCTGGCCGCTGCGCAGCGCTGCCGGTGGGATCCGGCGGACCAGGAGGCGCTCGCCCGGGCGGTACGTGGGCAGCATGCTGGGGCCGTCGACGGTGACCGTCAGGTAGCGCCGGCGCAGCCACCACACGGCGCCGAGGGCGGCCAGCACCGCCGCGGCGAGCGGGAGCCACGTCATCCGTGCACACTGAAGGGCTCAGCGGGCTCAGCGTCGCGGTAGCCGGCCGCCTGGCGGGCGAAGAGCCGCGCGTAGGCACCGTCCGCGGCGACCAGTTCGGCGTGGGTGCCCTCCTCGGCCACGACGCCGTCGGCCAGGACCACGATCCGGTCGGCGTCGCGGACCGCGCCGAGCCGGTGCGACACGACCAGGCTGGTCCGGCCGGCCCGCAGGGTGCGCAGGTGGGTGTGCACCTGGTGCTCCGCCTCGGGATCCAGGCCGGCGCTCGGCTCGTCCAGGATCAGCAGGTCCCGGTCGCGGCGCAGGAACGCCCGGGCCAGCGCCACCCGCTGCCACTGGCCGCCGGACAGCAGCACGCCGGTGGAGGACCTGGCGTCCTCCGGTTCGGCGTCGAAGGCGCGGCTCAGCATCGTCCGGTACCCGCGGGGCAGCGCGGACAGGGTGTCGTGCACCCCGGCCTCCCGGGCCGCGTCGGCGACGCGCCGCGGGTCGGCGGCGGCGGACAGGTCGCCGACCGCGATGTTCTCGGTGGCGGTCAGCTCGTAGGACACGAAGTCCTGGAAGGCCGCGCCGATCCTGGCCCGCAGCTCCGCCGGCGGCACGTCCCGGATGTCCACGCCGTCCCAGCGGATCTCGCCGCGGGTCGGGTCGTAGAACCGGCACAGCAGCTTCACCAGGGTGCTCTTGCCGCCGCCGTTGCGCCCGACCAGGGCGACCGTCTGCCCGCACGGGATGGTCAGGTTCAGCCCGCGCAGCACCCACGGGTGGTCGGGGCTGTAGCGGAACCACACGTCGCGCAGCTCGATCCCCCGGCGCAGCCGCGGCAGCGGCCGGGGCGACGCCGGCACCGGCAGGTCGGGCTCGGCCGTGACCACCGCGACGTAGTGGTGGAACGTCAGCAGGTGCTCATAGGCCATCACCCCGGCCGACACGACCGTGCCCAGGGACGCCTGTACGCCGGCCATCGCGGCCACGAACATCGAGACGTCACCCACGCCGAGCCGGCCGTCGCCCGCGGCGAGGATCGCCCACACCAGGCCGGCCCCGGCGACCACCGCCGAGCTGCCCGCCAGCCCGCCCTGGACCAGCAGTTCGCGGCGGTCCATGCGGCGCCGGGCCGCGTCGGCCGTGCGCTGCTCGGCGAGCATCCGGCCGCGCAGGAAGCCGCCGAGGTCGAAGAGCCGGATCTCCTTGGCGGCGTCCACGGTGGACAGCAGGTTGGAGTAGAACAGGCCGCGCCGCTCCACGGGCCCGATCCGCCACAGCATGCCGGTCCGCTGGCGCGACAGGCGCAGCTCGATGAGCAGCGCCGGCACCGCCGAGGCGAGGACGACGCCGGTGAACGCCGGGCTGATCAGGGCCAGCGAGCCGACGAACCCGGCGACCGTCAGCCCGCTGCGGACTCCCGCCAGCGCGGTGTCCACGAGCCGCCCGGGGTTGGCCGCGCTGAGCACGCCCAGCCGCAGCCGGTCGAGGAACGCCGGGCTCTCGAAGCGGGCCAGCCCGGGAAGGCTCGACACCGCGGCGAAGATCTCGTCCTTGCCGCGCAACGCGGCCCGCCGATCCACCTCGCTGCGGAGGTACTCCGCGGCCTGCGCGGCGACGGCGAGGGCGGCACCGGCGGCGGCCAGGGCCAGCGCCAGCCCGAGCAGCCCCGCGGCGGCGCCCGGGCGGCCGGGCCCGGCGACCCGGTCCAGCACCTCCCGGGTGAGCCAGGCCATCGCGACCGGGGCGGCCGCGGTGACCACGGTCGCGGCGACGTACCCGAGGACGTGGCCGCGGGCCGCGCGCCAGACCATGCCGGCGGCCCGGCCGGCGGCGCCGGCGAGGGCGCGCCGGCCCGGTCGCGGTTCGGCTGCCGCAGCGGTCACGCCGCGGTGCCGACCGGGAGCCGGGACACCGCCGCGACGACCGCGGACAGCGTCGCGTCGGCGCCGAGCACGCAGAACCGGGGGTACGAGGTCACCCCGAACGCGCGGGCGACCGGCGGCCTCGCGCCTTCCAGGACCACCCGCGCCACCGGCGCGAGCTGCGCGATGAGGGCGTCCGGGTCGCTGTCGTGGGCGTTCACGACGGCCAGGACCCGCTGGCGGTCCTGGCCGCTGGCCCAGGCGAGGAAGTCGGGCAGCTGCGCCTGGCAGCCCTTGCAGTCCGCGGCGAGGAAGGCCACGACGGTCGACGGCGCCAGGTCGTCCCGGCCGACCGGCTGACCGTCGGTGGTGGTGGCGTGGAAGTCGGCGACGGTGTCACCGGCCACCGGGTCGGATCCGGCCGGGCCCGCGGCGGGTGCGCTGCCGACGAACTCGTACACCGCGTCGATCAGCTGCGTCTGCTCGCGCAGCCGGCGGATCATCCCGAGGCACAGCAGCAGGTTCAGCACGCACAGGGCACCGACGAGCGCCACGACGACTATGAGGAGGGGCATGGAAACCGCCTTTGCATCTGCCGGTCGACCGGCGAACGGGTGGGAAGGACCGGGCCGCAGACCGCCGGTGCCCGCGGACACCGGCGATCCGCGGGGCTCACTGCCGGTTCAGCACGGGATGTACGTGATGCAGCTGCCGCAGTGGTGGGAACCGTTCGGGTAGTAGCAGCAGTACCTGCCACTGTTCCGCGCACTGCAGCACTCGTAGTCGCAGTCCGCTGCCCGGGCCACGGTGTGTGGCACGACCATGCCGAGGATCCGGTCGGCTACCGCGCCGACCACCTTCTTGGCTGCACGCATGTGCACCTTCCCTTCCGTCGTACGGATGAGTGGAGGCGCCGACCTGTGATCTTCGGCCGGCTGCCCACAGCATGCGACGGAGACCGAAGTCGATTCGTTAATGAATTGTTGGCATCCGGCCAGCACGAGTGTTAGATAGACATCGCTGAGTCAGGCATTGACGCCGGGCGCTGCCAACGGGGGCGGTGGCATGGAGATTCGGTTGCTCGGTCCGGTGGAACTGCGGCTCGACCACCACGTGGTGGACGCCGGGCCACCGCAGCAGCGGCACGTCCTGGCGGTGCTGGCCGCCGACGCCGGCCGCCCGGTCACCACCGAGCTGCTCATCGACCGGGTGTGGGACGAGGCGCCGTCCGGTGCCCGGCGCACCCTCCAGGTCTACCTCACCCGGCTGCGCCGGCTGCTGGCGCCCGACGGCGACGCGCCCGTGCTGCCCCGCCGCTCCGGCGGCTACGTGCTGGACGTCGCGCCCGAGCGGATCGACCTGAACCGCTTCCGCGACCTCATCGACCGGGCCCGCGGCCGCCCGGACGGCGAGGGAGTCGCGCTGCTGCGCCGGGCGCTGAACCTGTGGACCGGCGAGCCGCTCGCCGGGGTGCCGGGGAGCTGGGCCGAGCGGATGCGCAGGGCGTGGCGCCGCCAGTACGTCGACGCCCTGGTGCAGTGGGCCGAGGCGGAGCTGCGCTGCGGCAACGCCGGCACGGTCCTCGGCCCGCTGACCGAGGCGATCGGCGAGTATCCGCTGGTCGAGCCGCTCACCGCCGTCCTGATGCGGGCCCTGCACCTGACCGGCCGGACCGTCGACGCGCTGGACTGCTACGCCGAGCTGCGCTACCGGCTCGTCGAGGAGCTCGGCGCCGACCCGTCGCCGGAGGTGCGGGAGGTGTACCGGGCGATCCTGCGGCACGACGCACCCGACGGCGGGCTGCCCCGCCCGACCTGGCGGACGCCCGCGCAGCTCCCGGCGGACGTGCCGGGGTTCGTGCCCCGCGACCCGGAGCTGGCCCGCCTCGACGAGCCCGCCGCCCTGCTCGTGCTCTCCGGCACCGCCGGGGTCGGCAAGACCGCGCTCGCGGTGCACTGGGCGCACCGGGTCCGCGACCGGTTCCCCGACGGGCAGGTCTACCTCGACCTGCGCGGGTTCGGCGCCGGCGCGGCCCCGATGGGCAGCGCCGAAGCGGTGCGGCTGTGCCTGGACGCGCTCGGCGTGCGGGCCGAGTCCGTGCCCTCCGAGCCGTCCGCCGCGATCGCGCTGTACCGCACCCTCGTCGCCGGCCGGCGGATGCTGATGCTGCTCGACAACGCCCGCGACGCCGCCCAGGTGCGACCAATGCTGCCCGGCACCCCCGGCTGCCTGGTCGTGGTGACCAGCCGGGACCAGCTCACCGGCCTGGTGGCGGCCGAGGGCGCCCGGCCGGTGCCGGTCGACCTGTTCTCGCCCGGTCAGGCGCGGCAGTTCCTGGCGCGGCGGCTCGGCACCGACCGGGTGGCCGCCGAGCCCGGCGCCGCCGAGCTGATCGCCGAGCGGTGCGCGCGGCTGCCGCTGGCCCTGGGGGTGATGGCCGGCCGGGCCGCCGCCCATCCGGACTTCCCGCTCGCCCGCTGGGCCGACGAGCTGCGGGTCGACCGCCTCGACATGCTGGACGCCGGGGATCCGGCCACCGACGTGCGCAACGTGCTCTCCTGGTCCTACCGGGCGCTGCACCCGCCGGCCGCCCAGCTTTTCCGGCTGCTCGCGCTGCACCCGGGCCCGGACATCGGCGCCGCGGCGGCCGCCAGCCTGGCCGGGCTGCCGGCCGAGCGGACCAGGTCCCTGCTGGCCGACCTGACCCGCGCGCACCTGCTCACCGAGCACAGCCCCGGCCGGTACGCCATGCACGACCTGCTGCGCACGTACGCGGCGGAACTGACCGGCTGCTGCGACTCCGACACCGAGCGGGCCGCCGCGGTGGGCCGGATGCTCGACCACTACGTGTACTGCGGGCAGGCCGCGGCGCTGCGGCTGGAGCCGCACTGTCCCCGCCTGGTCGCGGACCCGCCGCCGGCCGGGGTGCTGGTCGAGCCGTGCACCTGCGAGCGGCGGGCGCTGGCCTGGTTCACCGAGCACCGGCAGGCGATGCTGGCCGCGGCGACGCTGGCCGCCGAGGCCGGGTTCGCCCGGCGCGCGTGGCAGCTGGCCCGGGTGCTCGCCGGGCTGCTGCACAACCAGGGACGGTGGCAGGATCTCATCGCGGTCGGGCGGCTCGCGATCGAGGCGACCGAGCGGCTCGGCGAGCACCGCGAACGCGCCTGGGCGCAGCGGTTCCTCGGGTGCGCCCAGGCGCACCTGCGGCGGTACGGCGAGGCCGAGGCGGCGTACCGGGCGGCGCTGGACGGATACGAGCGGCTCGGCGACACCGCGGGCCGCGCGGGCGTGCACTTCGCGCTCGCCCGCCTCGCCGAGTCGCGGGGCGAGTGGCCGCTGATGCGCTCGCACAGCGCGTCCGCGCTGCGGCTCTACACCGAGGCGGGGCACCACCTGGGCCGCGGCCGGGCGCTGAACCTGGTCGGCTGGGTGCACGCCAGGCAGCGCGAGTGGGCGGACAGCCTGACCCACTGCCGGCGCGCCCTGGCCCTCCAGGACGAGCTGGGTGACCGCAGCGGCCAGGCGGCCACCCTGGACAGCATCGGGTACGTGCACCACCATCAGGGCGAGTACGCCCGCGCGCTGGAGTGCTACGAGCGGGCGCTGGCGCTGTGCCGCCGGTTCGGCGACCGGTTCAGCGAAACCAAGGTGCTCACCCACCTCGGCGACACGCACCTGGCGTCCGGCCGGCCGGACGCCGCACAGGCCGCGTGGCGGATCGCCGGCCAGATCCTCGCCGACCTCGGCGACGCCGACGCGGAGCAGGTGCGCGCCCGGCTCACCACCCTGACCGGCGTGGCCGGCTGACCGTTTGAAGGTGACGATGTCATACCTGTCGTTGGGACTGCTGGCGGCGCTGTGCTGCGTGTTCGCCGCCTCCGCCTGGAGCAAGCTCCGCAGCCGCGCCGCCCAGCAGGCGTTCGCGGAGTCCCTGCGCCCCGTGCCGCTCGTCCCGGCCGGCCACCTGACCGGCGTGGCGATGGCGGCCACGGTGGCCGAGGCCGGCCTGGTGGCGGGGCTCGCCGCGGCGGCGGTGGCCGTGACCGGCGGCTGGCCGCCCGCGCGGCCCCTCGCGATGGCGGTGCTCGCCCTCACCGGCGCCCTGCTGGCCGTGTTCACCACCGGCGTGGCGCTCGCCGTGCGCCGTGGCACCGGCGCCCGCTGCGCCTGCTTCGGCGCCGCCGAACGCCCGCTGAGCGCCCGCCACCTGGTCCGCAACGGACTCCTGCTGGCGGCGACCGGCACCGCGGCGCTCGGCATCGCCATGACCGGGACCCAGCCGCCCGACCTGGCCGGCACGACGGTGGCCCTCGCGACGGGCGCCGTCTGCGGCCTGCTGGTGATCCGCCTGGACGACCTGGTGGACCTGTTCACGCCGCCCCCGGCCCGCCGACCCGCCGCACGACCCGGGCAGGACCGCCGCGCCTGACCTCCACGGGGCTGTGCCTAGAGGCGGGTGGTGCAGGTGGCGGCGTGATCGGTCAGCCACTGCAGCGCGGGCGCTATCCCATCCACGTCCTCGTCCGCGCCGCATCCGGTGCAGCGCTCAGTAAGGTATCCGGAGAGGTTCATCTCGATCCACGCCTCTGCTCCGCCGGCCGTCGTGACAATGTCCGACACGATCTCCCGATATTCCTCCATGCCCTCATCGTGCCGCCGCAGCCGCCTGCTACACCGCCGGAGTCCAGCGTCGTGCGTGCCGGACGGCGCAGCCACCCGATGAATAGCCCGGACGTTCTGCATCGCCGACGCGGACATCAAGGCCGGCGGCCGGGGTAGCTCCGACGGATGAAGACGATTGGTGGCGCAGCCTCGGCGATCGTCCTCGGGCTGCTGGGAACCTCGCTCACCGCCTCCGCGGCCCCCGCGGCGCCGGCGGGGTGCGGCGGGAAACCGACGATCGTGCTGGTGCACGGCGCGTGGGCGGGCACGTCAAGCTGGAGCGGGGAGGTCTCCCGCCTGCAGGGCAAGGGCTACACGGCGCGGGCGATCGCCAACCCGCTGCGCGGGCTGACCGGTGACGCGGCGTCCGTCTCCGAATTTCTCAAGTCGGTGCACGGGCCGGTGGTGCTGGTCGGGCACTCCTACGGCGGCGCGGTCATCACCAACGCGGCGGCCGGCAACACCAACGTGAAGGCGCTGGTCTACGTCGACGCCGCCGCGCCGGCCGTCGGGGAGACGACCGGCGGGCTGAGCGGGTCCGGTTCGGCGTTGAACCAGAACGCAACCGTGCTGTTCGACAAGGTGGGCACGGACCTGTACCTGAAGCAGCCGGTGTTCGTGCACTCGTTCGGGCCGGACCTCGCGCCCGGCCAGGCCGACGTGCTGTGGGCGAGCCAGCGCTCGGCCGCGACCGCCGCGTTCTCCACCCCGTCGAAGGCAGCCGCGTGGGAGAGCATCCCCTCGTGGTACGTCATCGGGGGCGCCGACAAGATCATCACGCCGGCGTCGCAGGAGTCGATGGCGCACCGGGCCAAGGCACACATCCGCACGGTGCCGGGCGGGTCGCACCTGACGCTGATCTCCCACCCCGACGCCGTGACCGACCAGATCCTGGCCGCCACCGAGCACGTCTGCTGAGGCCGGGTCGTTGCGCCGCGCCCGGGCGTCCACATGTGGCGCCGTCTCCTTGCGTGGCGCGAAGCACGTCCACGTTCGTTCACGGCGTCGGCAGGCTCCACACCGTCGTCATCGGCTCGTCGTCGACCCACAGCTGCGCGGCGAACAGGTCCTCGTCCAGCCCGACGGCCGCCTCGACCGCTTCGGCGTCGCCGGGCAGTGCGATCCAGGCCTCCGGTCGCAGGTCCGCGTCGCAGAGCAGGAGGCCGCTCTCGTACGTCTTGAGCACGGCCCGACGGTCGCCGAGAAAGAACCCGTGCCAGTCGAAGTGGTCACCGACGTCCAATGTGGACGGATCGAGGACCGCCACGCGCTGCCGACCGGGCCAGGACAGGACGCTCGCCCGTGCGTCGTAGGTCGGGCGTGGCGGCGAGCGCCCGGCCGCCGTCGGGGACGTCGAGCGCCCGGCTGACCGCCGTGCCGAGCCGGGCCACCCGCCCGCCGCTCAGCACGAGTCCGCCGTCGAGGACGAGCCCCGGGTGCTCCGCCACCAACTGTGGAACGATCATCCGCACCACACCAGCCTGGCACACCAGCGCCGCCGCTCCTGTACGCGGTGCGCGCCGGGGGTGTGCCCCGGCGCGACCGCTGTGGCGCTAGCTTCCGCAGATCAGGTAGAGGGTCAGGTTCCAGTTGCCGGCGTAGCCGGCGTGGAACTCGTCGGCGGCTGCGGACATGTCGTCGCTGCTGTAGATGTTCAGGGTGCTGGGCAGCACGTTGCCCAGGCCGCTGTCGATCGCGAACCCGCCGCCGAAGGTGCCCTTCGGGCTCGTGCTCTCGTCGCAGTGCCAGTTCAGCGACTGATGCGCCGTGCTGGTGAGCGGGCCGGTGTCCCACGACACCAGTTGCAGGCCCGCGGGGGTGTTCGCGCAGATCGCGTACGCGGTGAGGGTCCAGCCGCTGTGTGCGCTGCCCGGGACGCGGTACGCCTTGGCCGTCACGGTCTTGAGGTTCGCCGACGGGATGACGTCGTCCAGCACGACCTCGCCCTGACCGTTGTTGACCTTGGCGCCGGCCCCGATCACGCTCTTGCCCGCCGGGCAGGACGCCGTCGTGGCGGTGGCCGAGGTGGTGGCGGCCGCCGAGGTGGCGCTGACCCGCTGCCAGCCCGGCAACGGGGCGGCGCACTGGGCCCGCACCGTCAGCGACCAGTTGCCCGCGTAGCCGTCGACCTCGCGCAGGGTCGCCGTGAACCCCGAGCCGTCGGCGTTCGGCTCGAGCTGGTCGAGCCCGACCCAGCCCTGGGCCGCCGGGTTGGCGGTGAGATAGCCGGCGCCGCCGGTGACCACGGTGCCGGGCGGGCAGGCCTTCGAGTAGGTCTTGTCGCTGCTGTTCGCGGCCGTCGTGAAGCCGACCGTGACCAGGCCCGCCGGGTCGGCCGATGCCGGTGCCGGCCCGAGCGGGACGACCGCGGCGACCGCGACGACGGCGCCCACGCCCACGGTGACCAGGCGTCGGTGGATGTTCATCGGTTCCCCTTCCAGTTGAGGTGTGCCACCACGGTGGGCCCGGCCGCCGGGGCGCGCCGCCGAAGCTGAACCCTGCTGAACATCGACGGTTGAACATTGTTGAACTGTTGGGTTTGCGCGGACGCCTTGCCAGAAAGCCTGATGTACATCTATGAACTGTCGATGGCGGACGACCAGGCTGCGCCGGATCTTCCGGGGATGCTGCACCAGCTGCGGCGGCGGGAGGCCCGGCGGCGGGGCGGCGCGGAGCTGACCTACCGGGAGCTCGCCGCGGCCACCGGCTGGTCCCTCGGGATCGTCGCGCAGTACTTCTCCGGCAAGTCGCTGCCGCCCGTCGACCGGTTCGACGTCCTCGTCCGGCTGCTCGGCGCCTCGCCCGCCGAGCAGGGCGTCCTCGCCACCGCGCGGGACCGCGCGGAGGACCACCGCCGCCGGAACACCGGGCCGGTCCGGGCCCAGGAGCCGGCGCGGCGGGCCGAGGTGCGGCTGCTCGGGCCGCTGGAGGTGGCCGGGCCGAAGGGCTCGACGGTCCTGTCCGGGGCGCGCCAGCGGGCCCTGGTCGGTGTGCTGGCGCTGGCCGCCGGCCGGGTCGTCACGCAGACCCGGCTGCTCGACGCGCTCTGGGCGGAGGCGACGCCGCGGACCGCCGTCGCCACGCTGTACAGCCACGTCGCCCGGGTCCGGCAGTCCCTCGACGCGTGCGGGCTGC
The DNA here is from genome assembly GCF_040674675.1 of Dactylosporangium sp. NPDC049742. Taxonomy (NCBI): domain Bacteria; kingdom Bacillati; phylum Actinomycetota; class Actinomycetes; order Micromonosporales; family Micromonosporaceae; genus Dactylosporangium; species Dactylosporangium sp. NPDC049742. The sequence goes on along the minus strand of NZ_JBFANF010000070.1, from coordinate 48,274 downwards.
CGGGCGTGCTGCTCACCCAGGGCTCGGGGTACCTGCTCGCGGTCCGGCCCGACGAGGTGGACGCCCACCGCTTCGAGCGATGGGCCGCCGAGGCCCGCCGGGCGCTGGCCGCCGGTCAGGCGACCGAGGCGGCCAGCCGCCTGCGCCTGGCACTGGCGCTGTGGCGCGGCGAGGCGCTCGCCGACGCGGACCCGGTGGGCTGGGTCGCGGCCGAGGTGGACCGGCTGCACGAACTGCGGCTCGGGGCGCGGGAGGACCTGTGGGACGCCCGCCTGCGGCTCGGCGAGCACGCCGCCGCCGTCGACGAGCTGGAGAAGGCCCTGGTCACCCATCCGGTGCGGGAGCGGCTCGTCGAGCTGTCGATGCTCGCCATGTACCGGTGCGGCCGGCACACCGACGCCATCGAGGCGTACCAGCGGCTGCGGGGGCGGCTCGCGGAGCGGCTCGGGGTGGAGCCCGGTCCGCGGGCGGCGGCGCTGTACGCGTCGGTCCTGCGCCGGTCACCGGTGCTCGATCTCGAGATCTCCCAGCCCGGGGTGACCACCCCGGCGCAGCTGCCGCCGCGGGTCGGCCACTTCGTCGGGCGCACCGCCGAACAGTCCGCACTCGACGGGCTCCTCGGCGGCCCGTCGCAGGTCGGGGTGGTGTGCGGTCCGGCCGGCATGGGCAAGACCGCCCTGGCCGTGCAGTGGGCGCACCGGGTCGCCGGCCGGTTCCGCGACGGGCAGCTCTTCCTCGACCTGCGCGGTCACGACCCGGCGACCGCGACGCCGGCCGCCGAGGCGCTGACCCTGCTGCTGCTCGGGCTCGACGTGCCGGCCGCGCAGATCCCGGCCGACCCGGTGGCGCTGCTCGGCCTGTACCGGTCGGTGCTGCACCACCGCCAGGTCCTCATCCTGCTCGACAACGCCGCGACGGCGGCCCAGGTGACCTCGCTGGTGCCGCCGTCGGCCGGCAGCCGGCTGCTGGTGACCAGCCGCCACCAGCTGGCCGGCCTCACGATGGACCACGCGGTCACCCTCGTCGACCTCGACGTGCTCGCGGCCGGTGAGGCCCTGGCCCTGCTCGGCCGCGTGATCGGCACCGACCGGATCGCGCGGGAGCCCGGCCCGGCCGCGGCGCTCGTCGAGCTGTGCGGCCGGATGCCGCTGGCCCTGCGGATCGCCGCGGCGAAGCTGACCGTCCATCCGCCGCGACCGATCGCCGAGCTGGTCGCCGCGCTCGCCGGCACCGACCGGCTGGCCACCCTGACGGTCCCCGGCGACTCCCGCAGCGTCCGGACGGTGTTCACCAGCGCCTACGAGGCGTTGAGCCCGCTGGCCGCACGCACCTTCCGGCGGTTGGGCCGCCATCCCGGTGCCACGTTCACCCCGGCGCTGGCGTCCGCCGTCGCGGGTGCCCGCGAGGCCGAGGCACGGCAGGCCCTCGGCGAGCTGCTCGGCGCGCATCTCGTCGTGGACACCGGCGGCGGCCGGTTCCGGTTCCACGACCTGATCCGCCTGTACGCGGCGGAACGGGCCGGGCCGGAGGAGGCGGCCGCGGCCGACCGGCGCATCGTCGAGTGGTACCTCGTCGCCGCCGACGCCGCGAACCGCGTGTGCGACCCAGCGCGGGACCGGGCCGGAGCGGTGCCCGCCGAACCGCCGGTCGAGGTGCCGTTCCCGCCGGACCGGGGCCACGCGCTGGCCTTCCTCGACGCCGAGCGGGCCAACCTGCTCCCCGTCGTCCGGCACGCCGCCGAGCGGGGGCACGACCGGGCGGCCTGGCAGCTGGCATACCTGCTGACCGGCTTCCAGATGCTGCGCGGCTGCTGGCCCGACCAGCTCGAGACCTACCGCCTGGGCCTGTCCGCCGCCGAGCGCGACGACGACCTGGCCGCCCAGGCGCTGATGCGCGGCCTGCTCGGCATGGCCCTGAACACGGCCGGCCGGCACGAGGAGGCGCTGGAGCACCTACCGGCGGCGCTCGGGTTGCTGCGTGCCGTGGGGTACCGGCGCGACGAGGGCCTGGCGCTGAACAACATCGCCGTGGCCCACTGCGAGCTGGGCCGGCTCGACGCGGCGGCGGGCGCGTTCGGTCAGGCACTGGACCTGCACCGCACGGACGGCCACCTGCCGGGTGTCGCCCTCGCCCTGAACAATCTCGGTCACGTGTACACCCGGATGGGCGAGCCGGACCTCGCGCGCGAGCACCTCTGCCGGGCGCTCGCGCTCGCCCGCGAGATCGGTGACGCGCCCATGGAGGCGCTGACGCTGACCAGCCTCGGCGAGATCCACCTGGCCGCCGCCGACCACGAGGGCGCGCTCGAACAGTTCACGGCGTCGCTGGCGATCCGGCGGAGGATCGGCGCCCGGGGCGTGGAGGCCGAGACGCTCAGGTTCATCGGCCTCGCCCACCTGGGTCGCGGCGACCGCGCGGCCGCCGCGACCCAGTTCCGCCGGGCCCTGGCGCTCGCCCGCGAGCTCGCCGACCGGCACCTCGAGTCCGTCGTCCTGGCCCACCTACGGACCGTCGATGGTGACCACCGCGACCGCGTCGACGACGGTGCCGGACGAGACCGCGACGATCCGCACCGTGAACCAACGGCTCGGGGTGCCGGCCGGACGCGGTAGCAGGGTCACGTCGAACGGGACGCGCGTGGCCCCGGCCGGGACCGTCTGCGTCCGCTCGCCGACCGGGACGTAGTCGACGCCCGCCCTGGCCGTCCCGTCGCCGGTCTGCCACACGTAGGTCAGCGTTGTCGGCGGGGGCGGAGGCGGCGGCGGGCACAGGTAGCCGTGGCCCAGCATGGGGACGACGCCGTCGTCCACGGCCCAGACCAGGCCGGGGCCGTCGTCGTCGAGGATGCGCCCGTTCGCGGTGCCACGCTGCACGACGATGCCGGCGCTGGGTGCGGTGAGCCGCACCGTGAAGTCCTCGAGCGGGGCCTCCCGCACCCGGTCGTCGGCGATCCTCGCCACGATCGACCGGACACCGGTGTCACCGACGTCCCAGCGCAGCACCCCGTCCGGCAGCGCGTAGTCGGCCGACGGCAGGGCGCTGCCGGGCGTGACCGTGAACTCCACCGCGCCGGCGGCGGCGCACCCACCCGAATACACCAGGAAGGTCAGCGTGCCGGCGCGCTCGCCGGCCGTCACCTGCGGCTGGACGGCGACCGTGCGGCGGCACGGCTCGGCAGCGGCGCTCCGCCCGGGCGGTGCCGGCGCGACCGCGACGGCGAGGGACACGACGGCACCTGCGGTGAGTGCCTGCCTCAGTCTTGGCGTCATGTGACGCATCGTCGGCCGCCGGCCTTGTGCCGAGCTTGTGGCGGGCTGCCTCGCGCCGAGCTTGTGAAGGCTGCTTTTAGTGTGCGGGCGTGCCGGGCGCGAGCAGCGCTTGCAGGGCGGTGGCGGCGGCGGCCACGACCTGGGTCAGGTCCTCGTCGGCGAGGGTCGGCACGCGGACGATGCGGCGGGCGACGACGACGCCCATCAGCATGGCGGCGGCGAGAGCGACGCGCAGGCGGGTGTCCGGGTCGTCGCGCAGGTGGGCGTCGACGCCCTTCATGAGGCGGGCCTCGACGAAGTCGCGGAGCTGGGTGGCGGCCTGCTCCTGGGCGATCGCGCCGCGGAGCATCGCCAGCAGCGGCTCGGAGGCCTCCGGGTCATCCTCCCAGACGCCGAGGAACGCGCGGGCGACGCGCTCGCCGATCTCCTCCGACGGGCCCCGCCACGCGTCGGTCATGCGGTCGAGGGCGGCCGGCGGCACCGACATGACGGCGCCGAAGAGCTCGTCCTTGGACTTGAAGAACTGCATGGCGAGGGACGCGTCGACCTCGGCGTCGGCGGCGATGCGGCGGATCGTGGTGGCGGTGAAGCCGTCGGCGGCGAAGCGCGCCCGGGCGGCCTCGAGGATCGCCTGCCGGGTCGCGCTCTGCCCGGGCCGGCGGCCGCGTCGCACCGTCTCCTCCATCACGCCCAGTCCCAGCCCCTGCAGCCAGGCGACCGGTACGGGATCCTGAGCGATTTCGAGCCCGGCACCCGGACCCTGGAGGCGGGGTTCCAGATCGCGCCGCCGTTCAAGCCGATCCCGATCGACATCGTCCTGGAGAAGGACGTCGCCGTGACGCTCCGCGACGGGGTGACGATCTACGTGGACGTACTGCGGCCGGCCGGGACCGAACCGGTGCCGGTCATCGTCGCCTGGAGTCCGTACGGCAAGGGGCAGGGCACCTCCACCAGCGTGATGGGCGTGTTCGGGCTGGTCGGCCTGGACCACGGGATCGTGTCGGGGCTGGCGAAGTTCGAGGCGCCCGACCCGGCGTACCGGTGCGCGCAGGGCTACGCGATCTGCAACCCGGACATCCGGGGCGTCGCGAACTCAGAGGGCGACAGCGTCCTGTGGGACCGGCAGGAGGGCCGCGACTGCTGCGACCTGATCGAGTGGCTCGCCGTCCAGGAGTGGTGCACCGGCAAGGTCGCGATGAGCGGCACCTCCTACCTCGCGGCCTCGGGGCTCGCCCGGCAGCTGCGGGACCACAGCTTCCTCGGCCTCGGCCAGAAGGAGGACATCGTCGCCGAGGCCGAGCGGTTCCCGCAACCTCCTCGGCCCGATGATGCCCCGGCTGCTCGAGTACACCCCCGCCAGCACCGGCCGCCACGTCATCCACACCGGCGGCGAGCACGCCTCCTACCTCCAGCTGCCCGTCCAGGCGCGGTAGCCCGCTTGCCGGGACCGTGTCTCAGGGGTGAAGCTGGCCGCGACGGCGAACCTCGACCGATGGTGGTGGGGCACGATGCACGGCGAAGCGACCCGCACGGCGTTCCGGACCTGCCCGCTGTGCGAGGCCGTGTGCGGGCTGGAGCTCACCGTCGCCGGGGACAGGATCGTGGCGGCGCGGGGGGATCGGGAGCATGTGCTCAGCGCCGGGTTCGTGTGCCCGAAGGGGGCCACGTTCGGGCAGCTGGTGCACGACCCGGACCGGCTGCGCCGGCCGCTGGTGCGTGGCGCCGACGGCCGGCATCGCGAGGTGGGCTGGGACGAGGCGTTCGCGGCGGCCGCGGCGGGGCTCGCGAAGGTGCAGGCGCGGCACGGGGCGGACGCGGTCGCCGTGTACCTCGGCAACCCCAACGTCCACACGATGGCCGGGCCGCTCTACGGCGGGCCGCTCGTCAAGGCCCTCGCCAGCCGCAACGTCTACTCGGCCAGCACCGTCGACCAGATGCCGAAGCACGTCTCGTGCGGTTACCTGTACGGCAACCCCGACGCCATCCCGGTGCCCGACATCGACCGGACCGACCTGCTCGTCCTCATCGGCGCGAACCCCCTGGAGTCCAACGGCAGCCTGTGCACGGCGCCCGACTTCCCCGGGCGGCTCGCGGCCGTCCAGGCCCGGGGCGGGCGGGTCGTCGTCGTGGACCCCCGGCGGACCAGGACCGCGGCCGTCGCCGACGAGCACGTGTTCGTCCGGCCCGGCGGCGACGCGCTGCTGCTGTTCGCGCTCGTGCACACCCTGTTCGACGAGGACCTCGTCGCGCTCGGCCGCCTGGAGGGGCACGTCCGCGACGTGGAGCGGGTGGCGGGCCTCGCGAAGGACTTCCCGCCCGAGACCGTCGCCGCCGCGTGCGGGGTGCCGGCCGGGGACATCCGCCGGCTCGCCCGCGACCTCGCCGCCGCGCCGTCCGCCGCCGTGTACGGCCGGATCGGCACCTGCGCGGTCGAGTTCGGCACCCTGACGAGCTGGCTCGTCGACGTCGTCAACGTGCTCACCGGCAACCTCGACCGGCCCGGCGGCGTCATGTTCCCGCTCGCGCCGCACGCCCGGAAGGCCACGGAGCCGGGCGGCAAGGGCTTCCGGGTCGGGCGGTGGACCAGCCGGGTCCGCGGCCTGCCGGAGGTCAAGGGCGAGCTGCCGGTCGCGACCCTCGCCGACGAGATCACCACGCCCGGCGACGGGCAGGTGCGGGCGCTCGTCACCGTCGCCGGCAACCCGGTGCTGTCCACGCCCAACAGCGGGCAGCTCGACGCGGCCCTCGGCGGGCTCGAGTTCATGGTGAGCGTCGACCCGTACCTCAACGAGACCACACGGCACGCCGACGTGATCCTGCCGCCGACCGACCCCGCCCGGGTCGGCCACTACGACTTCGCGTTCCTGACCCTCGTCGTGCGCAACACGGCCGTGTACTCGCCGCCCGTGCTGCCGAAGGACCCCGGCGGCATGGACGAGGCCGACATCCTCGCCCGCCTCGCCGGGGTCGACCACGAGCGGCTGCTCCTGCAGCTGCTGCAGCGGGCCGTCGCCGACCCCGGCTCCCCCGTCCACGGCCGGGACGTCGCCGAGCTGCGGGCCCTCGTCGGCGGCGACGGACCCGCGGAGCGGCTGCTCGACGTGCGGTTGCGGCTCAGCTCGTACGGTGAAGGCTTCGGCGCCGACGAGTCCGGGCTGACGCTGCGGAAGCTCCTCGACCACCCGCACGGCGTCGACCTGGGCCCGTTGCAGCCACGGGTGCCTGAGGTGCTGCGGACCCCGAGCGGGCAGGTCGAGCTGTGCCCCGCGCCGATCGCCGAGGACGTCGACCGGCTGCGGGCGGCCCTCGACCGGCCGAGCGACGGGCTCGTCCTCGTCGGCCGGCGGCACCTGCGGTCCAACAACAGCTGGATGCACAACGTACCGGGGCTGATGAAGGGCAAGGACCGCTGCACGCTGCAGGTCCACCCGCACGACGCGGCCGCGCTGCGCCTCGACGACGGCGGCCGGGCGACGGTCGCGTCCCGCGTCGGCACGCTCACCGTCGCCGTCGAGATCACCGACACGGTCATGCCGGGCGTGGTCAGCCTGCCGCACGGCTGGGGGCACGGCGCGCCCGGCACGCGGGCCGCGGTCGCCGCCGCCACACCCGGCGTCAACAGCAACATCCTCACCGACGACCACGCCATCGACCCGCTGTCGGGCAACAGCGTCCTCAACGGCATCCCGGTGACCGTCTCCCCCGCCCCCTGAACAAGCCCCGCGACCGCGACACCGGGCCGGCGACCACAATCGCGACGCCAGGCCGGCGACCACAACCGCGGCGCCGGGCTGACGGCTACGACCGCGGAAGCGGGCCGGCGGCGGCCCGGCGCAGGAGGTACCGGCGCTCGGGGTCGGTGCGCACCAGCCGCAGCGACGCCTCCCAGGCCGCGCCGGCCTCGCCGGAACGGCCGAGGCGCTGCAGCAGCTCCGCCCGCACGGCCGGGACGAGGTGGTGGCCCGGCAGCCGCTCGCCCGCCTCGTCGGTCAGCGCCAGCGCCAGCGCGGGGTCGCCGGCCTCCGCGACCGCCACGGCCCGGTTGAGCCGCACGACCGGCGAACCGGTGCGCGCCTCCAGCCGCGCGTACAGCCCGGCGATCCGCGCCCAGTCGGTGCCGGCCGCCGTGACTGCCTTCGCGTGCTCCGCGGCGATCAGCGCCTCCAGCGCGTACCGGCCGGCGCCCTCGTCGTCGCGGACGAACGCCAGCAGCTCGAAGCCGTGCCGCAGCTCGGTCGGGTGCCAGCGGGACCGGTCCTGCTCGGACAGCCGGACCAGGTGCCCGTCGGCGTCGACGCGGGCGTCGCGGCGGGCGTGCTGCAGCACCATCAGCGCCAGCAGCGCGACCGGCTCCGGCTCGTCCGGCAGCAGGAGGCCCAGCTCGTAGCCGAGCCGGATCGCCTCCTGCGCCAGCCGCGGCCGCAGCAGCGCCGGCCCGCCGGTGGCCCGGTAGCCCTCGCTGAACAGCAGGTACACCGCCGTCAGCAGCCCGTCGAGGCGGCCGGCGAGGTCGGCCGGCGCCGGTGCCCGCAGCGGGATCCCGGCCTGCGCGATCTTCTTCTTCGCCCGGGTCAGGCGCGCCGCCATCGTCGGCTCCGGCACCAGGCACAGCCGCGCGATCTCGGCCGTGGTCAGGCCCGCCCCGAAGCGCAGCATCAGCGCGGTCCGCGCGTCGGGTGCCAGCGCCGGGTGGCAGCAGGCGAACAGCAGCCGCAGCCGCTCGTCGCCGACCTCGTCCCCGGCACAGGCTTCGGTGACGGCTTCGGTGACGGTGCCGGGCGCGTCGACGACCAGCAGCGGCAGCCGCTCCCGGTCCGCCTCCTCCCGCCGCACCCGGTCGAGGGCCCGCCGCCACGCGGCGGTCATCAGCCAGCCCGCCGGGTTCGCCGGCACGCCGTCCCGGTCCCACCGCTCGACCGCGGCCGCGAACGCGTCCTGCAGGCTCTCCTCGGCGAGGTCGAACCGCCGCAGCCGGGTGACGAGCAACGCGAGCAGGCGCGGCCAGTGCTCCCGGTACGCCTGCTCGACCGCACCGCTCAGCTGGACTCCTTCGGGCCCGGCACCATCGGCCGCACCTCGACCACCCCGGACGGCAGCGCCCGGGCCAGCGCCAGCGCCTCGTCCAGGTCCGCCGCCTCGATCAGGTAGAACCCGGCCAGCTGCTCCGCCGTCTCCGCGAACGGCCCGTCGGTGACGCTGACCTCCGCGCCGTCGCGCCGCAGCGTCGTCGCCGCCCCGGTCGGCGCCAGCTCCGCCCCGCCGACCAGCGCGCCGCGCTCCACGAGCAGCTTCATGAACCGCTCGTGCCTGGCGTAGATCTCCCGCCGGGCCGCCTCGTCGGCCTCCTGCCACACCCGTTCGTCCCCGTAGAGCAACAGCGCGTACTGCATGACTCCTCCTTCGTCCGTTGCCACCATGACGCGGCGACGGGCCCGAATTCGACAACCGGCCCGACAAATCACGCGGCCGGTCCGGTTGCACGCCGGCTGCACGCGCGGGGCGGCACAGTGCCGGCATGTTCGCACCCTTCCGGCGGCACCGGACGCACGCGCTGCTCCTGTCCTGCGCGGTCCTGCTCGGCACCACGGCCGCCTGCGGTGATCGCGAGGGGTCGCCGGGCTCGGGCGGCGGGGACACCGAGCTCGTCAAGGCGCTGGGCCGCCTCGCCGACACCGAGAACATCCGCACGACCGTCCGTTTCGCCGACGAGGCGGTCACGATGCACTTCCCGCGCAAGACCGGGTCGGTGAAGTGGCGCGGGCTCATCGGTCGCGGCAGCGCCCGGCTCCAGCCGGAGGTCATCAGGCTGCCCGACTACGACATCCGGCTGGACAACAGCGAATACGTCGTGACCGCCGGGACGTCGTCGCGCGACGTGTCGCTCGTCGCCGGCGGGCAGTTCCCGGTCGAGATCACCGGCAAGCTGGTCGCGGCGGGCTGGCGGGACGACGGCGGTGCCCTCGTCGCCCCGCCGGTCCTCACCGACGACGGCCTGCATTTCCTGAGCATCGCCCTGCCCCGCGTCCACGGCGAGGGCGGCGACCTGTTCGTCGGCGGCGACGACGCGAACTGGGACGACGTCCGGGCCGCTCCGGAGCGCTCGCTCGCGGCGAACCCGACGTTCCGCGCGCTGGCGGGCTGCCTCGGCGACGTGGTCGCCGCGTACTTCCGGACCCGGACGCGGGACGAACGGGCCTACGTGATCGCCGCCGGGGTGCGCCGGGCGGGCGCCGGCTCCGGCAAACCGGCGAAGGTCGTCGTGTGCTCGTCGTGGAGCACGGCCGAGGACATGGACCGCTCCGTCACCGAGCAGCGGCAGGAGTACGCGCACGACCGGCCGGCCGAGGTGTTCCGCGACGTCACGGTCACCGCGCTCGGCGGCGCGCTGAACATGGTCCGCGCGACGGCGGGCTCCGCCGAACCCGACGCGATCCTCGCCATGGTCGACGACGGCAACGCACCCGGCATGCAGTACGGCTGACCGCCCGGCCCGGCCACACTGGGAACGCTCCCATTGACAGGCCGATCGACATCGATCACCCTGCCTATCGGTATCCCCCGATGGAAGGATGTCATCGATGGTTCAAACCATGGGTCGGCTCGCCGACCGCGTGCTCGCGCGCCTCGCCCCGACCGCGGAGGCGGACGCGGGATGCACGTACGAATGGGAGACGTGCTACTGCAAGGGTGGCCTGCGGTACCGCCGCAAGTGCATGTACGGCTGCTCGGGCGTGCCGAATCACTGCTACTCCTGCACGGTCACCGGCACGTGCTGAACCACACGACGGCCGGGCGCGCCCCGGCGGGTCACCGATGCCGGTGACCGTGGTCGCCGCCGGCTCGGCCGTCGTGTTCGCGATGGCGGTCGCCGGGAAAGTTTCATCCCGGTCGTTCACCCGGCTCCGGCGCAGCGCGTCCGCGCTGTGGCCGGGGCCGGGACGCCCGCCGGCCGCCGCCGTCCCGCTCGCCGCGGCCGGCCGCCCCGACACCACCACCCCGTTCCTGGCCTGCGCGGTCGCCGGTGGCGCCGCCGGGCTCATCCTTGCGTCGCTGGAGGACATCGTGTCGTTGCTCAGCATCCCGCCGGTACCGGCGAAGGGAGCGGGCCGGTGACCACCGCGCTGCTCGTCGCGGTGCTGCTGCTCACCGCGCTGACCCTGTTCAACCTGGTCGTCGTCCTCGGGGTCGTGCGCCGGCTGCGCGCCTACGAGAACCGCCTCGGCGACATGGCCGAGCCGCCGCCGGTGTCGACCGCGACCCTCGGCGAACCCGTCGCCGACTTCGTGGCGTCCACTGTGGACGGCCGACGGGTCGACCGGGCCTCGCTCACCGGCCAGACCCTCATCGGGTTCTTCTCGCCCGACTGCCCCGCCTGCCATGAGCGGCTCGGCGACTTCCGCGCCGCGGCGGCCCGGCACCCCGGCGACGTCCTCGCGGTCGTCGTCGACGACGGCGGCGACCCGGCACCCGTCGTCGGCGCGCTCACCGGCACCGGCGGCGTCGCGGTCATCCTGGAGGACCCCGAGGGCCCGGTCGCGGGCGCGTTCGGCGTCCGGGGCTTCCCCGCGTTCGTGCTCGTGCGGGACGGGGGCGTGGTCGAGTCCGTCGGCTACCAGGTGCCCGTGCCGGCGTGACCGCCGTGCTGTCCCGTGCCGGCGCGGCGCTGCTGCTCGCGTGGCGGGCCCGCCCGGTGCTGCTGTGCGGGTACGTCGGCGCGCGCCTGCTGGCCGGCGCGCTGCCGGCGCTCGCCGCCTGGCTGACGAAGGTCGGCATCGACCGGGTCGTCGCGGGCGGCGCGGCCGCGGCGGTGCTCCCCGTCGCCGCCGCCCTCGCCGCCGCCGGGCTGCTCGCCGCGCTCGGTCCGCCCGTGCTGCGCTACGTCCAGGCGGAGCTCGGTCGCGCCGTCGCCGTCATCGCCAAGGACCGCCTGTACGCGGCCGTCGGCCGGTTCACGCTGCTGCAGACCCTCGAGGACCCGGCGTTCCGGGACCGGCTGCGGATGGCCGAACAGGCCGGGAACGGCGGCCCGAGCCAGGTCGTCGACAGCGTCCTCGGCGTCGCTCAGGCCGTCGTGACGATCGCCGGCATGGCCGGCGCGCTCGTCGTCGTCTCGCCGTGGCTGGCCGCGGGTCTCGCCGCCGCGACCGTCCCGGCGCTGGTGGCGGAGCTGCGGCTGAGCCGGCGCCGGGCCGCGCTCACCTTCAGCCTCAGCCCGGCCGAGCGGCGGGAGCTGTTCTACACCGACCTGCTCACCGACCTCAGCGCCGCCAAGGAGGTGCGGCTGTTCGGCGCCGGCGACCTGCTGCGCCACCGGATGCTCACCGAGCTGCGGACCGTCAACGCCGGGCACCGCCGGATGGACCGCGCCGAGCTCGGCAGCCAGGTGACCCTCGCGGCGCTGTCGGCCCTGTTCGCCGGCGCGGCGGTCGCCTGGACCCTCGTCGCGGCCGCCGCGGGCCGCCTCAGCGCCGGCGACGTCGGCGCCGTGATCCTCGCGGTCGCCGGCGTGCAGGCCGCGCTGTCGGGCGGCGTGCAGTACCTCGCCCTGGCCCATCATGCCGGGCTGCTGTTCGACCACTACCGCTCGCTGCTGGCCACCCCACCCGACGCCGCGACGGCGGTGGCGGTGGCGGTGGGCGGACCGGTCGCCGGCGAGACCGGGATCGTCCTGGACGACGTGTGGTTCCGCTACGGCGACGAGCATCCGTGGGTGCTGCGCGGCGTCAGCGTCGCCATCCCGCCCGGGTGCGCGGTGGCGGTCGTCGGCGAGAACGGCTCGGGCAAGAGCACCCTGGTGAAGCTGCTGTGCCGCCTGTACGACCCGACCCGCGGCGCGATCCGCTGGGACGGCGTCGACCTGCGCGACCTGCCCGTCGAGGACCTCCGCCGGCGGGTGGCGGCCGTCTTCCAGGACTTCATGTGCTACGAGCTGACGGCCGCGGAGAACATCGCGCTCGGCGACACCGACGGACGCACGACCCTGGACACCGACGCGTCCCGGCTCGCGGAACCGGCGACGCGGGCCGGCATCCACGACACGCTGCTGGCCCTGCCAGGCCGGTACGACACGCTGCTGTCCCGCACGTTCGTCGACTACGACCGGCCGGAGGGGGTGCTGCTGTCCGGCGGGCAGTGGCAGCGGCTGGCGCTGGCCAGGGCGTTGCTGCGCGGGCAGCGGGACCTGCTGATCCTGGACGAGCCGAGCTCCGGGCTGGACGCCGCCGCCGAGCACCGCATCCACCGGGCGATCGCCGCCCACCGCGACGGCCGCACCAGCGTGCTGGTCTCCCACCGGCTCAACACGGTCCGCGACGCCGACCGCATCGTGGTCCTCGCCGAGGGGCGGATCACCGAGACCGGGACGCACGCCTCGCTGATGGCGGCCGGCGGCACGTACGCCACGCTGTTCCGGCTGCAGGCCAGCGGCTACGACCTGGACCCGGCGGCGCCATGACGTGGCTGCTGCGGATCTTCCTCCGCCCCTGGTGGCTGGTGGTCAGGGTGCACGGCGGCAGCATGGAACCCGCGCTGCACGACGGCGACCTCGTGCTGGCCCGGCGGCGGGCCGGCCGCACCCCCCGCCGCGGCGACATCGTGGTGCTGCGGCGCCCGCCCGCGGCCCCGCCACCGCCCGGCGCCGAGCTAGTCCACAGTGGACCCGCACCGGCCGCACCGTCGCCGTGGCTGGTCAAGCGGGTCGCCGCCGTGCCGGGCGACCCCCTCCCACCGGACGTGCCGGCGGCGGCGCCGGGCCCGGTCCCGCCCGGCACGGTCGTCGTGCTCGGCGACCGCCCCGGCCTGGACTCCAGGCTGTTCGGCCCGGCACCGCTCGCCACCGTCCACGCCACGGTCGTGCGGACCATCGCCTCCGCCCGCTGACCAGCGGGCCGGCCACCACAGTCCGGCCGAACGGCTGCGGCAGGCGCCGGCGGCGACCCCGTACGATGGCGGCGGCCACACGGTGCGGGAGGTGAGGGCGACGGACCAGCGGCACGCGGGTCGCGCGCTCGTCGCCGTCTCGGCGGTCTCGTCGGGCGCGCTCGGCTGGAGCACCGCGCACCTGGTCACGTCGCGGCTGCTCGCGCACCGGCACGCGGCGGCGCACGGCATGGCCGACGGTGTCTCGCACGTCCACGCGGCCGAGCTGGCCGCGGTGGTCGTGGCCCTCGCCCTCACCGCGACGTCGCTGCTCGCGGTCACCGCTGCGGCGTTCGCGTCCGGTGGGCGGCTGACGGCGCCGCGCAAACGGCGGCTGGCCCGCACCGCCGGGCTCTGGTCGACCGGAGCGTTCCTCGCGGCCGAGACCGCCGCCTGGGCCGCCTCCGACACGCACGTGGTGCCGCCGCCGGTCGTGCTGCTGCTCGGCCTGGCGGTGCACGGCGCCGCCGGCGTGCTCGCCACGCTGCTGTGGCGCGGTGCCGTGCGGCGCATCAGCCTCGCCGCCGCGGCGGCGACCCCGCGGCGGTTCGATCCGCCTGTGCGGATGCGCGCCGTCGTGCGCGCGGCCGCGGGCGGCGACTCGGTCTGGTCCGTGCTCCGGGTGGCGGGCCGAGCCCCGCCGGCGTCGGGAACGCCCGCTTAGCGCCGTTTCCCACGTCCGTCCGGGCGTCGCTTCGCCGTGCCCGGGAAACCCCGAGAGGCCTCCATGCATCGACCCGCTCTGCGCCGGGGCACCGTCGTGCCCGCCGCCGCCCTGACCCTGCTGCTGCTCCTGCCGACCGCCGCGTCCGCGCACGGCGTCGACGACGCGGCCGGCAGGTCCGTCCCCGAGTTCGTCTGGCTCGGCATCACCCACATGCTGCTCGGCTGGGACCACCTGCTGTTCGTCGCCGGGGTCGCGCTCATCGCCGGCACCGTCCGCCGCGCCGCCGCATACGTGTCGCTGTTCGCGCTCGGCCACAGCGTCACCCTCATCGCCGCCGCGATCACCGAGTGGCGGGTCAGCCCCGCCAAGGTCGACCTCGTCATCGGCCTCAGCGTCGTCTTCGTCGGCGCCGTCGCCCTCCTCGCCCGGCCCAGGACGGCCCTGCACCGGCGGCTGTTCGGCGGCGCGGTGCTCGCCTTCGGCCTCGTCCACGGCCTCGGGCTCGCCACCCGGCTCCAGGACATCGACGTGCACGGCCTCGGCAGCCTCACCCGCATCGTCGCGTTCAACCTCGGCATCGAGGGCGGCCAGGTCATCGCGCTCGTCGTCGTCATGCTCGCCGCCGGCTACCTGCCGGCCCGGTACACGTCGGAGCGGGCGCGGCGGGTCGCCGCCACCGCGATCATCGTGCTCGGCGTCCTCGCCGCCGCGCTCGTCGTCGTCGACCGGGCCAACCGCCCCGCACCCGCCGCGGCCGGGCCGGCATCCATCCGGTCCGAGGTCGCGGAATAGGCCCGATGCCGCCCGTACGCGCCGCCGCCGGCGCCCCCACCCCGCGGGGCGCCGGCCCGTTACGGACGGGTGAACACGAAGAGTTCTGGCGGATCTCCGACACCGCCACGACCCGGCGGGCTGCCATCATCCGAGGCATGGGGCGGTGGTGGGTGTTGTGGCCGGCACGGGCCGGGCTGGCGTTCCTGATCCTCCTGTCGTTACTGCTCGCGCCGCTGGCCAGCGCGCAGTCGGCGCACCTCTTGCAGGGGCACCCCGACGGCCACGCGGCGTCGGCCGGGCACGACCATCACGGCGTCACCGGCGAACACTCCCACCAGCACCACCACAACGTGCTGCACACGGCCGGGGCACCGGCGTACCCGCAGCAGCCGAAGCTGCCCACCGGCTCCGCGACCGTCATCACGGTCCCGGCCGGCGTCGTCACCGAACCCCCACCACCGGCGGTCCCGGACCGGGACACCGGGCAACCTCGGCAATCGCACCTCCAGGTATGGCGGATCTAGGCCGGCACGGCGCTCGCGACGTGTCCTGACCGACGCAACACACCTGGAGCTTCCACATGCCCGCAACCGCCGGCCGGCGGCCGACGCACCATGCCCCCGACACCGAGACCCACACCGAACCCCGCACCGAGACCCACACCGAGACCCACACCGAGACCCACACTGGAACCCACGCCGGCGACCATGCCGACAGCCGCACCGGCAACCACGCACCGGGCGCCCCGCCGCGCGGTTACCGCCTCGCCCACGGCAGCCTCGCCGGGCGGTGGGACGGGCGCGACAACGGCATCGGCGCCATCCGCCTCGGCCTCGCCGTCGCGGTCGTCCTCGCCCACGCCACGTCGCTGGGCTTCGGCTGGGAGGACCTCGGCCGGAGCCTGTTCCGGTCCCAGACCAACGTCGGCACGCTCGCGGTCTTCGGCTTCTTCGTCCTGTCCGGGCTGCTCATCACCCGCTCCGCCGGGCACACGAGCGTCGGGCGGTTCGCCTGGCACCGCGCGCTGCGCATCCTGCCCGGCCTGTGGGTGTGCCTGCTCGTCACCGCGTTCGTCGCCGCGCCGGTCGTCGCGCTGCACCAGCGGGGCACCCTCGCCGGGTTCTGGGACGGGCCGAAGGGGCCGCTGCAGTACGTCGCCGGCAACTGGTTCACCGGCGTGCGCCAGTACGGCATCCAGGACCTCCTCGCCGACACCCCCTGGGGCCGCGAGATCGGCGGCAACAGCGTCTTCGACGGCGCGCTGTGGTCGCTCGTCTACGAGTCGACCTGTTACGCGGTCGTCGCGGTGCTCGCGGTGACGGCCGTGCTGCGCCGGGTGCGGTGGCTCGTGCCGGTGCTCGCCGCCGTGCTGTACGGCTGCATCGTCGCCGACCAGATCCGCGGCTGGACCCTGGAAGGGCCGCCGGCGCAGCACTACGGGGCGATCGTGCCGCCGCTGGTCGGCAGCGTCTCGGTGCAGTGGCTCATCTACCTCGGCGCGCTGTTCCTCACCGGAGCGACCATCGAGCTGTACCGCGACCGCGTCCCGATCCACGACGGCCTCGCCGCCGGCTGCCTCGTGATCCTGACCGCGTCGCTCCTGCTGGGCGGGTTCTTCGTCGCCGGCTTCCCCACCCTCGCCTACCTGCTGGTGTGGGCGGCGGTCCGGGCACCGCGGCGGCTGCGCCGCGTCGGCGCCGTCAACGACTACTCCTACGGCATCTACATCTACGGCTTCGTCGTCCAGCAGCTCCTGGCCACGTTCGGCGCCAACCGCTGGGGCTACCTGCCCTACACGGCGCTGAGCCTGACGATCACCGCCGCCGTCGCCTACGCGTCATGGCACCTCGTCGAGCGCCGCGCGCTGACGCTGAAGCACTGGCGGCGGCGTCAGTCGTGCTCGGGCGCGCCGGTCAGATGATGGTCGGCCGCGTGGAACACCTCGGTCACGAGCCGGCGGACGTGCCCGCCGGCCGCCCGGTACAGCACCCGCCGGCCGTCCCGCCGGGTGTGGACCAGGCCCGCGAGCAGCAGCTTGGCCAGGTGCTGCGACACCGCCGGGCGGGCGGCGCCGACCGCCGCCGTCAGGGTGCTGACGTCCTGCTCGCCGTCGCGCAGCACCCACAGCAGCCGGAGGCGGGTCGGGTCGGCGAGCATCCGTAGCGCGGTCACCGCGGTCGCGACCTGCACGTCGGTCGGCGCGTCGACCGTGGTTTCGTCGGGTGCGTACATGAGCACTCACGGTACCGCGTGAGCCCGGTGGTGGTGCGCGACGGCGGCGTGCGCGTCGGCACTGTCGGGGTCGGTGTGGATGGTGGCCCCGGTGAGCCGGGGCACCGCGTGCAGCAGCCGGTGCTCGGCGTCGAGGGCGATGGCGTGCGCCTCGACGACCGTCAGCGTGTCCGCCACGACGAGATCGGTCTCCGCGTGCAGCCGGTGGCCGATCCAGCGCATCCGCAGCGCGGCGACCCTCCGCACGCCGGGCGTGCCGGCGAGGGTCGCCTCGGCGGTGTCCATGAGTGCGGGGTCGACGGCGTCCATCAGCCTGCGGTACACCTCCCGCGCCGCGTCCTTGAGCACGAACAGGATCGCGACGGTGATGGCCAGGCCGACGACCGGGTCGGCCCACCGCCAGCCGACGGCCACGCCGCCGGCGCCGAGGAGCACGGCGAGGGAGGTGAAGCCGTCGGTGCGGGCGTGCAGGCCGTCCGCGACGAGCGCCGCCGAGCCGATCCTCCGGCCGATGCGGATGCGGTACCGCGCGACGATCTCGTTGCCCGCGAAACCGGTCACGGCCGCGACCGCCACCCACGGCAGGTGTGTCACCCCGGCCGGGTTGAGCAGCCGGTCGACGGCCTCGAGCCCGGCGAAGACCGCGGACGCGGCGATGGTGAGCACGATGACGATGCCGGCGATGTCCTCCCCGCGGCCGTATCCGTAGGTGTACCGCCGATCGGCGACCCGGCGCCCGACGATGAACGCCACCCCGAGCGGCACGGCGGTCAGCGCGTCGGCGATGTTGTGCAGCGTGTCGCCGAGCAGCGCCACCGACCCGGACACCAGCACGACCAGGACCTGGATCGCGGCGGTCGCCCCCAGCACCAGCAGCGAGACCCACAGCGCGCGGATCCCCTCCCGGGAGGTCTCCAGCGCGCTGTCGACCCTGTCCGCGGTGTCGTGCGAGTGCGGTGTCAGCAGATGCCCGACCCGGTGCCGTGCCGCCGCCCACCGGGAGCCCGCGTGGTGCTCGTGCCCGTGCTCGTGCCGATCGCCCATGCCTCCACTTTATGTGCTCATGTACGCACGCGACAACGTTGCAACTGCCACCGATGGGCAACTGCCACCCGCCGTTGACCTTGCCGCATACGATCGGGCGCCTACCGGGGGCGGGAGGGCGCGTGCCGGATCGGATCCGTGACGAGCTGCTGGCCGAGCTGGCCGGGCGGCCGCTGGACGGGCGGGCGGTCGCCGCCCAGCTGGTCGACGTGGCCGAGCGCGGGCTGGTGACGCTGCGCTGGCAGGAGCAGCCGGCCGGGTTGTGGGCGGTCGACGTGTCGCACGCGCGCGACCCCGCGAGCAGGATCGGCGCGGCCGACGCCGCGCTGCTCGGTGAGCTGTTCGGCCCGGAGCGGGAGGTGTCGCTGCACCGGCACGCCGCCGCCGGCGCCGCCCGGACGCTGTACGTGCGGGCCCGGCGAAGCGGCGAGACGGCGGGGCTCTGGCAGACGGTGCCGCCGGCGTGGGACCAGCTGCGCGGCGTCCTGGCCACCCTGGTGGTGGCGGTGACGGGCGTCATCGTCGGCGCGGCGCTCGTCGAGGGCGCGGCCACGGCGGCCACCGCGGCGGCCATCGGGTTGATCACCGCGGCCGGCCTGTACCTCGTCGTCCGCCGCCTGCTGACCGGGCCGCGGCTGACCGCACAGGGCCGGGCCGCGGCCGCCGAGGTGCTCGACCGGGCCGAGCGGTGCCACGCGCACGGCGGAAGCCTGGCCGACCACGTGGCCTTCGGCACGCTGCAACACCGGCCGGCCGGCGCGCACCCACCGCCGTGGGTCGACGGGCTGCCGTGGTGCGAGCCGCCCACTCCGCCACAGGACACGGCGCAGCAGAACACAGCGAAGCAGGACACGGCGCAGCAGGACACGGCGAACCGCCGGGCGATCGGCACCATGGCCGACCGGATCGCGGCGGCGTTCCGCCCGGCGCCCCGCTCCCCCGACATCGCCGGCGGCGGCGGCTCCTGACCCCAGCCGGCGCGGGCCGACGGCGCCGGATCAGTCTCGGCGCAGGGTGCTCTCGATCAGGTCGTGGCCGAGGTCGAACCGGACGCCGTCCGGGTTGGTGAGGCCGGCGTCGTCGTACCAGGACCGGTCCGCCTCCGGGTGCGGGCCGACCAGCCCGACGCGCCCGGAGCCGTAGCCGGTGACGACGGCCGCGGCCCCGCCGGAGTCGTACGTGGCCAGGACCGTCACCGGCGTGCCCGGCTTGGGGCGGAACAGCGCGCCGTCCTGGAAGAACATGTGCCGCCGCCGGCCCCGCCAATCGACGCCGACGACGGTGTCGTCCTGGTCGTGGACCGTCGCCTCAGCGCTGTAGATGTACCCCTCGACGCCGACCCCGGCCAGGCCGAAGCCGGGGTCGGCGCCGGCGAGGTAGGCGCCCAGACAGAACCCGAGATAGTTGCCGCCGCCGTGCACGAAGCCGCGGACCTCCTCGGCGTGCCCGCGCAGGCGGCGCCACGCCTGGCGGACGTCGCCGCCGCCGGGCTGCGCATACACGCTGGCCCCGGCGAGCGAGTCGGCGGACAGCGCCACCTGCTCGCCGGGGCCGCAGAACTCGGTCCGGAACCCGCTCGGCGCGCCGCGCAGCAGGGCCGCGACCGCCTCGGAGCAACCCGCGCAGGCGGCCGGACCGCGGTAGACGAGAGCGAGCGGCCGGTCGCCGGACCCGGACAGCATCATGTACCCGGTGCCGGCCGCCCCGCCGAGCGCGGCGAGGACACCGGCGCCACCCGCGCCGAGCAGCAACCGCCGCCGGTTCACCGGCCGCTGTCCTGCCCCGCCCCGGGTTGCGTCCGTCGCCGGGTGACGCGGCGGCGTCCGTCGCCGGGCCCACGCGGCCGTCGCGGCGCCCGCCGCGGCACCGGCCCACCTGGCCCAGAGCCACCTGCCCCTGACCCACCTGATGCCGAGCCATCAGGCACCGGTCCACCGGACCCCGACCCATCGAACGCCGTCGTCGAATCCGTCGAGGATTCCGAGGACTTCGCCTGCGCCGGTACCGGCGCCAAAGCCGGGGCCGAAGCCGGTGCCGGCGCCAAAGCCGGGACCGAAGCCGGTGCCGAAACCGCCGGCACAGCCGAGACCGGCGCCGGCGAGGCCTGGACCGGGATGGTGGCGGTAGCTGTGACGGTGGCGGCGACCCGGACCGCGCCGCGGGACGTGGTCAACCGCCGGGCGCGGTTGGCCAGCGCCGCGACGGCCGCCTCCAGCGGGCCGCGGCCGACCGTTCCCCTGACCGCGAGGCCGATGAGCACCGCGCCGACGACCTGCACGAGACAGCCGTTCCCGGCGCTGTACGTGTCGAAATCCGAGTTGATGAACAGGATGTGCGCGGAGTAGAAGGTCAGCGTCATGCTGCCGGCCGAGGCCAGCGACACCAGGATGACCGTGCACACCGGCCCCAGCACCCGGTGGGTGACGTGCGCGGCGAGCAGCATCAGGCCCAGCACCGCGACGGCGCAACCGGCGGCGCCGAACACCTCGGGCGGCGTGCCCGTGTGCGCGGTGTCGACCGCCAGCCACCACCACGTGTTGGACGGGACGTTGCCGTTGCCGCCGAACTTGAGCAGCTCGGTCGTCTGCGCCGCCGTCAGATCGCCGCGCGGCTGCGCGGCCCAGATGTGGGCCAGCCCCCCGTAGCGGTGCAGCAGCAGCGTGGAGGCCGTGTGCGCCGCGACGGCGACGACCGTGCCGACGGCCAGCAGCAGGGCGGCGAACCGCCGCCGGCTCAGGTTCTGCCGCCCGATGACGATGCCGGCACACACGTACGCCAGCCAGGTCGGCGACGGGTAGAAGCCGGTGAACGTCAGCTCGGTGAGCATCCCGATCGGGTCCTGGACGAGCCTCATGAACGACGGGTTGCCGAGCTCCGGCTCCGGCAGCCGTGGCAGCAGGAAGTAGTTGCCGACCGGGCCCGCGGTCGCCAGGAGCAGCCCCACCACGGCGACGGTCCAGGTGCGCAGGAACACCAGCGGGATCGCCAGCAGGAACACCACCGCCAGGTACGGCAGGATCACCGCCTTGAGCGTCGTGTCGGCGGCGCAGACCAGGAATCCGACCACACCGATGGCGACGGCCCGGGCGGCCATCCCGGCGGCCACGGCGGGACGGTCGGCCGCCAGGACCCGTCGCCGGCCGGACACGAACGCGATGCCGACACCGGCGAGCAGCGCGAAGGCCGCCGCCGCCCGCCCGCTGAACGCCCTGTCCGACCAGGTCGGGTTGCCTGCCGCGTCAGCCTCCCACAGCGAGTGCAGGGTGATCATGCCGAGCAGCGCGACACCCCTGGCGGCGTCGATGCCGATGAGCCGTTGCCGGGTGCGTGGCGCCGCGGCTCGCGCGGGCGGCGCGGACGTCGCCAGGTCGCCGGGGCGCACCGCGCCGTCCCCCGCGCCGTGCTGCACGGCGGTCATGCCGTCATCACCGCGTCCACCAGGTCGAGGCCCAGGTCGACGCCGAGCCGGTCCACGGACAGCCCGGCATCGGCGTACCAGTCGCCGGTCGCCTCCGGGTGGGGGCCGACGACCCCGACCCGGCCTTCCCCGAAGCCGGCGACGAGCGCGGCGACGGTGCCGTTGGGGTACGTGGCGACGACCGTCGCACCGGCGTCGGGCCGCACCCAGAAGTACGGGCCGTCCTGGAAGAACAGCGTCCGGGCGCGGCCCCGCCACGCGACCTCGACGAGCGTGTCGTGCGGCTCGACGACGGTGGCGGCGGCCGAGGCGATGTACTGGTCGGTGTCCCCCGGCAGCAGGCCGAAGCCGGGGGTCGCGCCGGCCAGGTACCCACCGAGGCAGAAGCCGAGGTACCGCCCGCCGTCGTGCACGAACTCGCGGATCGCGGCGCGGTGCCGGCGCAGGTGGCGGTAGCCGTGCGAGAGCAGGCCGCCGCCGGGCTGCGCGTACAGGACCGCACCGGACAGGGCCCGCGCCGACACCTGCACGTCCTCGCCGGGGCCGACGAAGCGCACGTCGAAGCCCCAGCGGCTGCCGCGCAGCAGTTCGGCCACCGCCTCGGGGCAGCCGGGCAGGGACGCCGGCCCGCGGTACACCAGCGCCACCGGCGCCCCGGCGGACCCGCCGGTGGGCTGCGCGGCCGGCAGGCGGCACGTCGCGGCCATGACGCGCCCGCCGCCGGTGCTCCGGACGCGCCGGGATGCGATCACCGCGACCCCTGTCGCGGCG
This sequence comes from Dactylosporangium sp. NPDC049742, assembly GCF_040674675.1. NCBI lineage: Bacteria > Bacillati > Actinomycetota > Actinomycetes > Micromonosporales > Micromonosporaceae > Dactylosporangium > Dactylosporangium sp. NPDC049742. Next base: position 26,181 of record NZ_JBFANF010000070.1, on the reverse strand, counting down.
GGTTGTCCAGGGTCAGGGCGGTGCAACGCACGCCGCCGCCGCCCTTGGCGAGCTGGGTCGTGTCGAGCTCGACCACGTGCAGCCTCCGCTCGCGCAGCGCGGCGGCCAGGCGCGGCACCCCGCGGGTCATCGTCACGGTGCGGCCGTCGCTGATCAGGTTGAGCGCGAGGCGGGACGCCTCGTCGAGGCCGACCTCGATCAGGTCCAGCCCCAGCGCGCGCAGGGTGCCGCGGCTCGGCTCGTCGAGCGCCATCGGGCAGTACGCCAGGGTGTGCGGGTCGATGACGGCGACGGCCAGGTCGAGGTCGTACCAGCGCGGGCCGACGGTGCGCAGCGGGATCACGTCGTAGTCGAGCTCCTTGGCCAGGACGGCGTGCATGCGCTGGTCGGTGCGCTGCCCGTAGCCGGCGAGCAGCAGGTCGCCGCAGGCGAGGGCGTCGCCCTGGCCGCTGAACGGGTACGGCGCCTCGACCACGTCGTAGCCGCGGTCGACCAACCACTCCTCGAAGTACGACACCTCCGCCTTGCGTTCCGGCGGCGGGAAGCCCAGCACGGCCCGCTCGCCGCGGACCACCGCGGCGTTCGCGGTGAACACCATGTCCGGGCACTCGGATGCGGCGGGGACGTACTCGACGAGGCGGCCGGCGGCCAGGTGCGCGGCAACGATCGCGTCGTGCTCGGCGTTGGCCGCGGCCGGGTCGGGTTGCACGTCTGTGTGCATGTACGGGTTGATCTCGTAGTCGATGCGGAAGTGGGTGGCGTCGGAGACGAGCAGTTCGGTGTTCACGGGGCGTGTCCTCCTTGATGTGTGACGGGATCTTGCGAAGCGGGCGGTGCGCACGCGACCGGCAGGCACGCGGACGGCGGGCGCCGGTGCGGGCCGGACGGCGGACGGTTCAGGCGGCGATCGCCGGGAGGGTGGCCGGCGCCGGGAGGGTGGCGAGCGCCGGAAGGGTGGCGACGCCCTGTGCGGGGATGCCGCGCCATCGGCTGCCGGGCGTGAGGTGTTCGCCCTTCATGAGCAGCGACAGCGAGCCGAGCGACACCTCGTCGCCGACGACGGCGTCGTACAGCACGATCGCCCGGGTGCCGATGCTGGCGCCGGCGCCGACGGTGACGACGGACATCTTCATCACCCGGTCCTCGAACAGGTGGGTCTGCAGCGACACCTCGGCGCCGACCGCGGCGTCGTCGCCGATCTCGACCAGGTCGAACTCGGTCAGGTACGTGGTGCCGATCCAGGTGCGCCGGCCGATGCGGGCGCCGAACCAGCGCAGCACCGGCGGCAGGAACGGGGTGCCGACGAGCATGCCGAGCCCGGCCGGGATCGCCGCGGCCTCGTACAGGCCGGTGACGAACTCGGTGCGCCGCACGAACGTGCTCCACAGCGGCTCGACCCTGGGCCGGTAGGCGCCGATGATGCTGCGTTTCGTGGCCGCGCAGCACCCGATCACGGCGGCGCCCGCGGCCATGACGACCAGTGGGGAGACCAGCGCCGGCACCGGCAGGTCACGGCCGCGGGCCAGCGCCGACAGCACCCACAGGTACAGGTAGACGCTCATGCCCAGCAGCGAGGCCGGCGCGGTCGCGCGGGCGAACTCGACGGCGAGGCGGTGCGCCACCACCTGCCGCGGCGGGCGGAACGTCTCCTGCTCGGAGAACGTGCCGCTGCTCTGCCGCCGCGGCAGGTGCATCGCGGGCGAGCCGAGCCACGAGGTGCCGTCGGGGACGTCCTCGTCCGGCGGCATGGTCTGCACGCCGACGAGGCTGCCGGCGCCGAGGGTGGTGCCGGCAGGCACGAACGCCGCGTTGCCGACGAACGCCCGGTGCCCGACCTTGGTCGGCAGCAGTGCCATCCGCCCGTTGGCGAACGTGGCGGCGCCGACGCTGGCCATGTCGGCCACGAAGCTGTCCGGGTCGAGGGTGAGCAGGTCCGGGTCGAGGTGCGCGGCGGTGGACACCTCGGCGCCCCGCCCGACGCGGGCGCCGAGCAGCCGCAGCCACGGCACCGTGTACAGCGTGGAGTACAGCGAGTTGGTGAACAGCAGGCTGAACTCCAGCAGCTTGTCGGCGATCCACTTGCGGATGCCGAGGCCGGAGCGGGCCGGGTGGATGCCGGCCGGGGCGTGCCGCAGCACGAGGCGTTTGCCGCCCGCGATGACCGCGCAGGTGGTCAGCACGTAGAGCGGCCCGGCCGGGACGGTGGCGACGAGACCGGCGAGCAGCCCCCACTTCAGCAGCGCCCACCAGACGAGGACCACGCTGGGCACGACGGTCGCGATGGCGCTCAGCTCGAGGCCGACGGCGCCGAGGCCGGCGGCGAGCAGGTGCTTCGGGTGCCAGTTCTGGCGGCGGCCCTTTGCCGACAGCATGACCTCCACCGTCGAGCCCAGCCCGTCGACGGGCGCCGCCGGGGAGCCCGCCCACCGCGCGCCGGGCGGCACGGTCTCGCCCTGCTCGAGCACGGACTGCTCGCCGAGCCCGGCGCCGGACCGCACCGACGACCCCGGCTCGAGCACGGCGTTGGCGCCCACGAACGCGTGCCGCGCGACCGTGATCGGCTCGACGACGACCCAGCCGTGCTCGACCCGCCACGGCCGCATCGACACGCCGTAGCCGACGGTGGCGTCGGACTCGATCTCGATCATGGTGGGAACGCCGATCGAGCTGGTCGCGATCGTGGTCCGGGCGCCGACGCGGGCGCCGAGCAGCCGCAGGTACACCGCCATCAGCGGCGAGCCGCTGAGCACGGTCATCGGCCCGAGCGCCAGCAGCAGGTCGAGCATCCACAGCCGCACGTAGGTCGGGCCCCATAGTCGGTACCGGCCGGGGCGGATGCCGGCGGCGACCGGCCGGGCGAGCAGGACCGGCACGATCCAGCGCACGCCGAGGTAGCTCACCAGGATCGCCATCATCAGCTGGGCGAGGACCTCGAAGGACACGCGGCCGTTGTTCCAGGTGTACACATAGGACACCGGCAGCGTGATGAGCAGCACCAGCAGGTAGATGACGAGCGCCTGGCCGGCGCCGGCGGCCGCGATGCGGCGGCTGCCGTGGCGCAGCGGCGCCGGGCGGCGCGGCGCGGCAAGTCCCGGCGTGGGCGCGGCGAGCCGGCCGGCCAGGCCGCGCACCGTCGGGTTGCTGTACAGGTCGCGCACGGCGGGGCTGGCGCCGATGCCGCGCGTGCGCAGCAGCGACACGACCCGCGCGGCGAGCAGCGAGTGCCCGCCCAGGTCGTCGAAGAAGTGCGCCTCGACCGACAGGGCCTGCGGTTCCAGCCCGAACGCCTCGGCCCACACCGCGCGGACCTGCTCCTCGAGCTCGGTGTCCGCGGCGACGACGGCGCCGCGGGCGGGGCGCCGGTGCACCGGGGCGGGCAGCCGCTTGCGGTCGACCTTGCCGCTCGGCATGGCGGGCAGCGCCTCGACCACGTCGAGGTACGCCGGCACCATGTACCCGGGCAGGCGCTCCTGCAACTGCTCGAACAGGCGGGGCACCAGCGAGTCGTCGGGCACCGGGCAGACGACGTACGCCGCGAGCTCCCGGGGCGCGTCGTCACCGGTGCCGACCGGGACGAGCGCCGCGACCGCCTCGCTCACGCCGGCGTCCTCCAGCAGCACGTTCTCGATCTCGCCGAGGTCGACCCGGTGGCCGCGGATCTTGACCTCGGCGTCGGCGCGGCCGAGGTACTCGACCTCGCCGTCGGCGGTGAGCCGTCCGAGGTCGCCGGTGCGGTACAGGCGGGATCCGGGCGGCGCGAGAGGGTGCTCGACGAACCGGTCGGCGGTCAGCTCGGGCCGGCCGACGTAGCCGCGGGCGACGCCGGGCCCGCCGATGCAGATCTCGCCGACCTCGCCGTCGCGGACCGGCCGGCGCTGCTCGTCCAGCAGCACGACGCTGTAGGTGGGCAGCGGCCGGCCGATGGTGACGATCCGCCCGGGCAGCAGCTCGCACCAGGTCGCGGTGACGGTCGCCTCGGTCGGCCCATAGGTGTTGAGGATGCGCCGGTCCGGCCGGCTCCACCGCTCGACGAGCTGGCCGGGGCAGGCCTCCCCACCGACGAGGACGCTGCGGATGCGGGGCAGCTCCCGGGGGATCGTCGCCAGCAGGGTCGGCACGCAGTACAGGACGGTGATGCCGGACGAGTCCAGGAAGTCGGCGAGTTCGGTGCCGAAGCGCCGCGAGTCGGTCGGCCCGGCGACGAGGGTGGCCCCGACGGACCACGTGGGCCAGATCTCCTCGATCGAGAAGTCGAACGCGATCGTCATGCCCTGGTAGACCCGGTCGCCGGGGCGCACGTCGTACACCCCCGGCACGACGTCGAGGAAGTTGCAGATGCTGGACTGGGCCACCTCCACGCCCTTCGGGCGGCCGCTGGAGCCCGAGGTGTAGATGATGTACGCGGCGGGGTCGCCGGCGGCGTCCGGCTCCGGGCGGGGCGCGGGTGCATCTGCGGCGCCGCCGTCCCCGCCGGCCTCCGCGGTCTCGTCGGGGCCGCCGGTGCTGTCGACGCGCAGCACCGGGCAGGGCAGCCCCTCGGCACGGTCGGCGAGCTCCGCCGACGTCAGCAGCAGCGCGATCGCCGAGTCCTCGGCGATGTACGCGACCCGGTCGGCGGGCGACTCCGGGTCGATCGGCACGAACGCCCCGCCGGCCTTGCCGACGGCGAGCAGCGCCACGTACGTCGCGACGGAGCGCTGCAGCAGGATCGCCGTCCGGGCGCCGCCGCGGATGCCGAGGCCGCGCAGCCGGTGCGCGAGACGGTTGGCGCGCTCGTCGAGGTCCTGGTAGGTGAGGCGGATCCCGTCGCACTCCAGTGCGACGGCGGTGGGGGTGCGGTCGCACGCGGTCTCGAACACGTGGTGCAGGCGTCGCGCCGTGATCTCGTGCTGCCGGGACGGCGGCGCTGTCGTCCTGGTGGTTGCCTGGATCAAAATTTCAGCCCTATCTCTGCTGATGCCGCCGCGGCACGGGTGCGGGCCGGCGGCGCGGCTGCCGCCAAGGCGCAGCGGGGCACCGCGGCCGGCGTGGAACCGGCCGCGGGTCTCAGCGACAGTCATGAACGGGGGCGCGCCGGGGGCGGACCCGGGCGTGCCGTGCCACAGCGTGACCGGGTGCGGTCCAACGGAGGCAGCGGCACCTGGGTGGGCGCCGCATCCTCAGATTGCCGCCCCGGTTCAGGTCGCGGGAGCGGCGTCGGTCAGTTCTCACCACGAGACCACCCATGGCACGCCGCCCCCACCCTCAGCGGCCGCGACGGTGGGCCGAGGTGCTCTGCGCGCGTCACACGCCGCCTCACCGGGGCACGCGGCCCGGGTTCGCGGTGCGGGGAATCCGGCGTGCCGGGGTCGATCCCGGACGCCTTCACCAGGTGCGGCGGGTCCGTGGCGGTGAGCAGCACCAGCGCGGCGCCGATCCACTTCGGACGGAGTCGGGCGGCGTGATCCGGCCCGCCGGCGCCACGACCTTCACGTGCGGGCGGGTCGGCCGGCCGGTCGCCGGAGTCGTGCTGGTCTGTGTGCGGGCCGCGCGTCGCCCTCGGCGCCGCGCATCCGCCGAGCGGGCTACCGACCCGTGCTCAGGTCCGGCGCTGCGCCGGCACCGTCGCCAGGGTCGCCCAGATCACCTTGCCCGCCGCGGTCCGCGTCGCCCCCCAGGCGCGCGCCGATCGCGCGACGATCCCGAGCCCGATGCCCCGGACGTCCAGCGGCACGTCCTCGCGCTGTACCGGCCTGATCATGCGGGGCAGCGCCGGATCGCCGTCCTCGACCGCGAGATGCAGCAGGTCCCAGCGGCGGGAGGCGGTCACGGTGAACGGCGTCCGCGCGTGCTGCACGGCGTTGGTCACGAGCTCCGAGATGATGGCCCGGGCCGGGTGCAGCAGCGCGCGCAGGTCCCAGGCCAGGACCGTGTCACCGACGAACGACCGCGCCGTCGACGGTGCCATCGCCTCGGGCTGCAGGTCGAGCCTGACCCGGCCGAACGGTGGCGTCCTGTGGCTGAGCGCGTCCTGCGCCGCGGCCATGGTGGTGTAGATCGGGATCCGTGTCATCAGCCCGGCGCCGACCAGCTTGCGCCAGGTGGCGTCCGACGCCACGAGCACCAGCGGGACCGGCGGCTGGATGGAGCCGCTGTGCCGCTCGGCCAGCAGGACCGCGCCGACGAGCGCGGGGCTGGGCTGCTCGACCGCCGTCAGGTTCAGCAGCAGCGCCCTCGGTTGCTCCGCCAGGCCCTTCCGGACCGCGGTGGCGAGGTCGGTCTTGACCCGCCCGTCCCACGGACCCTCGACGATGACCTCGACTGTGCCCTGCTCGATGTCGCTGCGCAGACCCACCCTTGACTCGATCACCGCCGCTCCACTTCTCTATCCATCCCGCTGGATCGCATTCCGCGCCCTCGGACCCGGAGTGTGGCCATCATCCAATAAGAATTACGTCGCGGCAGCGAAACGGCCAATCCAGTTGGATTTGGCCGGCACTGTGGTCCCGACGGATCGCCGCAAATCCATCGTTTTCCGGCAATTCACCTCCCGGCCGCGTTCCCGGCCCACGCCCCGGTCACCGCGCGGGGAACGGAACCCACAGCTCGACCTCGGTGCCGATGCCCGGGCGGCTCTTGACGGTCGCGGTGCCGCCGAGGTCGTGGATCCGGCCGCGGATCGACTGCTCCACCCCCAGGCGGCCGGCCCGGGCCGCGTCCCGCAGCCGGTGCGGCTCGAAGCCGGCACCGTCGTCGCGGACCGTCACGCGCACCCCGTCGTCCTCGTCCTCCAGGAGGATCCAGGCCCGCGCGCCGGGGCCGGCGTGCTGCCGGACGTTGTCCAGGGCCGCCTGGACCGCCGCGAACAGCTCGGCCGCGACGGCGGCCGGCAGCATGACCGGGTCGACCGGGGCGGCGACGTCGACGGCGGGCGAGGACAGCCCGGTGAGCTTGGCCCGCAGGTCGGCCTCGGAGCCCGCGCCGGGCGGCGACGGGTTGCCGCTGAGCAGGTTCCGCAGGGCCACCTCCTGCTCGCCGGCCAGCGCCGCCAGTTGGGCGCCGGCGCCGCCGAGCTCCGAGCCCTCGCGCTGGACCATGGCGAGGACCTGCAGCACGCCGTCGTGGATCGGCCGGGCCAGCCGGTCCCGCTCCGCGGCGGCCGCCTCCTGCCGGATCAGCTCGGCCTGCTTGCGCTCCGCCCAGCGCTCGGAGAGATAGTGCGCGATGCCCAGCCCGCCGATCGCCGCGGCCGACACCAGCAGCAGGATGCCGGCGGTGTCGAGGCGGAGCGACGTGCCGATCGACCGCGGCGCCGCGCCACCCAGCTCGATCACCGGGGCGGTCTTGACGCCGGCGACGACGAGCACGCCGGCGATCGGGCCGAGGACCGCGGGGAGCGAGCCGCGCGGGGCGAGCACCGGCGCGGTCGCCCCGGCGACCGCGGTCGCGGCCCCGGTGACCAGCACGATCATCAGCAGCGCCGGCGTCGCACCGTACTGCCCGGCGAGCTTCTGCGGGTCGCCGCTCGTGCCCGAGAACGCGATGAACAGGCACGTCGCCGCGCCCACCGTGAGCGCGACCGTGGCCGCGACCCGCCACCTGGTCGCCGCGGCGGCCACGCCGATCGCCACCCCCAGCAGCGCGGCGGACCAGCGGGCGGGGCCCGCGTCCCTGGTCGCGAGCAGCGCGATCGCCAGCGGCGCGGAGACCGCGATCTGCGCCGTCGCCGCGGTCAGCGCCCCGGCCAGCGACCACACCCCGGCCAGCGTGGCCAGGATCGCCGCCGCCGCGAGGGTCATCCCGCCGAGAATGGCGGTCCTGGCGTTCGGGGTGTTGGCGAGCGTCCGCCAGCTGACGCCCAGCAGGTCCGCGAGCCGCTCGGTGGAGAGCATGGCGAACGGCAGCGCCACGAGCGCCACCAGCCCGCCGGTGACGATCGGCCGCAGCCGCTTCCAGCTCCAGGCCTTCTCGTCCGGCTGCCCGACGGCGGCGGGATCGCCGCGCCGCCACCACCAGGTCGCCGGGGCGACGGCGGCGAGGCCGGCCACGACCAGCAACCCGCGCCAGATGGGCAGCGCCGGGTCCATGAACTGGTAGATGGTGCCCGGCAGGGCCTGGCCGAAGAGGCCGAACCCGATGACGAGGCCGGCCACGACGGCGCCCAGCCCCGGCGCGCCGGTGCACAGCAGCCGCTGCGCGGCGGCCAGCGCCCCGATGGCGAGGACCGGGAACGCCGCGCTGGACAGGTGGTAGAAGGTCATCGTGTCCGGATACGGGACCAGGTCCGGCCACGCGATCGGCACGCACAGCAGCCCGCCCGCCGTCAGCAGGTAGGGCCACCAGCGCAGCAGGCACAGCGCCAGCACGGTCGCCGCGGTGGGGATCAGCGGCGTGTACGGGTCGGGCCCGTAGTACGCGTCGGGCCCCTGCACGCCGAGCCGCGGCGAGAATCCTCCCCCGTGCGAGGACTGCACCACCGCGACCAGCAGACCGCCGCCCAGACCCGCCAGCGCGATCCACCACCGCAACGTCCGCTCATGCATGCCGATGATCATGACCGATGGGCCGCGTGCGCGGCGGCCGGGTGCGCCAGACGGGCCGGCCGGCCGTCCGGGTGGTATTCGAAATGCCACCATTCGTTGTCATACATCCGGTACAGGCCGTACCGCGCGCCGTACACCTCGAGCCAGCGCGCACCCTCCGACGGCCGCACGTCGAGGGCCAGGCCCGCGACGTGCCGCGACTCGTCCGGCGGCAGCGTCCACCGCCGGGCCAGCTCCTCCGAACCGCAGCGCTCGACCTGCGCGGCGTACAGCGCGGCCTGGGCGGCCGCGTCCCGGTGGCCGGAGGTCAGCCCGAGCAGCTCGCCGTGCCGCCACAACGCCCGCGTGCGGGCCGCCTCGAACGCCGCCCGCGTCGCAGGGGTGAGCCCGGCCAGGTCCTCGGCCGGGAAGCGCAGGGTCAGCGCCCACTGGCAGGCGGTGTGCCGCGCCCGCCCCGGCGCGACCAGAGCGGCGACCGGCGTCAGCGAGACGGCCAGCAGGCGGGTGACGGCGCGGTACAGCGGGTCACGGCGCCGGACGACGCCGTGCCGTTGGGCGACCACCATCGATTGGTTCAGGGCCATGCACAGAACATTCCGCACCGGCGGCGGCCGGGCATGAGTAGAAGTACTCAGTCGAGCCCGTGCTCGAGTGCGTAGCGCACCAGCGCGCTGCGGTTGTGCAGCTGCAGCTTCCCCAGCGTGTTCTGCACATGGTTCTGCACCGTGCGGACCGAGAGCCCCAGGTCCTCCGCCACCAGCTTGTACGGCAGGCCCTTGGCGACCAGCCGCAGGACCTCGGTCTCCCGCGCGGTCAGCTCGGGCCCGCCGCTCGTGGACCGGGCCAGCTTCCGGTACTCCCCGAGCACCAGGCCGGCCAGCCCGGCGGTGAACACGGCCTCGCCCTCCACGGTGCGGCGCACCGCCTCCAGGAACTCCTGCCGCCCCGCCGACTTCACCAGGTAGCCGGTGGCACCCGCCTTCAGCGCGTCGAGCACGTCGCGCTGCTCCCCGCTGGCGGACAGCATGAGGACGCGCACCTCGGGCAGCGCCTCGAGCAGCCCGCCGATCACCTCGACGCCGGACAGGTCGGTCAGCTGCAGGTCGAGCACGACCACGTCGGGGCGGGCCGCCCGCGCGACCCGCAGCGCCTGGGCTCCCTCGCCGATCACGGCGGTGACCAGGTAGCCGGCGTCGGTCAGATCCCGTGCCACCCCGTCCCGCCACATCGGGTGGTCGTCCACCACCATCACCCGTACAGGCACACCGATCACACCGGCAACCCTAGACGGCGGCACCCTCCGGTGGTTGCTGCAAGGCGTCGCGCAGGTCGCGGAGCAGCTCGACCGCCTCGCGGCCGTTGACGACCCGGTGGTCGTAGGCGACGCCGAGCTGCACGACGGTGCGCCGCACCACGGTGCCGGCGTCGTCGAGGTCGAGCTCCGTGGTGCGGCCGGCGAGGGAGAGTGCACACACGGTGCCGGGCTGGACGATCGGCACCGCGACCGTCACGTCGTCGTCGGTGTGCAGGGCCAGCATGATCGTGGCGCCGGTCAGGTCGCCGGCGCGGAACGTGCCGCGCAGCGCGGTCATCCGCAGCGCCATCAGCCGTTCGGCGATCTCCCGGATGCCCGCCGCCGCGGCGTCGCGGACCACCGGGACGTGCAGGCCGCGGCCGACGTCCATCGTCACGCCGACGTCGGCGGTCGCGGCGGGCCGGACGTGGTGCGGCGGTTCGAACGCCCCGAAGCAGCCGGGGTGCCTGGCGAGCTGGGCGCCGATCGCCGCGATGAGCAGCTCGGGCATGCCGATCATGCGCTTGTGCTCCCGGGTGAGCAGCTGCCCGCGCCGGATGGCGTTGTCCAGGTGTACCTTCACCGCCACGAACGCCGCGGGAATGCTCCGGTGGGACTCGGTGACGACGGCCACGACGGCCTGCTGGACGGGCGGCAGCGCCTGGGCACCGGCCGGCGCGGACGAGGCCACCGGGTCCGGCGGCAGGAGCGCCGCCAGGTCGGCGGTCCGCACGACCCGGGTGTCCAGGGCCCGCACGAGGGCGGGGTCGATCCCCCGCTCCGCGATCAGCCGCCGCGCCGGCTCCGTGATGATCTGCTCGTCCTGCACCGTGGCGGCGGCGGCGGTGTGCGCGGGCAGGGCCGGCGCGACGCGGCCGATCACGGCGCCGACCGCGCACTCGGCACCGGCCGCGAGGAGGTGCTGCACCACACCGTCGGCGGGGCTCGGCAGCTCCTCGGCGGCCTTCGACGTCTCCACGGTCGCGACCGGGTCGCCGGCCGCGACGGGGCCGCCGGGTTCGACCAGCCACTCGACGAGCGTGTAGGTCACGTCGTTGGCGTTCAGCTGCGGCACCCGGATCTCGGTCACGCGTCCTCCCTGAGCAGCTCCGCGGCGATGGCCGGCGCCTGGACGAGCACCGAGCGCTCCAGGTGCCGGGCCGCGGGCACGACGGCGTCGGCGGCCTGCAGCACGCGCACCGGGCGCCGCAGCCGACCCCACAGCGCGGTCTGCAGCTGGAACGCGACCTCGGTCGCCCAGCCGGCGCCGGGCGGGCCGTCCTCGACCACCAGCACCCGCCGGGCGGCGGCAACGGTCGCCAGCACGGGCGCCAGGTCCAGCGGGTACAGGCGGGCCGGGGTGAGCAGGGCCCCGCTGAGCTCGTGGGTGAGCAACGCCGAGCGCATCGCGGCCAGGGCACGCGAGGACAGCCCGCCGGGGGCGAGGACGGCGTAGTCGTCGCCCGGTCCGACGACCGTGGTGCGGGCCCAGCCGGGCCAGTCCCCGACGAGGTCGTGGCGCAGCAGGTCGTCGCCGGTGAACATCCGCTCGGTGTAGAGGACCTTGTCCTCGAAGAGCAGCCCGGGCCGGCCGGTGGCGAGCATGCCGGCGACGAGGTCGGTCGTGTCGTGGAACGGGGTCAGCTCGTACACGTCCAGCGACGGCACCCCGAGGAAGTGCTTCTGCGGGCTCTGGCTGTGGGTGGGGCCGTAGCCGCGGTTGCCGCCGGTCGGGCACCGCACCAGGAGCGGCATCGGCACGCGGTGGCCGTACATCGTGACGGACTTGGCGGCGAAGTTGACGAGCTGGTCGAAGGCGAGCGTCGCGAAGTCGGCGAACATGATCTCGACGATGGCGCTGGACCCGGCGAGGGCCAGCCCGTTGGCGAGGCCGACGATCGCGGCCTCGCTGATCGGCGTGCTGAGCACCTGGCCGGGGAAGGCCGTCGACAGGCCGCGGGTGACCTTGAACGCGCCACCGTACGGGTCGGCGAGGTCCTCGCCGATGAGGTAGCGCCGCGGGTCGTCGGCGAGCGCCTTGTACAGCGCCGCGTTCAGACTCTCGCTCACGCGCTGACCAGACATCTCGCCACCACCTCCTCGACGACGGCGGCGACCCGGTCCCGCTGCTCGGTGTCGGCGGGTGTGCCGGCGTGCGGCGGGTACCAGTCCCGGGCCCGGAGCCGGTCGAGCTCCGCGGCGGGGCGCGGGTCGTCGCCCTTGCTGTGCGGGCCGAGCCGGTGGGTGGCGAACTCGACGACGAGCGGGCCGCCGCCGTCGCGGACCCGCTGGAGCGGGCCGGCGAGCAGCGACCGCATGGCCGTCACGTCCTCGCAGGGCACGTGCAGGTGCGGGATGCCGAACGCGGCGGCGCGGCCGGCGATCGTCCCCGCGAGCTGGTCGGCGGTCGGGGTGCTCTGCGCGATCCCGTTGTGCTCCACGGCGACGACGAGCGGCAGGCGCCACAGCGCGGCGAGGTTGAGCGCCTCGTAGACGGCGCCCTCGCCCCAGGTGCCGTCGCCGATGTGGACGCAGGCGATCCGGCCGGGCTCGTGCCGGGACAGGTGCAGGGCGGTGCCGGCGGCGACCGGCACGCCGGCGCCCTGCACGCCGGTGGTGAGGAACCTGCCGCGTTTGAGGTGCTGGCTGCCGCCGACGCCGAGGTTGACGGCGCCGTCGCGGCCGAGGATCTCGGCCAGCAGGCCGGCCGGGTCGTCGAAGCGGGCCAGGTAGTGGCCGTGACCGCGGTGGTTGCTCAGCTGGAAGTCGTCGTCGTGCAGCAGCGCGCTGAGCGCGACCGGCACCGGCTCCTGCCCGAGGCAGGTGTGGGTGGTGCCGTGGACGAGCCCGCGCGCGAAGAGGTCGAGCAGGGCGAGCTCGAAGTGCCGGATCAGCAGCAGCATCCGCAGGTCGGCGCCGGTCATCCGCACTTCTCCAGCAGGTGCGGGAAGGCCTCGGCGTCCAGACCGTCCACAAAGGACCGGGCCGCGTGCCGCCCGGCGGCGGCGACCTCGGCGTGGTGCCCCGGGTCGTCGAGGCGGCGCAGGGCGTCGAGCCAGGGTGCCGGGTCCTGCGGCGGCAGGACGGGCTGCGGGAACAGCGTGCCCGGCTCATACCGGGTGATCGGGGTGACGGGCAGCAGGTAGGGCACGCCGAGCTTCGCCTCGCCGAGACCGCCGACGTCCGCGGCGAGGACCGGCACACCGTGCAGCATCGCCTCGACGGCGGTGTAGCCGAAGGTCTCGTCCCAAAGCGACGGCATCAGCAGCACCCGGGTGCGGGCGAAGAGCGTGCCGATGTCGTCGACGGGCGCGATGACGTCGATGTTGGGACGGGCCGCCAGCTGCTCCCGGTCCGCGGCGGTCGTCCCCCAGGTGGGCACGGCCAGGAACCGCCGGCCGGGCAGGGCGTCGGCGAGGCCGAGCAGGATCGGCAGCCCCTTGAACCCGCACGGGTTGACCATCGTCACCGCCCCGCCGCCGTCCGCCCGCGGCCACGGGCCGGTGCCGTAGACGGGCGGGTAAATCAGGGACGCGTCGATGCCGGCGTGCTGCCGGACGTAGTCCCGGCCGGCCCGGCTGATGGCGACGACCGCCGCCGCGCGGCGCACCAGCCGGACGCCGGACTCGCTGGGGTAGAACGCGCGCGGCCCGAAGGGCAGCTGCTGCAGGGTGTGCACCAGGTACACCACCCGGTCCGGGGCCGCCCGCAGCGCCGTGCCGAGCATGAGCAGCCCGGGGTCGTCGGACGGCACGAGCACCCGGTCGGGCTCCTCCTCGGCGGCGACGGCCCGCAGGTAGCGGGGCAGCTTCGGCCCGGCGAGCACGGCGTGGACCTCGACCCCGCGATGGGTGTAGACGAGGGCGTCGCCGGTGTCGGTGGCGGTGACGCCGAGCCCGGCGAGGTAGGCGGTCAAGTCCGCGGTGCTCAGCCGGTGCTCGGTGGCGTGCAGCGGGGTGACCGCCACGCACCGGTGGCCGCGAGCCGCGAGCCCCTCCATGAGGATCCGGTTGGCCCGGTTCGCGCCGCCGTGGCTGGGCAGGAACCGCATGTTCTGCGCGAGGAGGACCCGCATGCTCAGTCCGCCTCGACCAGCGCGGCGACCTCGGCGTCGCTCATGCCGTCGAGCTCGGCGAGGACCGCGGCGAGCTCGTCCGGCGGCAGGGCGGCGAGCTGCGCGTCGGTGACCACCCGGGCGGCGTAGGCGACGGTGAGGTCCTCGTCGAAGAGGGTGTCGACCGGCACCTCCACCCCGAGGGTCTCCTGGACGCGGGCCAGGAACGCCACGAGCGTCAGGGACTGCCCGCCGAGGGCGAAGAAGTCGTCGTCGAGGGACTCCGGGCGCAGCCCGAGCTCCGTCCAGATCTTCGCGACCGCCGCTTCGGTGGCGTCGGCACCGTCCAGTAAGGACATGTCGGGCTCCTCCTTCACCTGGCGCTGCGGGGGCGCATGTCGGTCCACACCGCGTCGATGTGCTGCAGGCACCACTCGCGCGTGCCGGCGGTGCCTTCGGCGTGCCAGCCCGCGGGCAGGTCGTCGCCCTCCGGCCAGATCGAGTACTGCTCCTCGTCGTTGCGGACGACGAGAAACGCGTCGCTCATGTCTTCTCCTTCTTCGCGGCGCGTGCCTGCGCGCCGATGAGGTCGTCGGGTGCAGCGTCCGGCACCCGGGCGTCGAACCCGGCGAGGCTGGGCAGCCGCAACGACACCAGGACCTGGGCCGCCATCACCGTGGCGAGGAGCAGGAACAGCAGGGCGGTGCCGCGGCCGGGTCCGGTGCCGATGAGGGCGCCGACGCTGCCGGCGAGCGCGCCGCCCGGGGCCATCAGCGGCTCGAGCAGCCTGCTGCCGAGCGGGCCGACGACGGCGTAGCCGATCGGGATGGTGGAGAACGCGATGACGGTGTTGACCGCGAAGACCCGCCCGTGGAACCGCTGCGGCACCTTGACCTGGACGATGGTGGTGTAGACGCCGTTGGTGACGGTCAGCCCGAGGGACATGCCGAGGGCGCCGGCGGCGATCAGCAGCTCGTTGGCGCGCAGGCCCGGCAGCGCGCTGCACACCGCCAGGGCGAGCACGAGCAGGAGCATCCCGCGGACCCGCTGTTGCCGCGGCCCGCCCCAGAAGCTCATGAGCAGGCCGCCCACGATCGCGCCCAGGCCGCCGGCCATGCTGACCCGCGCGACCGCGTCGAGGTCCGCGAAGGACAGCACCAGCGGCGACAGCAGCAGGAACAGCGGGGTCATGAACAGGTTGAGCACGGCGAAGAACACCAGGACGGGCCGCAGGCCGCCGGGGCCGAGGGCGTAGCGCCAGCCGCCGACGACCTCCTGCCAGAACGTCTCGCGCCGGACCCACGCCAGGGTGCGGGGGAACTTGACGGCGAGCAGCACGGCGACCGCGACGGTGTAGCTGGCGACGTCGAACAGCAGCACGCCGCGCAGCCCGACGGTCGCCATCAGCCCGGCCGCGGCGAGCGGCACGATGAACTGGCCGGCCCCGAAGGTGAGCTGGACGATGCCGTTGGCGTGGCCGAGGTACCGCTTCGGCACCAGCTGCGGCACCGCGGACGCGAACGCGAGGCGCTGGAAGGTCAGCGCGACCGACAGCACGACGAGCAGCACGTAGATGTGCCCGACCCGCAGCGTGCCGCTCAGCGCCAGCACGAGCAGGACGGCCTGGCTGGACCCGGCGGCGACGTCACCGAACAGCATCACCTTGCGCCGGTCGTAGCGGTCGACCACCGCCCCGGCGAACGGCGCGACGAGCATGCCGGGGACGAGGCCCAGGACGGCGAAGACCGCGAACCGCACCAGCGAACCGGTCTCCAGGTAGATCCACAGCGGAACGGCGAACTCGGTCAGCGCCGACCCGACGATCGACACGAGCTGACCGCCGGCGACGGTGAGGAACCGGCGCATGCTCGGCTGCGGGCCGTCGGGCGCGGCGGCCCGCCCACCGTCCGACGTGGACCGTTCGGCGACCTTCCAGCCGCCGTCTGGGTCGGCGAGCGGGACGTCCGTGGCGTGCACGGCGGTGACGATGCCGGCCAGCTCGGCCGAGCGGTACCGCAGGAAGAAGTGCCCGCCCTCGTCGAGGACGACCAGGGCGGCCGAGTCGGTGAGGAAGTGCCACTCCTTGAACCGTTCCCGGGCGAACTCGGTCTGCGGGTCGCGGTCGCCGACGACGGAGATGACCGGCGCCCGCAGCTTGTCGATCTTCGCCTCGAACAGGCCGGTGAAGTAGTCCTCGGCGATGCGGGAGTGCTCGCGCATCGTGCGGATGATCTCGTCGGCCTCGGCCGCGTCGAACTCGGCCATGTCGACGCCCATCGAGCGCATCCAGTTCTCGTAGACGCGGTTGCTCAGCAGCGCCTCGCGGCCGGCGAGCTTCGACAGCAGCCCGCTGAACCGGCCGGTGGGCCGCGCGAACGGGAACACCGCGCCGATGTAGACCGCCTCGACGGTGCGCCGCGCGGCCTCCAGGCGCCGCGCCAGCTCGACGGCGACGGACGAGCCGACGCCGCAGTGACCGTAGACGATCACCGGGCCGTCGACCTTCTCCAGGATCTCCTGGGTGCAGCGGGCGGCCAGCTCGTCCAGCGGCAGCGGCTCCTCCCGCAGGCCGATGTCCTGGCCGGGGATCGCGACGGCGAAGAGCGACCAGCCGGCCGGCAGGGCGTCGGCGAGCGGCTGGTAGACGACGGCGCTGCCGCCGCCGTACGGGACGCAGACCAGGGACCCGACGCGCTGGTCCGGCGGCACCGGGCGGGTCAGCTCGTTGAGCAGGGGCCGCGGTCCGCGGGCCGCGGCGGGCTGGTCGAGCAGCGCGGCCAGGTCCCGCACGGTGCGGTGCTGGAACGTGTCGAGGACGGAGATCCCGGCGCCGGCGGTCTTGCGCAGCCGCGCGACGACCTGCGTGGCGATGAGGGAGTGCCCGCCGAGGTCGAAGAAGTCGTCGTCGACGCCGATCCGGTCGACGTCGAGCAGCTCCCGCCAGATGCCGGCGACGAGGCGTTCGCTGTCCGTGGACGGCTCGACGAGGTCGGTGGCGTCCCGGCGGAGCTGCGGGGCGGGCAGCGCCTTGCGGTCGAGCTTGCCGTTGGGGCTCAGCGGCAGCGCCGGCAGCGTGACGAACGCGGCCGGGACCATGTAGTCCGGCAGCCGGTGTTTGAGTGCCGTGCGCAGCGCGGCGGTGCCGTCGCACTCCCCCACCAGGTACGCGACGAGCTTCTTGTCGCCGGGGCGGTCCTCGCGGACGATGACGGCCGCGTCGAGGACACCGGGCACGGCGCGCAGCGCCACCTCGATCTCGCCGAGCTCGATGCGCAGCCCGCGGAGCTTGACCTGGGTGTCGATCCGGCCGAGGAAGTCGATGGAACCGTCGGCGAGGCGGCGGGCGAGGTCGCCGGTGGCGTACATGCGGGTGCCGGGCGGCCCGTACGGGTCGGGACGGAACCGTTCCGCGGTCAGCGCCGGCCGGTGCAGGTAGCCGGTGGCGAGGCCGGCGCCGGCGATGAACAGCTGCCCGGGAACACCGACCGGGACGGGCCGCAGCCGGTCGTCCAGGACGTACAGGGCGATGTTCTGGATCGGGTGGCCGATCGGGACGCGAGCCTGGCCGGTGAGCGCGTCGCCGTCGCACTGCCACGCCGACACGTCGATCGCGGCCTCGGTCGGCCCGTACAGGTTGTGCAACTCGGCGGGGAGGGTGGCGACGCACCGGCGGGCCAGGTCGGCGGGCAGCTCCTCGCCGCTGCACACGATCCGGCGCAGCGACGTGCACCCGGCGACACCGTCGGCGGCGAGGAAGACCGCCAGCATCGACGGGACGAAGTGCACGGTGGTGACCCGCTCGGCGACGATGAGGTCACGCAGGTAGTCGGCGTCGCGGTGGCCGTCGGGCCGGGCGAGGACGAGCCGGGCGCCGGTCATCAGCGGCCAGAAGAACTCCCAGACCGAGACGTCGAACCCGGCCGGGGTCTTCTGCAGGACGGTGTCGCCGGGCCCGATCCGGAACCGGCGCTGCATCCAGTCCAGGCGGTTGACGATGCCCCGGTGGGTGTTCGGGACGCCCTTGGGCCGGCCGGTGGAGCCGGAGGTGTAGATGACGTACGCGACGTCGTCCGGGCGCGGCCCGCTCACGGAGCCGCCGCCGGCCGGTACGTCGTCGAGGTCGATGACGGTCGCGGTGCCGCCCGGGGGCAGCTTGCCGAGGTGCCGCCGCTGGACCAGCACGACCGGGGCCTTCGCGTCCTCGATCATGAACCGGAGCCGGTCGGCGGGGTAGCCGGGGTCGAGCGGCACGTAGGCCGCGCCGGCCCGCAGCACCGCGAGCAGCGCGACGACCAGCTCGAACGACCGGTCGGCGCACACCGCGACGAGGCTGCCCGCCGGCAGGTGCCGGGCCAGGGCGGCGGAGCGGGCGTCGAGCTCGGCGTAGGTCAGGTGCCGCCCGTCGAACGTGACGGCGGTCGCGCCGGCGTGCTCGACGAGCATGCGGTCGATCAGCGACGTCAGGGTGGCGTGCGGGTCGACGTCCACGTGGACCGGCGGGCGTACGAGGCCGGCGCGCTCCTCGCCGGTCAGCAGGTCCACATCGGACAGGCGAAGCCCCGGGTCGGCGGCGACCGCACGCAGGAACCTGTCCAGGTGCCCGGCGAAGCGGTGCGCGGTCGCCGGCGCGAACAGGTCGGTGTTGTACACCAGGGTCGCCCACAGCTCGCCGGGGCCCTCCTTGACGTACAGCTCCACCTCGAAGCGGGTCGCGGTGACCGGCGCCGGCCAGTGCCCGAACGTCAGCCCGCCCGGGCGCTCGCCGGTCGCCTCCTGGTAGTTCTGCATCGCGAACAGCGCCTGGAACAGCGGTGGGCGGCGCACGTCGCGCGGCACGTTCAGCTCCTGCACGAGCTGCTCGAACGGCAGTTCCTGGTGCGCGTACGCGTCCAGGCAGGTCTCCCGGGTCCGGTGCAGCAGCTCGGCGAAGGTCGGGTCGCCGGACAGGTCCGCGCGCAGCGTGAGGGTGTTGACGAACATCCCGACGAGCCGCTCCAGCTCGGGCCGCACCCGCCCGGCGACCGGTGAGCCGACCGCGAAGCCGGTCTGGCCGCCGGTGCGGCCGAGCACCGCCTGGAACGCGGCGAGCAGCACCATGCTCAGGGTCGCGCCGTGCGCGCGGGCGAGCTCGTGCAGCGCGTCGCGGAGGTCCCCGCCGAGGTCGACGGTGTGCTCGGCGCCGTGGAACGTCTGCCGGGCCGGCCTGGGGTGGTCCAGCGGCAGGTCCAGCGGCTCGACCCCGGCGACCGCCGCGCGCCAGTAGGCGAGGTCGGCGTCCTTCGCCGGGCCCGCCATCCGCTCGCGCTGCCAGGCGGCGTAGTCGCCGTAGGTGACGGGCAGCTCTGGCAGGTCGCCGCCGGCCGGCCCGGCGGCCTGCCCAGCTTCGAGGGCGGCCGGCCCGGCGTCCAGGGCGGCGGTCAGCTCGGCCGCGAACAGGTCCATCGACCAGCCGTCGGTGACGATGTGGTGCACGGCGAGGACGAGCAGGTGGTCGTCGTCGGCGAGCCGGACCAGGGCCGGGCGCAGCGGCGGGCCGGCGGCCAGGTCGAACGGCTCGGTGACGTGCCGGGCGACGATCGCGTGCGCCTCGTCGTGGTCGGCGGCGGCGAGCACCGGCAGGTGCACCGGGGCCGGCGGGTCGACGCGCAGCTGCGGGCGGCCGTCGCCGTCATCGACGAACCGGCTGCGCAGCGGCTCGTGCCGGGCGACGACGCGGGTGAGCGCGGCGGCGAGGGCGTCGGCGTCGAGCGGGCCGTGCAGGCGCAGCACGACCGGGATGGTGGCGGCGCCGCTGCCGGGGGCGAACTGCTCCAGGAACCAGAGCCGTTCCTGGGCGAACGACAGCGGCGCGGGGGCACCCGGGTCGCGGCGCGGGATGCCGGCCTCGGCCGGCGCCTGCCGGCGCAGCCGGCGTTCCAGCAGCGCCCGCCTGGTCGCCGACACGTCCTGGGTCGTGGTCACCGCTGTACCCCTTCCGCT
This sequence comes from Dactylosporangium sp. NPDC049742, assembly GCF_040674675.1. Taxonomy (NCBI): domain Bacteria; kingdom Bacillati; phylum Actinomycetota; class Actinomycetes; order Micromonosporales; family Micromonosporaceae; genus Dactylosporangium; species Dactylosporangium sp. NPDC049742. The sequence goes on along the minus strand of NZ_JBFANF010000070.1, from coordinate 6,332 downwards.
GCCTCTTCCGCCTTCAGGAGCGCCTCGGCCTCGTCGTCGGTCAGATCCGACAGGTCCGCCAGAATCAGCTCCTCGACGGCCGCGGCGAGCCCCGCGAGATCCGGGTGGGTGAAGACGGTCCGCAGCGGCACGTCGGTGCCGGTCGCCGCCCGCAGCCGCCCGACGACCTTCATCGCGAGCAGCGAGTGGCCGCCGACGGCGAAGAAGTCGTCGTGGACCCCGGCCCGTGGCAGGCCGAGCACGTCGCACCAGATCTCCGCGACGAGCTCCTCCGCGGACGTGCGCGGCGGCACGTACCCCTGCACGGCCGGCGTCGTCGTCGCGTGTACGGGTCGCGGCCGCACCGCCAGCAACCGCAGCCGCTCGTCCCCGTCGCCGACCGCGTCCACTGTGGACAGCGGCGCGTCGGGCGCGTCGAGGACGGCGGCGCACAGGGCGGCGTACCGCTCGGCCAGGCCCGCGACGGTCCGGCGGTCGAACAGGTCGGTCCGGTAGCCGAACACCAGCCGCAGCCCCGAGGCGGTGCGCCACACGTCGAGGCTCAGCTCGAACTTGACCTGCCGGACCCCCGGATCGTAGAACTCCGCGACGACGCCCGGCAGCACGTCGGTGCCGGCGGCGTCCTCCGTGTGCAGGGTGAACATGGTCTGGAACAGCGGGGTGCGGTCCGGCAGCCGGGGCACGTCCACCGCCGTGAGCAGGCGGTCGAACGGCACCTCCTGGTGCGCCAGCCCGGCCAGGACGGCGTCCCGGGTGCGGGCGAGCAGCTGCCGGAAGGTCGGGTCGCCGGCGAGGTCGGCACGCAGGGCGAGGGTGTTGACGAAGAACCCGGCGACGTCGGCGACCTCGGCCCGCGTCCGGTGCTCGACGGGCGTGCCGACACAGAAGTCGTCCTGCCCGGCGAACCGGGCCAGCAGCACCTGGTACACGCTGAGCAGCACCATGAACGGGGTGCACCGGGCGTCGGCGGTGAGCCGCCGGATGCCTGCGGCCGCGGGGACGTCGTGGACGAGGAAATCACCGGCGAACCCCTCGCGGCGGGGCCGGTCGGTCGGCAGGTCCAGCACCGGGACCCCGCTGAGCCGGTCGCGCCAGTAGGCGGCCTCGTCGTCCGGCTGCGCCCGCTGCCACGCGGCGAAGTCCGCGTACCGCGCCCCGGGCTCGGGCAGCGGCTGCCCGGCGTACGCGGCGCGCAGGTCCCGCACGAGGATGCCGAGGGAGCGACCGTCGCCGGCGATGTGGTGCAGCACCAGGCTCAGCACGTGCTCGTCGGGCCCGACCTCGACCAGGCCGGCCCGCAGCAGCAGCCCTCCGGTGAGATCGAACGGGGTGTTGCTCCACGCCGAGACGACCGCGGCGGCGGACCCGCCGGTCGCCGTGTCCAGCGTGATGCGGGCGGGGGCGACGACCTGGACCGGCTCGTCGTCGACGGTCAGGAACCGGGTGCGCAGCGCGTCGTGCCGGTCGACGACGGCCTGCAGCGCGCGTTCCAGCGCGGGCACGTCGACCGGCCCGCGCAGCCGGTACGCGACGGGGATGTTGTAGGAGGCGTCGGCGGGGTCGAGCTGGTGCAGCAGCCACAGTCGTTGCTGGCCGAACGACAGCGGTGCCGGCCCGGCGGGGTCGGTGCGCGGCAGCGCGGCGGCGGCCGCACCGGCGCGGAGCCGGTCGACCTCGGCGGCGAGCCCGGCGACGGTCGGCTGCAGGAACAGTGCTCGCACCGGCACGTCGCGGCCGGTCGCCGCGCTGAGCCTGGCGACGACGGAGACGGCGAGGAGCGAGTGGCCGCCGAGGGCGAAGAAGTCGTCGTCGGCGCCGACCCGGTCCACGCCCAGGACTCCGGACCACACCTGCGCGACGAGGTCCTCGGTCGGGGTCCGCGGGGTGGTGTACCCGCCGGCGGCCGCGACCGGTGCCGGCAGGGCGCCCCGGTCGACCTTGCCGTTGACGGTGAGCGGCACCCGGTCCAGGACCATGAGGTGGGTCGGCACCAGGAACGGCGGGAGCACCTCGGCGAGCCCGGCGCGCAGCCCGCCGGTCGTGAGGGCGTCGCCGGCGGCGTACCCGGCCAGGACGAGGTGCCCGGCGCTGTCGGTGCGGGCGACGACCGCCGCCTGCCGCACGCCGGGCAGCGCGGCGAGGGCGGCCTCGACCTCGCCGGGCTCGACCCGGTAGCCGCGGATCTTCACCTGGTCGTCGAGGCGGCCGAGGAACTCGAGCCGGCCGTCGGTGCACAGCCGCACGCGGTCGCCGGTGCGGTACATGCGCTCGCCGGCCGGGCCGAACGGGTCGGGGCGGAACCGGTCGGCGGTGAGCCCGGGGTTGCCGAGGTAGCCGCGGGCCAGCCCGGGCCCGGCGATGCACAGCTCGCCCGGCACCCCGGCGGGGACGAGCCGCAGCCGGTCGTCGACGACGTACAGGCGGGTGCCGGCGATCGGGGTGCCGATCGGCGGCCGGTGCGCGGTGTCGGCGGCGGTGAGGGCCGCGGTGGTGGCGATGACCGTCGCCTCGGTCGGGCCGTAGGTGTTGAGGACCTCCACCCGGTCCCCGACCTGGTCGAACCAGGTGGCGAGGGCGTCGGCGCGGACCTGGTCGGCGCCGAGGATGAGCAGCCGCAGCGCCGCCGGCACCGGCGCCGCGTCGAGCGTGCCGACGAGCTCGTGCCAATAGGGTGTGGGCAGGTCCAGCACGGTGACGTCGGCGCGCAGCACGTCGTCGCCGGGTTCGAGCACGACGAGGCGGGCGCCGGCGGTCAGGGTCGGCCAGACCTCCTCGACGTGGGTGTCGAAGCTGACGGACGCGAACTGCGCGACCCGGTCGGCGGGGGTCAGCGCGTACCGGTGCCGCATCCACGCGACCCGGCTGCTCAGGGCGCCGCGGGGCACCGCGACACCCTTCGGGGTGCCGGTCGAGCCGGACGTGAAGATCACGTAGGCGAGCCCGTCGGTGGGTTGCCCGGCGGCCGCCGCGACCTCGCGGTGCAGCAGGTCCCGGCGTTCGTCCGGGTAGGCGGGGTCGATCGGTACATAGGCCGCACCGGCACGCAGCACCGCCAGGAGCGTGACGACGAGGTCGATCCCGCGCGGCAGGCTGACCGGCACCAGGCCGGACCGTCCCGCCGGCGCCGAGCGGCGCCACAGCTCGGCGTAGGTCAGCTCGGTGCCGCCGCACGACACCGCGACCGCCTGCGGCGTGTGCCGGGCCCAGTGCCCGATCAGGTCGGTCACGTCACCGGCGTCCGGCAGGTCGTCGCGGGCACCGGCGGCCAGCAGCGCCCGCCGCTCCCCCGGCCCGAACAGGTCCAGTGTGGACAGTCGCCGGGACGGGTCCTCGACGACCGCCTCGAGGAGCCGGCCGAACCTGGCCAGGAGCCGGTCGGCGGTGGCCGGGTCGAACAGGTCGGTGCGGTAGTTCAGGGCCAGCTGCATGCCGCCCGGCTCGCGCCACGCGTCGAGCATGAGGTCGAACTTCGCCTGTTCGAGGCCGTCGTCGAACAGCTCGGCGGTGGTGCCGGGCAGCACGTCGGTGCCCGCGCCGGTCTCGGTGTGCAGGATCAGCATCGTCTGGAACAGCGCGGTGCGGCTCGGGTCGCGGGGCAGGTCGAGCCGCGCGGTGAGCCGCTCGAACGGGATGTCCGGGTGGGCGTAGGCGGCGAGGGCAGCGTCGCGGCCGCGGAGCAGCAGCTCGTCGAAGGTCGGGTCGCCGGACAGGTCGGTGCGCAGCACGATCGTGTTGACGAACATCCCGATCAGTCCGGCGAGCTCCGGCCGGGCCCGGTCGGAGATCGAGGAGCCGACGGTGATGTCGGTCTGGCCCGTGTACCGGGCGAGCAGCCCCTGGTAGGCGGCGAGCAGCAGCATGTACAGGGTGCAGCGGCGGGTCTCCGCGAGCCGTTCGACCGCGGCGGTCAGCGACTCGCTCAGCCGCAGCCGGGCGAACGCGCCCCGGGCCGTCTGCGTGGCCGGCCGGGGCCGGTCGGTGGGCAGCTCCAGCGCGGGCACGCCGTCGAGCCGCCCGGCCCAGTGCTCCAGCGCCGCCTCGTCGTGCTCCGCCGGCAACGCCCGCTGCCAGGCGGCGAAGTCCGCGTAGCGCACCGGCAGGTCCGGCAGCGTGTCGTCGCGGTACGCGGCGTGCAGCTCCTCCTGCAGGATGCCGAGGGAGCGGCCGTCGCCGGCGATGTGGTGCAGCACCAGGCACAGCACGTGGTCCTCGGGGCCGAGCCGCACGAGCCCGGCGCGCAGCAGCGGGCCGGATTCGAGGTCGAACGGCGCGTTCGCCCACCCGGCGACGGCGGCCCGGGCCTCGTCCACCCCGGCGGCGCCGGCCCGCGACAGGTGCACGGCCGCCGGCCCGGGCACCTGGACGAGGTCACCGTCCTGCTCGAAGATCCGGGCGCGGACGACGTCGTGCCGGTCCGCGACCACGCCGAGCGCGCGTTCGAGGCGGGCGGCGTCGACCGGTCCGCGCAGGCGGTGGACGGCGGCCATGTTGTAGGCGGCCGGGTCGAGCTGGTGCAGGAACCACAGCCGCTGCTGGTTCACCGACAACGGCGCCGGGGCCGCCGGGTCCGGGCGCGGGCCGATCGGCGCCGCCCTCGTGCCGCCGCCCTCGCTCGTGCGGCGGTCCACCTCCTCGGCGAGCGCGGCGACGGCCGGGCAGGCGAACACCGCGCGGACCGGCACCCCGAGGCGGGCGGCCACGGTCATCGCCGGCAGCGAGTGCCCGCCGAGGGAGAAGAAGTCGTCGTCGACGCCGACCGCGGCGAGGCCGAGCACGTCGGCCCACACGTCCGCGACGAGCCGCTCGGTGGCGGTCCGCGGGGCCACCCCGCGCGGCTGCCCGGCGAGGACCGGGGCGGGCAGGGCGGCGCGGTCGAGCTTGCCGTTCGGGGTCAGCGGCAGGCGGTCCAGCATCACGAAGTGGCGCGGCACCATGTACGCCGGCAGCACCTCGGCGAGCGCGTCGCGGAGCTGGTCGGCGGTCGCGCCGGTCACCACGTACGCGACCAGGCGGTCGTCGTGGACGGTGACCGCCGCGTCCCGCACCGGGGGCAGGGCGGTCAGGCACGCCTCGATCTCGCCCAGCTCGATGCGGTGGCCGGCGAGCTTCACCTGGTTGTCGGCGCGGCCGAGGAACTGCAGCCGGCCGTCGGCGCGCCATCTCGCCCGGTCGCCGGTGCGGTAGAGCCGGGCGCCGGGCGGGCCCCACGGGTCGGGGCGGAACCGGTCGGCGGTCAGTCCCGGCCGGTCGAGGTACCCCTGGGCGACGCCGAGGCCGCCGATGCACAGCTCGCCGACTGCGCCGGTCGGCAGCTCACGCCCGGCGTCGTCGCAGACGTGCACGCGGGTGTTGGCGATCGGCCGGCCGATCAGCACCTCGCCGGGGTCGGCGGGCACCTCCCAGGCGGTCGACCAGATGGTCGTCTCCGTCGGGCCGTAGACGTTCGTCAACCGGCCGACCCTGCCGCGCAGCTGCCGGGCCAGGGCGGGCGGCAGCGCCTCCCCGCCGACCAGCGCGGTGCAGCCCGGCCGGTCGAAGCCGGCGGCGAGCAGCAGCCGCCACCGCGACGGGGTGGTCTGCACGTGGGTGACGCCGGCCCGCTCGACCAGCGCGGCGAGGCCGTGGCCGTCGCGCAGCAGGTCGTCGCCGGCCAGGACGATCGTGGCGCCGGTGACCAGCGGCAGGAACAGTTCGAGCCCGGCGATGTCGAACGCGAGGGACGTGACGGCGAGCCAGCGCGCGGCGGCGGTCGTGCCGGTCCGCTCGCGCATGTCGGCGATGAAGTTGCTCAGCGCGGCATGGCCGACGGCGACGCCTTTGGGGCGGCCGGTCGAGCCGGACGTGTAGAGGACGTAGGCGATCCCGGGTAGCGCGGCGGTCGCCGTGCCGGTGACGCCGTCGCCGGTCACGACGATCCCAGCGCCGCAGTCCCGCAGGACCATGGCCTGCCGTGCCGGCGGGTAGTCGGGGTCCACCGGGACGTACGCGCCGCCGGCCAGCCACACGCCGAGGACCGTCTCGACCAGGCGCACCGACCGGGGCAGGCTGACCGCGACGAGGGTGCCGTCGGCGCACCCGGCCGCCCGCAGCCGCCCGGCCAGCTCGCCGGCCCGCTGGAGCAGCTGCGCGTATGTCGTCCGCCCGTCGTGGTCCTCGACGGCGACGGCGTCGGGGGTAGCCGCCACCTGCCGCGCGATGAGGTCCAGGACGGTGGCGTCGGGGACGGCGGCGGCCGTGTCGTGCCAGGCGGGCGGCGGTGCGGGCGCCGCGCGCCCCTCTGCCCCCTTCGCCTCGTAGGCGTCGTTGAACATGGCCCGGGCCCGTTCGGCGGC
>NZ_JBFANF010000069.1:0-66277 GCF_040674675.1 Dactylosporangium sp. NPDC049742 | reverse complement strand
CGACGGGGTCGACGTGGTCGTGCACGCGGCCACCGACGGGCGGAGGGACGTCGCCGCCGCCGGGAAGCTGATCGAGGCGATGGAGCGGGCGCCGCGACCGAGGTCCAGGTGAACTGCCACGGCCCGCCCCGGTGGTCGGGTGGCGGCGCGGTGAACGTCCCGTCGGCGTAGACCGGCCACGGGCCGGACGTCAGGCAGAGGCCGTGGACGCCGGTGGCCGTCAGCAGCGCCACCAGTACACCGGCGACCAACGCGTCCTCGGCGGGCGTGGGTGGCTCGTCGGCGGGGCCGGTGTGGGACGCGGTGAGGGTGCGCTCGCCCGACGCGTGCACCACGACGCGGTGGCGGGAGTGCACGAACCGCTCGAGCCTGGCCCAGCGGGCGAACAGGTCCTGCGGGGTCGCGGCGACGGCGAGCGCCGACATCGCCGGGTCGGGCGGCAGGCGGGGCAGGATCAGCCCGACGCGCAGCAGCGGCAGAAGCCCGTGCGTGGCGGCCACGTCGGCGAGCAGGCGGCGCTTCACCGCCAGCGGGACCAGCGCACCGCCCGGCGCGGGTGCGGAGACCGCGATGCCGTCGTCCGCGAGGGACCGCAGCACCGCGGCGACCAGCGCCCCGCTTGCGAAGTCGTCCATGACCGGCAACGGTAGGCGCCGCCGGTCGTCGTGTATTGAACGATCACGCCGCGATCGGATACCGGCGGAGCTGGATCCGGGTGTGGTCGACGGTGCCGGGCAGCGGCGGGCCCAGCGGTTCGACGGCCGTGTACCGGTGGGTGCGCAGCAGCTCGGCGAGCAGGGTGGTGGTGACGAGCAGGACGAGGTTGCGGCCGGCGCACCCGGCGGGGCCGGCGCTGAACGGGAAGATCTGCGGGCTGCGGCGGGCCGCGCCGCTGAGCCAGACCTCGGGGGCGAACCTGTCGGCGTAGTGCATGCCCTCGTCGCGCTGGAAGAACGAGCTCATGATGATCAGCGACGTGTGCGCCGGGAGGGTGGCGCCGTCCCAGTCGGTCTCGCGGGTGCTCTCCCGCAGGATGGCGAGCGTCGTCGGCCACAGGCGCAGCGTGTCCTGCACGCACGCGCCCAGGAAGCGCAGGTCGGTGGCGGCGGTCTCGGCGCGGGACGGGTCCGAGCCGAGCAGGGCGAGGGTGCGGAAGGCGGTGGCGGCGGCCGCGTCGAACGCGAACAGCCAGTGCGGCACCTGGCCGGCCGGGTCGACGTCGGTGGTCGACGGGGTGCCGGCCATCATGCCGGCCAGGCTGCCGGGCTCGGCGCGGGCGACGTACGCGTCGACGCGGCGCTGGAACCGCTGCCGCAGGCCTTCCTGGCGGGGGCGCAGGTAGGCCCAGTTGGCGGCGTCGCGCAGCCGGTCGAGCTCGCGGGTCAGCCGCTCGTCGTCGCGAGCGGCCTCGCCGAGCGTGACGCGGCGGGCGATCCGGGCGAACATGGTGGAGAACCGCCGCCAGTCCAGGGCGTCGCCGGCCGGGTCGCCGCGGCGGACCTCGTCGCGGATCGCGGCGACGATCGCGTCGGCCTGGCGGTGCTCGGTCTCCTGGGTGTCGAGGACGCGTTCGTTGTACATGCGGCGGTGGGTGCGTTCCTCGCCGGTGCTGATGAGCACGCCGTGCGGCTGGAAGTGGCGCAGCGCCGCGCGCTTCTCGGTGGTGGCGGGCGTGAACGGGTCGGGGGTCTCCCGCAGGAGCCGCTCGACGTCGGCGGGCGACAGCACCACCGCGAACGACCGGCCCGGCACCTTCAGCATCAGGGGGCTGCCACCGTACTGGCGCCGCAGCCGCTGCAGGAGCCGCCCGGCTCGCTTGTCGGTGTCGAGCCGCCGCGCGAAGCGCACCATCCGCGGTCGCCGGCGGATGACGCCCTGGAGGAGCGCCGGGGTTATGACGGCGAGGGCGACCTTCGCCGTGTCGAGGGCCGACGCCGTCGCGGGCGGCGCGGACGGGGCGGTCCGGGCGGGCGTGGCCGTCGATGCTGTCATGTCGTCCCGGCTACCCGGCACCCGGTCGGGGAAACGCCGCGGCGGCCGGGCGCTGGGGAGCGAACCGTCTCGTCCGTCACGATCGCTGGGCGTTGACGAACGCGTTCGTTACGATCGTGTTCGTGAGTCCTCGACAAGGTCCCGTCAGCCGCCGCAGCCGGCCCGCCAAGGCGCCGCTGAGCCGCGAGACCGTCGTGGCCACCGCCCTGCGGCTCATGAAGGACGAGGGCCTGGAGCGGGTCACGATGCGGCGGCTCGGCGCCGAGCTGGAGACCGGGCCGGCGTCGCTCTACGTGTACGTCCGCAACACGGCGGAGCTGCACGGGGCGCTGCTGGACGAACTGCTCGCCGAACTGCTCGCCGGCGTGGACCGGCCGGCGCCCGGCCAGCCCTGGCGGGAGCGGCTCATCGCGCTGCTGTCCGAGTACACGGAGCTGCTGTTCGCCTACCCGAGCCTCGCCCGGTCCGTGCTCACGCTGCGCCCGTCGGGGCCCAACTACCTGCGGCTGATCGACACCGTCCTCGGGCTGCTGCACGCCGGTGGCGTGCCGGCCGGGCAGGCGGCCTGGGGGGTCGACCTGCTGCTGCAGCACGCGACCGCCACCGCCGCCGAGCAGGGCAGCCGGGCCGAGGCGGCCGAGGCCGAGCGGGAGGCGGAGGACCTCGCCGCGGCGGTCGCCGACGCGCCGGAGGACGCCTACCCGCACATCGCAATGGCGCGGCAGGAGCTGTTCGCCGGCACCGGCGGCCAGCGGCAGCGCTGGGCCCTGTCCGCGATCATCGAAGGTTTGCGCGTGCCGATCCCGTAGTCCGTTTTTCGTAGCCATCACGAACATGTTCGTCACGAACGCGTTCGTCAACTGTCACGTTCGTTGTCTGTCGCGTTCGCCAACTGCCAGGAGGAAGCCATGACCACCATCAGCATCGTCGGAGCCGGACTCGGCGGCCTGACCCTCGCCCGGGTCCTGCACGTCCACGGCATCCCCGCCACCGTCTACGAGCTGGACGAGTCGCCGTCCGCCCGCACCCAGGGCGGCATGCTCGACATCCACGACTACAACGGCCAGGTCGCGCTGCGCGAGGCCCACCTGTTCGAGCGGTTCCGGGCGATCATCCACCCCGGCGGCGAGGCGACCCGCATCCTCGACCGGCACAACACCGTCCGGCGGGAAGAGGCCGACGACGGCGAGGGCGGGCGTCCCGAGGTCGACCGCGGCCGGCTACGGCAGCTGCTCCTCGACTCGCTGCCCGCCGGGACGGTCCAGTGGGGCCGCAAGGTCGGCGGGGTCCGGGCGCTCGGCGACGGCCGGCACGAGCTGACGTTCGCCGGCGGCCCGGCGGTCACCACCGACGTGCTGGTCGGCGCCGACGGCGCCTGGTCCCGGATCCGGCCGCTGGTGTCCGACGCCGTGCCCGCCTACGCCGGGGTGTCGTTCGTCGAGGTCGACCTGCACGACGCCGACACCCGCCACCCCGGCCCGGCGGCCGTCGTCGGCGCCGGGATGCTGTTCGCGCTCGGCCCCGGCAAGGGGTTCCTCGCCCACCGCGAGCCCGACGGCAGCCTGCACATCTACGCCGCTCTCACCGTGCCGCAGGACTGGGCGTCGACCGTCGACTTCACCGACCCCGGCACGGCCAAGGCGGCGCTGGTCGAGCGGTTCGCCGGCTGGGCGCCCGAGCTGCGGGCCCTGATCACCGAGGCCGACGGCCCGCTGGTCCCCCGCCCCATCACCGCGCTGCCGATCGAGCACCGCTGGGACCGTGTGCCCGGCGTGACGCTCGTCGGCGACGCCGCGCACCTCATGTCGCCGTTCGCCGGCGAGGGCGCCAACCTGGCGATGCTCGACGGCGCCGAGCTCGGCAAGGCGATCGCCGCGCACCCCGGCGACGTCGAGGCCGCCCTCGCCGCGTACGAGCGGGACCTGTTCCCGCGCAGCGCCGACGCCGCGCGGGAGGCCGCCGACAACCTGGCGCTGTGCTTCGAGGACACCGCCCCGCAGGGCCTGCTGGACCGGTTCGCCGCGCTCGCCGCGCAGTGACTGCACCGCGGGCGTCGGTGTCCCGTCCCGCGGCCGGGTCGCTCTACGCTGTGATCCATGCGGGACCCCGAGACCGACGCCCTGGCGCTGCTGCACGACCTCGTCCGCATCGACAGCGTCAACCCGGGCCTGGTCCCGTCCGGCGCGGGCGAGGCGGCGATCGTCGAGCACCTCCGCGCGCGGCTGCGGGGCGCCGGCTTCGACGCCACCGTGGTGCCGGCGGCCGGCCACGCCGGTCGTCCCAGCCTGGTGGCGGTGCCGCCAGGCCCGGCCGCAGGGCCGACGGTCGTGCTGAACGGGCACCTCGACACCGTGGGGGTGGACGGGATGCCGGCGCCGTTCACGCCCCGGCTCGACGGCGACCGGCTCTTCGGCCGCGGCGCCGCGGACATGAAGGGTGGCGTGGCGGCGGTCGTCGCCGCCGCGGAGCACCTGGTCGCGGTCGGGGCGCCGGTCCGGCCGGTGCTCGCGCTGGTCGCCGACGAGGAGGACGCGAGCCTGGGCAGCGAGGCCGTGATCGACGCGCTCCCCCGGCTCGGGGTCCGGCCGGACGCCTGCCTGATCGCGGAGCCGACCGACCTCGCCCTGACCAGGTCGCTGCGCGGGTTCGCCGTCGTGCGGGTGCGCTTCACCGGCCGCGCCGCGCACAGCTCGCAGGCGGACCTCGGCGTCAACGCCGTGACCCACCTGGGCCGGCTGCTGCACGCGGTCGACCGGCGGGCCGCGGCCGTGCGGGCCGGCGGCGGCGACCTGATGGTGACGGTCGCGCGCGGCGGGTCGTCGCCGTTCGTGGTGCCCGACCACGCCGAGTGCCTGGTCGAGCTGCGCACGACGGCGGGCCGGTCCAGCGCCGCGGCGCTCGACGAGGTGCGGTCCCTGCTGGACCCTGGGTGGCACGCCACCGCCGAGCTGCTCGCCCACCGCGACGGCTGGCGGCTCGACGACACCGGCCCGGCCGCCGGGCTGTCCCGCCGGCTCGGTGCCGAGCTGGGCACCGGAGCGACGTTCGACGCGCCGTACTGGATGGAGGCCCCGCTGTGGCAGCGGCTCTGCCCCACCCTGGTGTGCGGCCCGTCCGGCGGCGGGTTGCACGCGGTCGACGAGTGGGTCGACGTGCGCCAGGTCCGCGCGCTCACGTCCGCCCTGATCGCGGTCCTGTCCGACTGGACCCCCGACGCCGGCCCGGCATCCGGCGCCGGCCGGACGCCCGGCGCCGGTCAGGGCTCCGATGCCGGCTGGAGGTCCGATGCCGACTGACCCGCGCGGGTTGCGCGACGACGCGCCGCTGCTGGATGCCTGGCTGCGCTTCGGCGAGCGCCCACCTGCGCCGTTCACCATCCCGGGCCACAAGCAGCGCCACGACCTCGTCGGTGACGTCGTCGCCGGCGACGTCCCGCTGTACGCCGGCCTCGACACCATGAAGCTCAGCCGCGGCGTCCTCGCCGACGCCGAGGCCCGCGCCGCGCGACTGTGGGACGCCGACTTCTGCCGCTTCTCCACCGGCGGCGCGACGCACGCCAACCAGGCCGTCGCCCTGGCGGTCGCGGGCGACGGCGACCGGGTCGTCGTGAGCCGCACCCTGCACCGCTCGCTCCTGCTGGGGCTGGTGCTCGCCGGCCTGACGCCCGTCTGGGTGCGCCCCGACGTCGACCCCGCCACCGGCCTGCCGCTGGGCGTCGCGCCCGCCACCCTGCGCCGCGCCCTGACCGCGAACCCGGACGTGCGGGCGGTGTTCGTCGGCGACCCGTCCTACGTCGGCACCGTCGGCGACATCGCCGGCCTCGCCGACGCGGCGCACGAGGCGGGCGTGCCGCTCGTCGTCGACGCGGCGTGGGCCGCCCACTTCGGCTTCCACCCCGAGCTGCCCCGGCACCCGCTGCAGCTCGGCGCCGACGTCATGGTGACCAGCGCCCACAAGACGCTCCCGGCCTGGAGCCAGGCGGCGCTCGTGCTGGCCCGCACCGGCCGCGTCGACGCGGCGCGCCTGGACGCCGGCGTCGAGGCGACCGCGACCACCAGCCCGGCCGGCGCCGTCCTCGCCAGCACCGACGCCGCCCGCGCGCTGCTCCGGCGCGACGGCCACGCGCTGCTCGGCGACGCCATCGCCGCCACCCGGGAGGCCCGGGACCAGCTCCGCGGCGTCGACGGCCTCACCGTCCTCGACGGTCCCGGCGTCGACCCGCTGAAGCTGACGCTGCTGCTGTTCGGCACCGGCGCCGACGGCAACCTCGTCGAGCGGGACCTCCTCGCCGCCGGACTGCCGGTCGAGTCCGCCGACCGCGACGTCCTCGTCGCCGTCGTCTCGCTCGCCGACACGCCCGCTTCCCTCACCCGCCTGACCACCGTCCTCGCCGACTCGGTGCGGCGGCACCGGGGCGCACCACGGCCGGTCGTCGGGCCGGCCGTCTACGGGGTCGACCCTGTCACGTCGATGCCACCGCGGCAGGCGTTCTTCGCCGCCACCGAGACCGTGCCGGCCGAGCGGGCCGTCGGCCGGGTCTGCGCCGAGCTCGTCGCCCCGTACCCGCCCGGGATCCCCGTGCTCGCGCCCGGCGAGCAGGTCACCGCCGCCGCCCTCGCGGCCCTCGACCAGGCCAAGCGCGCCGGCGTCAGGATCGCCTACGCGGCCGACCCGTCCCTGCGCACGCTGCGGGTGGTCACGGAATTTCGGTAATGCGGGCGGGGTCGCGCGCATCTCTTCAGGGAGGCACCCGACCGACCCGAAGGGACCCGCATGCCGGAGGTGCACGCCCGCGCCCAGCACACGACCGCCGACCTCGTCCGCGCCGCCCGAGGCGGTGACCGCAACGCCCTCGGCGACCTCCTCGGCCGGGAGCTGCCGCGGGTGTACAACGTGGTCAGCCGGGCCCTGGCGGGGCACGCCGACGTCGACGACGTGGTGCAGGAGACGCTCATCCAGATCGTGCGAGGGCTGCCGGGGCTGCGGGAACCGGAGCGGTTCCGGGTCTGGGTGCTCGCCATCGCCAACCGGCAGGTACGGCTGCACCTGCGGGCGCGCCGCCGCGACGACCTGCGCCGGCAGGAGCTGACCGACGACCTGCCGGACCCCGGGGACGACTTCGCGGACCGGGCCCTGGACGACCTCGTCCTGGCCGGGCAGCGGCGCGAGCTCGCGGAGGCGGTGCGCTGGCTCGACGACGACAACCGGATGCTGCTGTCGCTGTGGTGGCAGGAGGCGACCGGCGAGCTGACCCGGGCCGAGCTGGCCGCGGCGCTCGGGGTCACCGCCGCGCACGCCGCCGTCCGGGTGAAGCGGATGCGGGACCAGCTCGACGCCGCGCGGGCCGTGGTGCGGGCGCTACGGTCGGGCGGCTGCGCGGACCTGGCGGCGCTCGCCCGCGGCTGGGACGGGACCGCCGGCTCGGTGTGGCGCAAGCGGTTCACGCGGCACACGCGGGACTGCCCGATGTGCGGGCCGCGGCGGCACGGACTGGTCGCGCCCGAGCGGCTCCTGCTCGGGCTGCAGCCGCTGCCCCTGCCCGCGGCGCTGGCGGCCGCCGCCCAGGCCCTCACCGCGATCCAGCTGCCGGCCGCGGCCGTGAAGGCGGGCGCGGTCGTGGCGGCGGCCGTCGCCGTACTGGTGGCCGGCGGCGCCGTCGTCGGCGTCCTCCAGGGGCCGGACCCGGCACCGGAGGCGGCGATCGGCACCCCGCAACGCCCTTCCACCTCCAGCGCACCCGCGGCGCCGGTGGCCGAGATCTTCGTCGCGCCGGGCGGGTCGGACGCGGGCGACGGCAGCCTGGAGCGGCCGTACGCGACGATCGGCAAGGCCGTCGCGGTCGTCCGCCCGGGGCAGACCATCGCGCTGCGCGGCGGCGTGCACCGGCCCGTGGCGCCGCTGGAGATCTCCACCAGCGGCGACGCCGCACACCGGATCACGCTCACCGGCTACCGCGGCGAACACGCGATCCTCGACGGCTCCGCCGTGCCCGCCGACAAGTGGCTCGTCACCCACCGGGCCGCCTACTGGACCGTCCAGGACCTCGAGATCCGCAACGCCAGGAGCGCCGCGTACGTCTGCGTCTCCTGCCGCCAGGACGTCTTCCAGCGGCTGCGGGTGCACGGCAACGGGCGGGCCGGGCTGATGCTGCGCGGCGACGGCACCGCCGGCAACCAGGTCCTCGACAGCGACTTCTTCGACAACCACGCGGGGACCGGCGCCGGGGTCGGGCTCGCGGTCAAGTTCGGCGGCGGCGACGGCAACGTCGTGCGGGGCGTCCGCGCGTACGGCAACGGCGAGAGCGGCATCGACGTCGGCGAGTTCACGGGCGCGGTCACCGTGGAGCACACGTGGGCGTGGGGCAACGCCGGCAACGGGTTCACGCTCGGCGGCGGCGACCCGGTCCCGGCGGCGGCGCACGTGCTGCACGACAACGCGGCGTGGGACAACGCCGGCGACGGGTTCTCCGACGACGGCAACCGCGGCGCGATCCGGCTGACCGCCAACACGGCGTGGCGCAACGGCGACGCCGGCTTCACCTGTACCGACGCCGCCGCCGCATTGCAGGGCAACCTCGCCGTCGCGAACCGCCGGGCGCAGGCGGTGCCCCGCGCCGACGGCAGGCCGTGGCCGGCGGGCGCGGTGGCGACCAGGGCCGACTTCCGGTCCACCGACCCCACCGTCGCGGAAGCGCCCGCCAGGCCGACGGGCGCCTTCCGCTCACGGACTTCCTGCAGACCTCGTGACGGTCACATGGCGATGTTCGCCTGCGGGCCGCCGTAGGTCCTGACCAGGTTCGGCACGTCGGCGGCCGGGTCGAGGGTGTAGGAGTAGAAGCTGCCCGGGTTGAACGCCGAGCCCTTCGTCTCCTGCCGGCCGCTGCTGTTGACCACGATGCTGCCCGACTGCTTCAGCTGCGCGTTCGCGTCCGGGTAGTACGGGTTGTTGACGTGGTCGAAGTAGCTGTTCTCCAGCACCATCTTCGTCGCGCCGCGGGCGTAGTTGCCGTAGCTCGTGACGTTCTGCAGATAGTTGTTGTACAGGTGGGCGTAGGCGAGATTGTCCGCGCTGGGGTTGCGCTGCGTGGTGTCGTGCAGCCAGTTGTGGTGGATCGTCATCCGGGCCACGACGTTCTCGGTCCAGCCGATGCCGAACGTCTTGTTGTGGTTGCCGAGGATGTTCCACGACACGGTGACGTTGGTGGTGTCCTTGCGGGAGTCGATGTACCCGTCGTTGATGTTCGTGAACGTGTTGTGGTCGATCCACACGTGGTCGGCGGTGTCCATCTGGATGCCGTCGTAGTCGAAGTCCTTGTCGTCGGGGTCGTCGGAGGCGACGGCGGTGTCGCCGATCGTCAGGTTCCGGATGATGACGTTGCGGACGCCGGCGCCGAGGAAGAACCCGCCGTTCTTGATCCGGCCGGTCTTCCCGACACCGACGAGGGTCTTGTTCGACGCGACCGGGATCTCGTACCCGTAGTTGGGCACGGTGATCGTGCCGCTGATCCGGATGATGTACGCGGGGGCGGCGGTCGCGTACTTGAGCAGGTCCGCGTACGTGGTCACGGTGACGGCCGTGCCGCCGGCGCCGCCGGTCGTGCCCTGCGCGAAGCCGTCGGCGGTGTTGGACCAGGTGCGGCCGCCCTGGGTCGGCGTCGGGGTGGTGCCGGTCGTGGCGTTGAACGACCACTGCATCCGGGCGACGTCCGAGCACGGCTCCTGCACGATCGGGTTGTTCCCCGCCGTGGACCCGTCCTTGTTGCTGACGCACAACCCGTTCGCCGCGCTCTTGACCAGGTACTTGCCCGACGCCGCGCCGCTGGCGGTCAGCTGCCACGTCTGGTTCGCCGACGCCACGCACGTCCACTGCCACAACTGCGTGCCGGCCGTGGTCGTGTTGTTGGGCACGTCGACGCACTTGCCGCTGCCGGCGTTGACGAGGCCGTACGCCCCGTTCTGCGCGACGACGGTGAACCGCTGGGCGGCGGTCGTGGCGGCGCAGGCGACCTGGGTGAGCAGGCCGCCGTTGCCGGTGCCGGCGGCGACGACGCACTTGCCGCTGGACGCGGACGCGAGCGTGTACACGCCGCCGTTGACGGGGGTCACGGCCGCCTCCGACGGCCACACGGTCACGGCCACGACACCCGCGGACGCGGCCAGGACCGACGCGAGGAGGACGACTGTTCTGCGGTGCTGCACTTCCGTTGCTCCTTCCCTGCAACTGCTTGTCGCTGAGAGAGATGCATCGGACCGCCCACCGATAACGGCTTTTCCGCCCGGCGTCCCGTTCTTCTCGGCCGGCGGTGAAACTTCCACGCCCCGCCGCCGCTGCGCCGGAACTTTCTCCGGGTGCGCGGCGTGCAGATCGTGTGCCGGCCGGCTACTGGATGTCTTCGATGGATGGTGTACCGGGGCAGCGGGTGCACACGAAGATGCGCAGCGAGCCGTAGCGGCCGATCAGCACGCCGGTCGGCTCGTCCGGGTCGCTGCGCCCGGGGCGCTGCCAGTTGCCGCCTTCGCCGGCCTCGGACGTGGCGATGACGAGGGCGAGCTTCATCCGCCCGCCGCACGTCGAGCATTCCGTCGGCGTGTACCCGGTGACCGGCGCCGTCGAGTAGCCGCCGGCCTTCCAGCCGGGCGCCACCGCCATCGCGTCGTGGCCGCCGCCCCACGCCTCGACCTGCTGGCGCAACCGGACCGGCAGCTCGTCCCGCGGCGGGTACTCCGTCACGCGCTCCGGCTCGAACCGGCACTGCCGTAGCGCGTACCGCGCGTGGTCGACCCGCGACACCGGCTGCGCTTCGAGCGGCTCGGTGACGTCGGCCTGCCGGCGCCACCGCAGGCGCACCACCGGACCCCACGGCGGCCCCTTGTGGATCGCCGGGCACCACAGGACCTGCAGCATGTCCGTGCCCTTCGGCCGGGGCAGGTCCTTGACGTCGGCGGCCCGCAGCTGCGCGACCGGCAGCAGCGGGTTGTGCGGCTCGTGGCGCCGCCACAGCGTCTTCGTCCCGACGAGCCGCCCGTCGGCGGTGTCGGCCCAGCCGGTGTACCCACCGCCGAGCTCTCGCACGGCCGCCTCCCGGCGCTCCGGGTCGCGCATCCGCCGCACGAGGTCGTCCGGCAGCGGCACCTGCTCCTCGACCTCGCGCTTCTCACGGCAGACCGGCCACGGCTCCCCGTCCGGCCACAGCAACGGCCCGCCCGCGTGACTGTCGTACATCGTGACCTCACCGCCCGTCGGGTGCAGCCGCGTCGCCGTCCTGGCGTGCCTGGCCAGCGACGGAAACAACTCCACCAGCGGCGAGGTGATCACCGCGCCATCGTAGTTTCTTGACCTCAACCAGGCTTGAGCCCCTACGGTCGCCGACATGTCGATGTCAGACGCCGAACTCGCCGCCCAACCCGCCGCCTACTGGACCGGCGTCGCCTACGAGTCGCTGATCGCCTTCACCCGGACGCGGCAGGCCGAGCTCGGTTACACCCAGCCGCAGTTCTGGCTCCTGCGCAACCTGTCCGCCAACGACCTCTCCCCCGACGGCCAGGGAATGACGATCCCCGAGCTCACCACGGCGATGCGCACCTACCTGCGCCCGGAGGACGACCTGACCGCCGAGTCCGAGGCCCTCCTGTCCCGCGGCTGGCTCACCCGCGACCCCGCCGGCCGCCTCTGGATCACCCCCGCCGGCGACGCGGCCCGCGCCACGTTCGCCCAGCACGCCCCAGCCGTCCGCGCCCGCATCCACGACGGCATCCCCGACACCGACTACGTCACGACGGTGAAGGTTCTGCAGCAACTGATCCGCAACACCACCCCTCCGCCCCCACAGCCCTGACCGCCGGTTCGGCCGGTCCCGGTCACCTACGCCCCGGCCATGCCTTGGTCGGGTGCGATGTCGGCAAAGTCGCGGGCGGCGAGGGCGACGACGGCGGCCTCGATCGCCGCCTCGGTGACTTCGGGCACGACGATGACGTTCCGGCCGAAGAAGCGGCCGGCCCGCCGGATGTCGTCGTCGACGCACTGGCCCAGCCGGACCGGATCGTAGAACTCGAGCAGCTGTTCGCCGCTCTCCCAGCGCACGGTGACGTCGATCCAGCCCTTCTTACCGGTCATGTACCAGTCGTAGTCGTCCAGCTCGGCCGGATAGATGATCGCGTAGTCCATAAGCGCTCAGTAGTTGTCGGGGTCGAACGGGTGGAACACCGCCAGCGCGCGCCAGTCGAGTGGCTCGACGATGCCGGTGAGACGGTCGAACGGGTCCTCCGACGGCGGCTGGAACCACACCACGGACAGTTCCGTGTGGCCGGTGAACTTGCTGCCCGCCGGGATCCAGGTCGAGGTCAGCCGGGCCTGGTGCCGCTCGCGGGCCATCCACTCGTCGGTGCGGGCCCATGACCGCAATCCCTTGCGCGCCAACGGCTTCCTGTCACCCGTCATCGTGATGGCCAGGCGTGTCCGGCGCGGCCGGACACGCCGACAACCGTCGATGTGCCCAGCCGCGCTGGGCACGGTCCTATCCAGAAGATCAACAGGGCGGCGGCATACCCACTGAAGTCCGTTGATAGCCTGGGATGCGATCGAACCCGATGTGTCGTACCCCCAGGGCCGCGACGAACACTCGCAAGGAGATGCAATGCTCAGACGACGGATGCTGCAAGCAGGTATCGCGATCGGCGTGCTCGCCGCCTCCGTATTCGGGTCGAGTTCCGCCGCCAACGCCTCCCCGGCCAGCTTCGTCGCCAAGGCGGTTCATGCCGGCGGAGCGGGTGCGGTCGCCGTCCAGGCCACCGGAGGTCTCGCCTGGTACAGCCGGTCCGTCACCGTGACATCGCTGCGGGTCTATGTTAAGGCGGGCGAATGCGGAAAGATCTCGGTGTTCGGATCGCAAGGGAACACGGTCGTGGACGCCAAGGGTTGGGACCGCTGTGGCACGGGTACCTGGGAGACGATCGGTAACGTGACGCTGGACGGAAGCGCGGTCTCCGGCGGGATCACCGATGTCACGATCTACGTGCGAGACCTTGACCACGAAATCGTCGGATACGCCGATTGCTACCGAGTCAATTCGTCTTGCTCCACCGGCCAGTACTGATGCACGGCTGACACTGCCGGCCCTGACCCGGCGAGGTCCGGGCCGGCTGAGCTGTGGACGTTCGACCTGGGCTCGAACGGGTAGGCGGGCTGACCCGGTAGTACCACAAGCGCCGATGCGCCATCGCCATCAAGATCTGCCGCTGCCTCGCATCCGGTCGCCATCGACCTCGCGCTGCACGCTGAGCGAAGTACCGTAGGGGCGTGGCCGATGACGATACCCGGGCCGGCCTGGAGCAGGCACGTTCGGCCGTTGCCGGCGAGGTGGGCAGGCTCGAGGCGGACCTGCGCGCCGTGTTCGAGGCGAGCAAGGACTCCAACGCCGACGATGAGCATGATCCCGAGGGGAGCACGATCGCCTACGAGCGGGCGCAGCTCGCGGCCGTCCTCGACGCGACCCGGCGGCGGTTGGCGGACCTGGACGAGGCGCTGGCGCGGCTGGACTCGGGTGACTACGGCATCTGCGAGCGCTGTGGGCGTCCGATTCCCGCTGGGCGCCTCGCGATCCGTCCGTTCGCCCGGACCTGCGTCGCCTGTGCGTGATGGCGGGTGCGGTCGGATTCCGTACGGAGTGTGTGCGGGGGGCGGGGCGGTCCCTACCGTGGCCGCATGACGGCGTTCTTCGATGTGCCTGTCGGTGACTACGGGCACGAGGGTGCGGGCGGCGAGATGGCGCACGAGTACGGGCACGGCGACGTGCACGACGGTGCGCTGCACAGGTACTCCGAGCCGCCGGAGCCCGACAACCTGCTGTACGACTCGGACGGTGACGGCGACATGGACCGTGTCTTCGTCGACAGTGACCGGGACGGGGACATCGACATGATCCGCCAGCTGCCCGATGAACCCGGCGGCATCGAGGAGGACATCGTGCCCAGCGACGCGTTCGGGCACCCGCAGGCCAGCCTGGGGTACGCGGTCGACACCGACGGCGACGGCGAGATGGATCAGGTGGTCATCGAGCACGGCGGGCGCGAGACCGTGTACGAGGACCTGGATCACGATGGCGACGTCGATCGCACGTACACCCGCGACGCGCCCTCCGGTATCAACCAGCCTCGCCGGTCCTGAGCTGCGCGGCAGGGCGCCGGCGCCGGGTGTGGTGAAGGAGTGAAGATGCTGTGGAGGCGGGCGCTCGCGGGGCGGCGGGGCGGTTTGATGCGGGTATGTTCGAGTCAGTGCGGGGCGCGGTGTACGGGCTGTACGCGCGCCGATTGAGCCGGCGGCTGGCCGGTGGGCGGCTGCCGCGGCACGTCGCGATGGTCATGGACGGCAACCGGCGGTGGGCGCGGCAGATGGGGTTCGACGACCCCAGGGTCGGGCACCGGTATGGCGCCGAGCATCTCGACGAGGTGCTCGGCTGGTGCGCGGAGCTCGGCATCCAGCACGTGACGGTGTTCGTGGCGTCGGTCGACAACGTCCGTAAGCGCGACGCCGGCGAGGTCGGGAACCTGATGCGGATGATCGAGGAGGTCGTCGCCGAGCGGTTGCGGCGGCCGGCGAGTCCGTGGCGGGTGCATCTGGCGGGCCGGCTGGACGTGTTGCCCGACTCGACCCGGCACGCGTTGAAGCTGGCCGAGGAGTCCACCAGGGACAGCGGGGCACCGTTCGGGCTGACGATCGCCATCGGGTACGACGGGCGGGAGGAGATCGTCGCGGCCGTCAGAGCGCTGTTGGAGCAGGAGGCGCTCGCTGGTCGTACCGCAGACGACATCGCACAGACGCTGAGCGTGGAGCAGATCGCCCAGCGTCTTTACACCGGCGGGCTGCCCGATCCCGACCTGGTCATCCGCACCAGCGGTGAGCATCGCATGTCGGGGTTCCTGCTGTGGCAGGCCGCGTACTCGGAGCTGTACTTCTGCGACGTGTACTGGCCGGGCTTCCGCAAGGTCGACTTCCTGCGGGCGCTGCGGTCCTACGCCGCCCGGCACCGCCGCTTCGGTGGTTGACGGGCGCCGGCCGGCGAGACCGGCGCCCGAACCGGGTCAGATCGAGGTGGAGGAGATCGAGGACCGGGCCGCGGTGGTGGTCGTGGTGCGCGGCGGGATGGACGACGTGTCGAACGCGTAGGTGATCACGGCGGTCGCGATCGCGTCGGCGTTCGTGTCGAGGGCGAACGTGTTGACGTTGCCGACGAGGGTGTACATGCTGCGCAGCTGGGCGTAGAGCGCCGGGTCGCCGCCCTTCTGCGTGACGCGGAACAGGTCGTCGCACGCCTTGTGGTAGCAGGGGTCGTAGGCGACGCCGGCCACGCCGCCGAACTTGGCGACGTCCGCGGCGGTCTTGATGACCTCCGCGCCGGTGAAGAGGCCACCGGCGGGGATGTTCACGCCCGCGGCGATGAACGGGCCGTAGTCGGAGCGGCCGGTGAAGTCGGCGGCGTTCGTCTGCTGGCCGCGGGAGGCGAAGAACGCCTCGAAGAGGGCCTCGATCTGGGCGGATCCGGCCGGGCCGGGGCCGGCACCGGCGGCCGCGGAGTCGTCGCCGTCGTAGACGCCGAACTGGTAGTTCGGCGAGGCGACCATGTCGAAGTTGAGGTAGAGCTTGATCTGCGCCTGCTGCGCCGGGGTGAGGCTGTTGACGTAGAAGGTCGAGCCGACGAGGCTGGCCTCCTCGGCGCCCCACCACGCGAACCGGACCTTGTTGACCGGCTTGCTGCGGGCCATCTGGAGGGCGACCTCGAGCAGGGCGGCGCTGCCGCTGCCGTTGTCGTTGATGCCGTTGCCCTCGGGCACGGAGTCCAGGTGCGAGCCGGCCATGACGACGTTGCCCGCGTTGCCGCCCTTGGTCTCCGCGATGACGTTCTCGGTGTCGCGGATCTCGGCGGTGGTGGAGGTGGTGAGGTGAGCGGTGAGGCCGGCGGTGGTCGAGAAGGCGGCGCCCGTGTCGTACGAGACCCCGACGGCCGGGATGCCGACCGGGCTGCCGAGGGTGCCGAGCAGCAGCGAGTACCGGTCGGGTGCGGTGGCCCGGTCGCCGTTGCCCTGGTTCATGACGATCGCGCCGGCGGCGCCCGCCGCCTCGGCGTTGGCGACCTTGGTGCCGAACGGGCAGCCACCGCGCTGCATCAGCGCGATCTTGCCGACGACGGCGGCGGTGAAGTCGGTGGCCTCGCAGCCGGACGTGACGGCGACCCGGGGCTCGGCCAGGTTCAGGTCGACGGGGACGACGGCGGCGGTGACGTCACCGGAGCCGGAGCAGGTCATGACGTCGTAGTCGGTGCCTTCGACGTACGTCGTGGCCGCCGGCGCGGTCTGCGCGAAGGACGAGCTGGTCTCGTCGCAGAAGTTGAACTGGAACGGCTGCCGGGTGACCTGGTAGCCGGCGTGCTGCAGGAGGGCGGCGACGTAGTCGGCGCTGCGCTTGTGCCCAGGCATCCCGGACGCGCGGTTGCCGCCGTTGAGGTCGCCGATCAGTTGGAACGCGAGCAGGTGCCGCAGGACGCCGGGCAGCGTCACGGCCTTGGTCAGCTGTTTCGGTGTGCTGATGGTGGGGGCGGCGGCGGCAGGTACTGCCAGCCCGACCGACCCCACCAGGACCGCGACGGTCGCCGCGCCCACGAGCCTGCGAAGCACCACGTGCTCTCTCCTCCTCGTCGAGGTACAGAGGAGGAGAGTAAGCAGACTCGCAAGATCGACGGTAGTTGATGCATGCCCGTTTGTGCGCGATGTGCACACGCCGGGCGGGCGCTACTTGGCGGCGAGCACGTCCACGACGAACCGCAGGGCGCCGGCGGGCCTGCCGCCCTCGGGGTTGTCGCCGTACGCCATCGAGGCCGGGATGTCGAGCTGGATCCGGCTGCCGATCTTGGCGCCGACGAGGCCGTCGTCCCAGCCCTTGATGACCATGCTGGCGCCGACCTGGAACTCGAAGGGCTGCGACCGCTTCCAGGACGCGTCGAACTCCTTGCCGTCGGCGTACGTGACACCGACGTAGTTCACGGTGACGGTCTGCCCGGCCTGCACGGCCGCGCCCTTGCCCTCGACCAGCGTGGTCGAGACCAGCTTCGTGACGGCCCCGCTGCCGGCGGTCACGGTCGGCTTCGTCTTCAGCGCCGGGTCGGCGCCGTCGGGCAGCGGCGGGAAGGCCGCGTTCGCCGCGTCCTGAGTGGCGCCCTGAGCGGGGTCCTGCGTGGCGCCGGCGCTGCTGTTCGTGCTGGCCGCGGGCGTCGACGGGTCGTCGCCGGACTGCGCCCACCAGACGATCCCGCCGACCACGAGCAGCACCCCGAGCGCCGCTCCGATCATGCTCAGCACCCGTCGGCGCTTCTCCGCCGCCACCGCCTTGGCTCGGGCGGCCTTCGCCGCCGCGCGCTTCGCGGCCTTGGACTTGTCCACCTGGATGCTGCTGCTGGCGCGCTTGGTCGCTGCGCCACGCTGCGGGTTCGCCACACGTTCGGTCACCGCAACACAATACGGCGGTGATGTGCCTGTGACCACTCGCCCTTGATCTCGAACCGTCTCAAACGGCCGGGCCGTCGCCGATCACGCCGCGCACGCGGTCCAGGGACAGCGCCTCGGCGTCGAACTCGGTCAACAGCCAGGTGGCGCCCGCCGCGACGTATGCGGCGGGATCCGCACCCGGCGGCAGGGCGACCGCGACGTCGTCCGGCACCGCCATCTTCGTGAGGGCCTCGGCGAGCTCGTCCGCGTGCTGGAGGTTGACCGGGAAGAAGCCCTGGTGGCGGGCCGCCCGCCGGAGCGGCTTCACGCTGCCCGGCATGGCGGCCACCCACACCGGCACGCCGGGCCGCTGCACCGGCCGCGGCAGGAACACGACGTCGTCGACGACGTAGTGCGCGCCGCGGTGGCGGACGGGCTCGCCGGACCACGCGGCGGTGAGGATGTCGAGGGCCTCGTCGAGCATCTGCCCGCGCAGCCGGTCGTCGACCTGCTCGCCGAACCGCGACAGCTCCCCGCCGAACCGGTCGCCGCCGAGCCCGACGCCCAGCGTGAGCCGCCCGCCGCTGAGCCGGTCGAGGGTCGCGGTCTCGCGGGCCACCTTCGCCGGCCGGCGGCGCGGCAGCGGCGTGACCATCGGTCCGAGCCGCAGCCGTTCGGTGCCGGCGGCGATCGCGGCGAGCGTGATCCACGGGTCCGCGGCCTGCCGGACCGGCTCGCGCCAGCGGATGTGATCCCAGACGAAACAGCCGTCCCAGCCGGCCTCCTCCGCCTCCGCAGCGAGCCTCGTCGCGACGAGCGGATCGGCGAGTGCGTCGAACAGCGGGAGCCAGATCGCCGCCCGGGTCATTGCGCGTACCCGTGCAGGTGGTCGGCGAGCTCCACCGGCCGGCTCAGCGCGACGCAGTGCCCGGCGTCGATCTCGTCGGGCGTGATGCCGAGCCGCTCCGGCACCAGCCGCCGGAACAGGCCGGGCGGGAAGCATCGATCCTGGACACACAGCAGGAATCGCGTCGGTACCGCCGGCCACGCGGCCAACGGCCAGGGCTCCGCGGCCGCGGTCTCCGACGGGTGCGCGCGCTCCCTGCGCTTCGCCTCCTCGGCGAGGTCGCGGGGCACGTCGTGGTAGAAGCAGACATCGGGGTCGTCGTTGCCGGTGAGACCGCCGTCGCGCGCGGCCTGCTCCCGGACGGCGTCCCGGTAGCCGGCGCCGCCGCCCCAGTCGCCGGGCCTCTCACCGGGCACGGGGATCATGCCGGCGACGAGCACGAGCGCGTCGGCGCCGATCCGGTCCGCGACGAGCGGTGCGGTGAACGCGCCGAACGAGTGGCCCACGACGACCACGTCCCGCCGGTCGCCGGCCGCTTCGACGACCGCGTCGGCGTAGGTCGTGAGGTCGGCGCCCTCGCCCTCGGGCAGGTCCGGCGTGATCGCGTCGTGCCCACGGGCGCGCAGCGCGTCCGCGACGAGGTGCCAGGACCAGCCCGAATCTCCCGCGCCGTGAATCAGTACGAAGGTGCTCATGCCGACCACGCTAGTTTCGCTTCTCCATGCTGAAAAGCGATCGTTCACGATGCTGTCCATCGGCAATGCCGATATAGACTTGGCGTCGTGACCGACATCGAGTTGCGGCACCTCACCACCATGACGGCCGTCGTCGACGAGGGCTCGTTCAGCCGGGCCGCCGCCCGTCTCGGCTACACGCAGTCGACGGTCAGCCAGCAGATCGCCGCCCTCGAGAAGGCCGTCGGCGGCGCCGTGTTCGACCGCCCCGGCGGCCCCCGGCCGGTGCGGCTCACCCCGCTCGGCCAGGTCGTGCTGGCCCACGGGCGCGACCTGCTGACCCGGACGAACGCCCTGGTGGACGCCGTCGACCGCTTCCGCGCCGGCGAGGGCCGCATCGACATCGGCACGTTCCAGAGCCTGTCGATCGCGCTCCTGCCGCGGCTCGTCCTCGCGCTGCGCGAGGAGTTCCCGGCCTGCGACATCCGGCTGTTCGAGGAGGAGAGCGACCCGCCCCGCGTCGACGACGTGGACCTCATGTTCTACGACGGCCGCATCGACGGGGACGTCGAGCACCGCAAGCTCCTCGACGACCCGTACGTGCTGGTCGCCCGCCGCGGCGACTTTCCCGCCGGGGTCGTGCCGCTGGCAGACCTGCACCACGCCCCGATGGTCGCGTGGCCCGCCGACTGCGACCAGCCCCGGATCGAGGCCGCCTTCGCCCGCGCCGGCGTCCACCCCCGCATCGTGTTCCGCAGCGCCGGCAACGACGCGGTGTTGTCGATGGTACGAGCGGGCATCGGCTCCGCCGTCCTGCCGCGGCTGGCGCTCAGCAGGGTCGACGACTCGCTGACCGTGCACGAACTGGACCCGGCGTTCCCGCCCCGCGAGGTCTACCTGCTGTGGCGGGCCGGCCGCACCCATTCTCCGCTGGCCGCCCGCGCCATCGAGCTCGCCCTCGACATCGCCGCCACGCTGTCATGACCCAGGCCCGCGCTCCGCGTCGCCGCGACGCTTCGATGGCTGGCTTCCCCGGCGGGCGGCGTGTCTGAGGTGGCTACCAGGCCAGGCGGCGGCGCTTGCGGCCGGTCAGCCGCTCCGCGGTGGCCACCCCCTTGCGCAGCAGGCGGGTGGTGCGGGTCGCGCCCCGGCGGGCCTCGATCCGTTCACTGACCTTCTTGGCACCGGCGATCGCGAGGGGCACCGCGATCGCGGCGACCGCCCACCGGGCGATCATCTTCGGCAGCATGGTCGTCCTCCGTGCGTCGACGTCCCGAACCCCTACCGGTTACCCGCCCACCCTCGCTGCGAACCGCCCCGGCGGCTCAGCCTGTCGAGGCACCGCTGGACGTCGCCGCGACGGCCTGCTCGGCGTCCTGTTCGCTGCCGCCGGCCACTGGGCGGTGGAACGTCCACCACCGGTACATCACGTAGTTGAACACCAGCGTGGTGCCGCCCGCGGCGACCCGGCCGACGGCGAGGTGCACGCCGAGCGCCTGCAGCCCGAGGACCGCCCCGACGGTGAGCGCGTAGTCCCCCAGCACCTGCACGACGAACCTGGCGACCTGCGGCCCCACCGCCCGATGGCTCGCGTCGAAGGTGAAGTACCGGTTGAGCACGAAGTTCACCGCGTACGTGGCCCAGAACGCGATCGTCACGCACGCGAACGCCGGCAACGGCGTCGCCGCCTTCAGCACCAGCAGCAGCCCGACGTCGAACCCGAACCCGAGCCCCGCGAACGCCACGAACCGCACCAGCGGATGCCGCCAGACGCTCAGGACCCTCCCCCGCACGGCGGTGACCCTACAGCAGCCAGCTGTCCGTCGATCGCCGTTCCAGCAGAACCGCCAGCCGCCGCCGTCCGCCGCCGACCAGCGGCGGAGCAGGCCGCCACGGCCCGACCGCGCCGCCGGAGCAGCGGTTGTACGGCGTGCCGTCGCCCCCGCGTAGCGTGCCCGCCACCGAAAATTCCACAGCCATCCGCCGGATGACCGCCGCGGCGTCGAGACCTAAGATCATCCGCCATGGGCTGCCGTGGGGTGTTCTTCGCGCTGACCGCCGCACAGGACGGGGCGCTCACCGCCACACAGGACGACGCCGAGGTCCGTGCGTTCGTCCACGCCGTCGAAGCGGCGTGGGACGACGAGTGGCTGTGCGAGACCGACAAGGCGTGGGACGCCATGCACCGCTGCCTCGGCGACGGCACGCTCGACATCGGCTACCGCGACGGCGGCCCGCTCCCGCTGACCGTGCTCGGCGGCCGCCACCACCACGAAGGCGAGGAGTACGTCGTCGCCCACGTCCTCGCCGCCGACGTCGCCCAGATCGCCGAGGCCCTGCGCACCGTCGACGAGACCTGGCTCCGCGACCGCTACCACCGCATCGACCCCGACGACTACCAGGGCGTGCTGGACGACGACGACTCCGAATACACGTGGTCCTACCTGCAGGACGTCCGCGACTTCTACCAGCGCGCCGCCGTGGCGGGCCGCTCCGTCATCTTCACCGTCGACCAGTGACCACCTCCTGCCCGCGCGCCTGAACAGGCCAGCTGCTCGGGTCCAGGCGGGACAGGTGGGGAATCGCGCCGGCCTCGCTCAGGGTCTCGATCAGGTCGGCGGGTGCGTTGTGCACGACGGCGTCGCACATCGGGGTGGAGCCGCGCCGGCTGACCGGGTTGACGTCGACGCGCTCGGCGAGCAGGCGTGGCAGCAGGTCGGCGTGCTCGAACTGGTGCATCCGGTGCAGCAGCGTCTGCCCCGCGACGTCACGGACCCGCGGGTCCATGCCCGCGTCGAGGAGCGCGAGCACCACCTTGCCGCCGCCGTGCGTCATCCGGCGCCACAGGTCCTGCCGGTAGGCGCGCAGGCGTCTCGGCAGGACGCCTTCCCCGTCGTGCCAGGCGGCCTCGGTCCTGAAGCAGCCGCTCATCGTGCCGCCGAACGAGCGGAGCGCGTGCTCCCGGCGCCGCTCCGCGTCGGTGTGGTCGAGCAGCTCGAGGCGCCCGCCCCGGACGCTGACCGAGTGCCACACGGCGCCGCACCGGACCCGGACCCGCTCCCCCTCGGCGAACCCGGCCGGCACCATCTCCGCCGCCCGCGCCGCGTCCGAACCCGCAACGCCCGAACCCGCAACGCCCGAACCCGCAACGCCCGAACCCGCAACGCCCGAACCCGCAACGCCCGAACCCGCAACGCCCGAACCTGCGGCGTCCGAACGTGCGGCGGCCGGACGTGCCGTGCCCGGACGTGCGGCGGGGAACAGGGCGGACCGGACCAAGGGGTGCAGGTCAGCGGCGTCGAGCCGGCCGCGCTGCACCAGCTCCGCGTCGACCGGAGCGCACAGCAGCGCCGGATGCAGGCACAGATCCGCCCGGACCGCGCCGGTCCTGGACGGCGTGGTGGCGTCCCGGGTGAGCCGGTTGGCATCCCCCACCACCTCGAGCATCAGCCGCCGGTCAGGCCACGGCCAGCGCTTGTGCCGGGCCGGACGCAGCTCCCACGACCGCTGGCCGAACTGTGCCGCGAGGCACCGCAGCTCGCGGGCCGCGAGCAACGGATCGGCCTGGCTCAGCAGCGCCATCTCCAGCCTGGACCAGCCCGAGGAGTTCGAATACGCCCAGCGGTGCGTGTCCGTGCCGTCGATCAGCCAACCGGCCGAGATCCAGTCCTCGACCACCCGCTCCGCCCTGGTCGCGCCGTGCACGGCCGCTCCCAGCCCGCTCGCGCGGCGGGCGTCCCACATGTGCGGCGCCACCGCGAACACCGGGCCCTCGGCCATGTCACGGACCCGGACCGCGTGCAGGACGAGTCGCTGCGAGCTCGTGGACCTGTCGGGTGACCTGACGCCGAGCACCACGGTGTCGGCGGTGACCGGCCCGTCGGGTGCGAGGACGAACCGCATCCCCGGCACCAGCGCGGCCGTGCCGTCCAGCGCCCGCGGCAGGTGCCAGCGCAGCAGGTCGGGCGCGAACCCGGCGAGCAGCTCCGCGACCGGCCCGGCATCGTCGAACGCCACCGTGACCCGCGCCGCCGCACACGCGGCCCGCCAGTCGCCACGCTCGCGCGCCTGCGTGCACTCGGCGATCATCCACGCCGGCACCGCGTACCGACGAACGAGCCGCCAATCGTCCAATGCACCAAAGGGCCCAGCCACCATCGCGCCATCCCCCGTCTCAGCACGACCGCTTCGTTGCCCGCAGTCTACGAAGACCCCCCGACATTTTCCGGCGTCGGCGCGGTGACCAGGGCGGCGAGCTCGTGGAGCGCGGCCCGCACGGCGGAGGGCTGCTCGATCCACGGGAAGTGGGCGGCGTCCTCGATCCGGCGGTGCAGGACGTGGGGGCCCTGGAACCGGGGTTCGTCCCACAGTCGCTGCGTGACGATCCGGTCCTGCGCGCCGCTGACGATCAGCGTCGGCACGGAAGCCGGCCACCACCGCAGTTCGTACGTGCTGTCGAAGTGCCGGGCCGACCAGTCCACCGCCGCGGTGTTGTACGGCATCCGGGCCAGCATCTCGGCACCGGCGGACAGCCCGGCGGGTGTGAAGTTCCACGGCGCGGACGCCACGGTGAGGCGGCGCAGGTGCTCGTCGGTCGGGTCGGCCTCGTACACCGCGCCGGCGGCGTCGACGGCGGGCAGCGGGTGTTCCCCGACCATCCGCTCGAAGTCGGCGAGCCATCCGGCGTGCGGCGCCGAGCTGACCAGCACCAGCCCGGCCAGCAGGGGCTCCAGCTCCGGCACCGACAGCAGGTACATCCCGCCGGTGGAGTGCCCGAGGAACACGACCCGCGGCAACGCCTCGGCCGCCTCGGCCAGCACCTCCGGCCAGCGGGCGAAGGGTTCGCCGCCGACCGTGTTCGAGCCGTCGCCGGGCAGGTCGACCAGCCACGTCACACCCGGTACACCGGCCGCCTCCGCCAGACCGTGCAGGCTCTCCGACCCGATGCCGGGCCCGCCGGGCAGCAGCAACCAGTTGAGGTCCCCGGCCCGCTCGGCCACCGGCCGCAGCCGCACCCCGGACGCCGTCCGGAACTCGCTCACCGTCACGCCCGGCATGCTCCACGACGGCGCCTCCACGCGCCAGGCAATTCGCCGCGTGGTGCTCGTGGTGCCGGAGGACGGCAGCGCCGAGCAACCCTCTGCACGGGCAGGCCGTCGGTGCCGTCAGAGCAGGTGACGCAGGTACCGGTCGGGTTGGCTGAGGAACGCCCGGAAGTGCTCGACGACGGCGAGGTCGGACCAGCTGGTGCGGCGGATGCCGTGCTCGCCGAGCTCCAGCACCGTCGCGTCCGGCAGCGCGGTCAGGACCGGCGAGTGGGTGGCGACGACGACCTGCGCGCCGGACTCGGCCAGGGTCGCCAGGCGGGACATGAGGGTGAGGGTGGACGTGAAGGACAGGGCCGCCTCGGGCTCGTCCATCAGGTAGAAGCCGGGCTGGTTGAACTTGCGCTCCAGCAGGGCCAGGAAGCCCTCGCCGTGGCTGCGCTCGTGCAGGTCCCAGTCGGGCGAGTCGTCGAGCGACTCCAGGTAGGTGTACAGGCCGTGGGTCGTCTCGGCGCGCAGGAAGTACGCGTTGCCGCGAGGGCCGGCCGTGCGGACGAAGCGCAGCAGCGCGCCGAGCGGGGCCTCGGTCTCGCGGGTGCGGTGCATCGCGCCGCGGGAGCCGCCTTCCGGGTTCAGCCCGTACGCCTGGGCGAGCGCCTCGATCAGGGTGGACTTCCCCGACCCGTTCTCGCCGACGAGGAAGGTCACGCCCGCCGGGAGGTTGAGACCCCGGTCCAGCACGGACCGCACCGCCGGGATCCGGGCCCACCACGCGTCCGGATCCCACGACGCGCCCGGATCCATCTCGACGCGCCGCACGAGCCGCTCCACACCGGCGAACACTACCGGCCGGCACGACGTAAGCGTCGGATGAACACCTCCGCCACGATCAGGTTGACGATCCAGCCGGCGGTCTGACCGAAAGGGATCAGGGTGGGTGCGAGCGTCGCGGCGCTCTCCGTGCTGAACGGCAACCGGATCAGCAGCAGCAGCGGCACCAGCACGCGGGCGGTCACGGCGAGGAACGTCAGCGCGTAGTTGCGCAGCATCCACTCGCGGTGGGCGGTGAAGTCGCGGTGGCGGGCGGCACGGTACGCCAGACCGCCGGTGATCAGCCACAGCACGGCCGCGACGGTGAGGCCGACCTGCGTCACCGGGCGGCCCGACCACAGCGCGACCGGCACCGCGGTCACCGCCGCCGGCAGCACCCCGGCGAGCAGATACAGCCGGCCGATGGTGCGGTGGACGCGCGGACGGGCCCGCACCCGCGGCATGAACTGCAACGGGCCGAGGACCAGCGCCACGGCGGCGGCGAAGATGTGCGCGACCAGGGTCGCGTAGTGCACGGTCCCGGTGACGCCGAGGCGGCTCGCTGAGGCGTCGAGGCCGATGTACGGATAGACGAGCACGAGACTGACGACGACCGCGACCACGAGCGTCACGCGCGGCAGGCGGCCCCGCGACACCCTGCGAGGCGATCCACCGCGGGGCGGCGGCAGCCGGTGCCGCTCGGCCGTGCGTTCAGTCGACATGACTCGACTCTGGCCCACCCCGGCGCCGCCGTCATCAGCCCAACGATGACCCGCCGCTACGCCAATGGGCGTAGGCCCACCGATTCGAGAGAGCGCTCTCTATGGGATGGATCACAAGATTCACGTATCAGTTACGAACAACGGGTCCCGGCCGGTGCGCAACGGTCCGGGACCCTCGGCGTCTCAGCCCAGCTGGTCGCGGCGGCGGGTCAGGTACGCGGTCTCGGCGGTGTTGCCGGCCAGCTCGATCGCCTGGTCGTACGCCGCCCGCGCCTGCTGACCACGCCCCAGCCGCCGCAGCAGGTCGGCGCGGGCCACATGGAACGCGTGATAGCCGGCCAGCCGGGCCTCCAGCCGGTCGACCGCCGCCAGGGCCACGTCCGGCCCGTCGAGCTCGGCGACCGCGATCGCCCGGTTCAGCGCGACGACCGGTGAAGGGTCCAGTCGGACGAGCTGGTCGTACAGTGCGACCACCTGCGACCAGTCGGTGTCCCGCACATCGCGGGCGGAGGTGTGCACGGCGTTGATCGCGGCGAGGATCTGGTACCGCCCGGGCGCCTCACCGGCCGCCAGCCGCTGCCGGACCAGCCGGTGCCCCTCGGCGATCAGCGCCGGATCCCACGCGCCGCGGTCCTGTTCGGCGAGGGTGACCAGTTCGCCGCCCGCGGAGATCCGGGCGGCCCGCCGGGCCTCGGTGAGCAGCATCAGCGCCAGCAGCCCGGCCACCTCGCCGTCGGCCGGCAGCAGGGCACGGATGAGGCGGGTCAGGCGGATCGCCTCGGCGGTCAGGCCGGGACGCACGGGGTCGCTGTCCGCACCGGTGGCCAGGTAGCCCTCGTTGAACACCAGGAAGAGCACGGCGAGCACGCCCGCGACGCGGGCCGGGAGATCCTCGGCGGCGGGCAGCCGGTACGGGATGCGCGCCGCCTTGATCTTCGCCTTGGCCCGGGTGATCCGCTGCCCCATCGCGGTCTCCTGCACCAGGAACGCCCGGGCGATCTCGGGCACGGTGAGCCCGCCGACCATGCGCAGCGTCAGCGCCACGCGGGTCTCCATCGCCAGCGCCGGGTGACAGCAGGTGAAGATCAGCCGGAGCCGCTCGTCATCGATGGCGCCCAGAGGCTCGGCAGGTGTGTCGTCGTGCAACATCCGGGCCTCCTTGTGCTTGTCGTCGCGCTTGCTCTCGCGCCGGATCCGGTCGATGGCCTTGCGGTTGGCGGTCGTGGTCAGCCAGGCGCCGGGGTTCGGCGGCACACCGTCGGCCGGCCAGCGCTCCACGGCGGTCGCGAACGCCTCGGCGGCCGCCTCCTCGGCGATGTCGAGGTCGCCGAAGTGCCTGGTCAGGCTGGCCACCACCCACGCCCATTCCTCCTGGTGGGCCCGGGTGAGCGCGGCCCGCACCTCGCTCACAGAAATGGCCGGACCTCGATCTTGCGGTTGCACGCCCGCGAGCCTTCGGCGGCGAGCTCCAGCGCCACGTCCAGGTCCGGTGCCTCGAAGATCCAGAAGCCGGCGAGGTACTCCTTCGACTCCAGGAACGGCCCGTCGGTGATCAGCGGCTCGCCGCCCCGGTTGTCGATGACGGTGGCCGTGCCGGGCTGCGCGAGCCCGCCGGCGAAGACCCAGTGGCCCTCGGCCTGCATCCGGTCGTTGAACACGCCGATCGCGGCCATCTCCTCCTCGGTGGCCAGGGTCGGGCTGTCATGGATCACGGATACCAGGTACTGCACGGTGTGCTCCTCTCCTCGGCCCCTCTGTCTACCTGACCTACGAACCCGACGCCGCCGATCCGACACGGCCGCTCGAAGTTTCCGGTGGAGATCGGTCTGGAGGACATACCGAAGCATTCCGTTTCATTCACCGTTGTCATGGCGTCACCTACCGTGCCGAGATGACCTCGATCGATTGACACGGAAGCCGGGCAGCCCCTACGTTTCGCTCACTTTCACTTCGCGGGGGCATTCAGTGATTTCACTTCATCGCGCCGTGCGCAGGTTCCTGTCCGGCGCTCTTCCCATCAGTCTCGCGCTGACCGTCGCGGCAGTGGCCGTGGCCGGCGACCCGGCCGCGGCCGAACCGGCGCCCGGGCAGCCCGGGCAGGTCGCGCCACCGGTCGACCAGCGCGCCGCCGAGACCGCGGCGCTGCAGCAGGCGGCCGAGAGCGGCCGCACGGTCGAGGTGGCCGACTCGCGGTCCGAGATGGCCCGCACGATGGCCACGCCGCGCGGCACGCTGGTGCGGGAGAGCTACGCGGTGCCGCAGTGGACGAAGAAGGACGGCGCCTGGCGGCAGATCGACCTGTCGCTGCGCAAGGACGGCACGACCCTCGCACCGGCCGCGTCCGTGGCGGACGTGCGGTTCTCCGCCGGCGGCACCGGACCGCTCGTCACCCTCAACGGTGCCGGCGGCGCGCTCAACCTGACCTGGCCGTCGAAGCTGCCCGCACCTCGCATCGAGGGTGACACCGCGGTGTACGAGTCGGTGCTGCCCGACGTCGACCTGCAGGTGCAGTCCACGGTGGAGGGCTTCGGCTACTCACTGGTCGTCAAGACCCGCCAGGCCGCGGCGAACCCGGCCCTGGCGAAGCTCAAGTTCGGGCTGAGCAGCACCGGCTGGTCGCTCAAGCAGCGCCCCGGCGGCGGCTACGAGACCCGCGACACCACCGGCAAGGTCACCGCGTCCGCCGGACCGGCGCTCATGTGGGACTCCGCGGGCGTGCCCAGCGCGCAGCGGTCCCTCGCGGCGGCGCGGTCCGCGGGGAAGAACTCGCTGCTGCGGCACGTGCCCGACGACTCCCGCAAGGCCAACCTCCCGACCACCGTGGAGGACGGCTCGCTCGTCATCGTCCCCGACGCCGCGATGCTCGCCGACCCGAACGTCGCGTACCCGGTCGTCATCGACCCGTGGACCGGCGTCGGCCGCGCCCGCTGGGGCTACACCGACTCCACCAACGCCAACCGCGACGACGGCATCGTCCGGGTCGGCCTGAACACCGACGGGTCCGGCACGTTCCGCTCGTTCTTCGCGTTCGACCTGACCTGGCTGCCCGGCAAGCAGGTCCGCAACGCCAAGTTCGTGACCTACATGACCCACTCGTGGTCCTGCACCGCGACGCCGGTCAACCTGTACCGCACCGGCGACCTGACCGGGTCCGGCCGGCAGGCCTGGTCCGGCCCCGGCCTGGACCTGCACATCGAGCAGAAGTCCGGCAACGCCCACAAGCCGTCCACCGGCGCCGGCTGCGCCAACGACCCGCAGCCCAACATGTACATGGAGTTCTCCAACCAGACCCTGGTCAACGACATCATCGGCTTCGGTCAGGGCCGCGGCAGCTACACCCTGGGCCTGTCCGCCCGCGACAGCAACGGCGCCAACGAGACCGTCGGCAACCGGTGGAAGAAGTTCGACCAGGCCTCCACCGCGCTGTCCGTGGAGTACAACAGCCTGCCGAACACGCCGCAGGCGGCGCAGATGACGACGCACACCGACTACACCGCCGCCGGGCAGGCCTGCGTCACCGGCGCGACCCGGCCGATCGTGCGGTCCATGACGCCATGGCTCAAGGCGACCGCCTCCGACCCCGACGGCGACCAGAGCGGCCAGCTGTCCGCCGCGTTCTCGCTGGAGCGGCTCAACGGCAGCACCTGGGCCGGCGTCACGGGCTGGCCGAAGAGCGACTCCGGCATCCCGTCCGGGACCCTCGGCGAGGTACAGGTGCCGGCCGGCACCCTGAGCAGCGCCACCTTCCGCTGGCAGGTGCGGGTCAGCGACACCCTCGGCGGCTCGTCGAACTACTCGGCGTGGTGCGAGTTCTCCGTCGACACGACACCGCCTGGGGTCGTGCCGACCGTCACGGCGGCCGACGGCCTGTACCTGGAGTCGCCGCCCAACGACACCATGCGCGGCTCCGTCGGGCGCAGCGGCCAGTTCACCTTCGGCGCCAACGGCGAGACCGACATCGTCGACTACGAGTACCAGCTCGACGGCAGCGCGAAGACGTACGTCGCCGCCTCCGTCACCGGCGGACCCGCGACCGTCTGGGTCACCCCGACCCACCGCGGCGAGCACGTGCTGACGGTCCGCTCCCGCGACGCCGCGCAGAACGCGTCGCCGCCGAGGGACTACCGCTTCCTCGTCAACACCGCCTCCGATCCCAAGGCCGTGTGGAAGCTGGACGAGGGCACCGGTGTCACGCTCAACACGACGCCGGCCGGCGGCCCCGCCGCCACCGTCACCGGCGGCCAGACCTGGGTGGCGGGTCGCGTCCTCGGGGCGCACCCCGTCGCGGGCACGGACGGCGCGCTGCGGTTCGACGGCGTCGACGACCTCGCCGCCACCGCCGGCCCGGTGCTCGACACGTCGAAGAGCTTCAGCGCCGCCGCCTGGGTCCGGCTCACCGCCACCGACAGCCAGCGCACCGTCTTGTGCCAGGAAGGCGCGATGGCCTGCGGGTTCGCCGTGCACTACCGGCCCGCGCCGGACAACCGCTGGTCGCTGAGCCTGTACGGCAGCGACACCACCGACCCGCCGATCGTGCGCGCCAACTCGGCCGCGCCGCCGGTCGCGAACCGCTGGACCCACCTGGCGGTGTCCTGGGACGCCGGCACCAAGACCGCGAAGCTCTTCGTCAACGGCGCCCTGTCCGGCACGGTGAGCCGGCCCACGAACTGGAACGCCACCGGCGCGCTGCTCATCGGTCAGGGCAAGTTCAACGGCTCGCGCAACAACAAGTTCGCCGGTGACATCGGTGACGTGCGGGTGTGGGACCGGGCGATCGACCCGGCGCTGGACCTCAAGCCGCTCGTGGCACCGGTACCGACGGGTGCCTGGGCCATGGAGGACTACGACGAGGACGTGCCGCGGCAGGTCACCGACGACTCCGGGTACCAGCACCCGCTGACCCTCACCGACGCGCCCGGCGCCACCTGGTGCGAGGGGAACGACCTCAGCGGCGGGCTCTGCCTGGACGGCGTCACCGGCGCCGCCGCCACGGCCGGGCCGGTCGTGCACACCGACCAGTCGTACTCGGTCAGCGGCTGGGTCCGGATCACCGACACCAGCGTGTCCCGCAGCGTCTTCGCCCAGCAGGGCACGCGTGGTGCCGCGTTCACCGTCCGGTACGACAAGGCCGCCAACCGGTGGGCCTACGCGGTGACCGGTACCGACGTGGACGCACCGGCCGTGGTCAAGGTGACCTCGCTCGCCGCCCCGGTGCTCAACAGCTGGACCTTCCTGGAAGCGGTGTACGACGCGCACGCCGGCCGGATCCGGCTGTTCGTCGACGACAAGCTGC
This sequence comes from Dactylosporangium sp. NPDC049742, assembly GCF_040674675.1. Lineage (NCBI taxonomy): Bacteria > Bacillati > Actinomycetota > Actinomycetes > Micromonosporales > Micromonosporaceae > Dactylosporangium > Dactylosporangium sp. NPDC049742. The sequence goes on along the minus strand of NZ_JBFANF010000069.1, from coordinate 35,421 downwards.
AGGCCGAGGCGACCGTCGCCGGGGCCTGGGACGCGGCCGGGCCGTTCACCGTCGGCCGCACCCTGCAGGCCGGCGCCGCCGCCGAGTTCTTCGCCGGCACCATCGACGGCATGCAGGTGTCGGCCGGCGCCACCAAGCCCGTCACCGGCGCCCCGCCGGCCGGCGCGCTGACCCTGCTGCGCTCGGGCCTGCCCGGCAAGTGCCTGGACAACTACACGGGCGGATCCGCCGACGGCAACAACGTCACGTCCTGGTCCTGCAACGGCGGGTACAACTCGCAGCTGTGGACGCTGGCGGGCGACAACACGATCCGCATCGTCGGCAAGTGCCTCGACGTCGTCGGCTCCGGCACCGCACCGGCCACCCGGGTGCAGCTGTACACCTGCAACAACACCGTGGCGCAGCAGTGGCAGCTCGGCCCGAACAACTCGATCCGCAACCCCAACTCCGGCCTGTGCCTGGACGTCATGAACGCCAGCACGGCCGACGGGGCCGGCATCCAGATCTGGACCTGCGACGGCAACTCCGCCCAGCAGTGGACGATGCAGTGGGCCGGCATCGGCATGATCCACTCCGGTATCCCCGGTAAGTGCATCGACAACAACCAGGGCCTGACCGCCAACGCCAACCCGATCCAGTCCTGGGACTGCAACGGCGGCGCCAACTCGCAGATCCTCACCGTCCTCGGCGACGGCACCATCCGCGTCGCGGGCAAGTGCCTGGACATCGTCGCCTACGGCACCGCCAGCGGCTCGAAGATCCACCTCTTCGACTGCAACCTGACGCCGAACCAGCTGTGGGAGCTCGGCCCGAACAACTCGATCCGCAACCCCGTGTCGGGCCGCTGCCTGGACGTGCCGAACTCCAGCACCGTGAACGGCACCCAGCTGCAGATCTACGACTGCAACGCCACGAAGGCCCAGGAGTGGCTGGTGTCCTGAGCTGAGCCCGTCCCGGTGGCGGGGGGGCGGCCGCGGGGGGGCCCCCCGCGGGGGCCGGGGGGGCGGGCGGGGGGGGGCCGCCGCGGGCCGGCCGCCCCCCCCCCACCGGCGGGTCACGGCTGGGCGAAGGGGCGGACCTCGACGCGGCGGTTGCAGGCCCGCGACCCCTCGGCGGCGATCTTCAGGGCCACGTCGAGGTCGGGCGCCTCGAAGACCCAGAAGCCGGCGAGGTACTCCTTCGTCTCCACATACGGGCCGTCGGTGATCAGGCCCGCACCGTCGCGGTTGTCGAGGACCGTCGCGGCGCTGGGGGCGGCGAGGCCGCCGGCGAAGACCCAGTGCCCCTCGGCCCGCATCCGGTCGTTGAACGCGTCGATCGCGGCCATCTCGTCGTCTCTGGGCACGACGCTGTCGTCGAAGAGGACGGAAACCAGGTACTGCATCCTCGGATCATCTCCCGCGGTCCGGACCGCCCTCGTGGGCGGCGCTCACCCCATCTACGAACACGTCCCGCCCGATCCGACAGGTTTCTCAGGAATTCCCGAGAACGAGCAGGTCGCTGTCCATCGTGATGCGGCCCGGGTCGTCCCCGGCGGCGACCGCCCGGTCCAGGGCCGCGAAGCCGAGCCGGGTCTCCTCCTCGGTCAGGTGCTCGAAGGTGGAGATGGCGCGCAGGCTGAGCCGCCGCGCGTAGGCGGCGAGGTCGGTGGCGACCGTCTCGCGGATCCGGTCGAGGCCGAGGACCGTCAGGCCCGCGTCCTCGAACAGGCCGGTCACCTCGGCGACCGTCGGGAACATGCGCCGCTCGACGTCGCGGGCGCTCGGGAAGAACCGGTGCCAGTACAGGTCGGGCAGGCGGTCGGAGAAGGCGCTGCGGATCAGGACCCGCCCGCCCGGGCGCAGCACCCGGCGGATCTCCGCCGCCGCGCGGGGCCGGTCGACGATGTGGTGGAAGACGAGGAACAGCAGCACGACGTCGCAGGAGCCGTCCGGCAGCGGGATCGCTTCCGCGCTGCCCGCCAGGTACTGCGCGCGCGGGTGGGGGGCCGCCTGCTCCCGCATCCGCTCCGACGGCTCGACGCCGTAGACCTGGCCGCCGAAGGTGTCCGCGAGGATCGGGGTGAAGCGGCCCGTGCCCGAACCCAGGTCCAGCGCCGTCAACGGGTTCGGCGCGCCCGCCCACCTGGCGAACACCCCGGACCAGAGCCCCGCGGTCCCCTCCGGCAGCGCCCGCCCGGCCGAGTACACCGCGTGCTGCCGTACGTCGTAGTCAACCCGCTCCAGCATGGCCACCGTCCTCGAGGTTGCCGGCGGCCTGGGCCGCGACCGTGCCGTCGAGGTGGCAGTGCGGCCCGTACCGCACCCGGGTGCCCTCCCCGCAGCGATCTGGCGATCAGAGTGACCGTACCCGTGCGGCCGGGCCGCTATGCCCGGCCGCTGCGAACTGTGGCTCAGGGCGCGGCGAGCGCCTCGGTCGGTGACAGCCGGCTGGCGCGGACCGCCGGGTACAGGCCGGCGACCCCGCCGACGAGCATCGTCGCCGCGACCGCGCCGGCGGTCGCCCACGCCGGGACGACCGAGGGCCACGCCTGGTAGGTGGCGTAGCCGGCGGTGACGGCGACGCCGAGCACCACCCCGCCGAGGCCGCCCATGGTCGACAGCAGCAGCGACTCGACGAGGAACTGCAGGCGGATCTGGCCGCGGGTGGCGCCGAGCGAGCGACGCAGGCCGATCTCGGCGCGGCGCTCCAGGACGGAGATGACCATCGTGTTGGCCACGCCGACGCCGCCGACCAGGAGGGCCACCGCGCCGAGGCCGAGGAGTAGGCCGTTGAGCGTCGTGTCGGCGGCCCGGCGGGCGGCGAGGACGGCCGACGGCTTGGACACCGCGACCGTGCCGGGCGCCTGCGGGTTGGCGGTCGCGGCCAGGACGCCGTGGACCGCCTCGATCTGGCTGTCGCGGGTCCGCGCGTAGACGGTGCCGGCCCGGCCGTCGAAGCCGAACGCGGTGGCGGCGACGTCCCAGCCGATGAGCACCGCCGCGTCCAGCTCGGGGGCGAGCGCGACCGGGCGCAGCACACCGATCACGGTGAACCGTTCGCCGCCGACCAGGATCTCCACCTCGGGGCTGGCCCGCCCGACGCCGAGCCGTTCCGCGGCCGCCGCGCCCAGCACCGCCGCCGGGTACCGGCCGGTCAGGCCGTTGAGCCAGGTGCCGCCGCGCACCGTGGCACCGACGGTCCGCGGCAGGCTCTCCCGCGCGGCGAGGACGGTGAGGCCGTTGGTCTCCGCCCGGTTGATCCGGTCCGTCCGGTACACCTTGGCGCCGGTGACCTTCCCGGTCGCCGAGACGCCGGTGACCGGGCCGATCCGCGCGATCATCGCCTCGGCCTCGGCGGGCAGCTTCGCCGCGTCGCCCTCGACGGTGCGGCCGGGCGCGACCGTCAGCAGGTTGGTGCCGAGGGCGGCGAGCTGCCGGTCGAGCTGTTCCCGGGACGAGGAGGAGATGCCGACGACCGCGACCATCGCGGCGATGCCGATCGCGATGCCGAGCGCCGACAGCAGCGCCCGGGTGGGCCGGGTGCGCAGGCCGGCCGCGCCGACCCGGACCACGTCCCGCACGGCGAGGCGGGCAGGGTTGAGGCGGGGCCCGGTCACCGGTCCGCCACCCTGCCGTCGCGAAGGTGTATCTGCCGGTCACATGCCGCGGCGACCGAGGTGTCGTGGGTGATGACGACGACCGTGGTGCCGCCGGCGTGCAGCTCCCGCAGCAGCGCCAGGATGCCCCGCCCGGACGCGGTGTCCAGGTTGCCGGTCGGCTCGTCGGCGAGCAGCAGCGCCGGACCGCCGACCACGGCGCGGGCGATCGCGACCCGTTGCCGCTCGCCGCCGGACAGCTCGTGCGGCTCGTGGTCGAGGCGGTGCCCGAGTCCGACCCGCTCCAGCGTCGCCTCCGCGCGCCGGCGGCGCTCCTTCACCCGAACACCCGCGTAGAGCAGCCCGTCGGCGACGTTGTCGAGCGCGGGCACCGCGGCGGCGAGGTGGAACTGCTGGAACACGAAGCCGATCCGGCTCGCGCGCAGCGCCGACAGCTGCCGGTCCGACAGCCGCGACACGTCGTGCCCGTCGACGGCGACCGTGCCCGAGGTGGGCCGGTCGAGGGTGCCCAGCATGTGCAGCATCGTCGACTTCCCGGAGCCGGACGGGCCGACCACGGCGACCAGCTCGCCGGCGCCGATGCGCAGCGTGATCCCGGCGAGCGCCCGGACCCCGCCGGGGTACTCCTTGGTGACGCCGGTCAGCTCGATCATCGCGGCATCCCCACGGTCATGCCCTCGCGCAGGCCGTCGCCGGTGACCTCGACCCGGCCGTTGGCGAACAGGGCGGTCTCCACCCGCACGTACCGGGTGCCGGAGCCTTCGACGACCTCGAGGCCGTAGCCGCCCTCGGCGAGCGCGACGAGCGCCGCGACCGGCACGGTCAGCACGTCCTTGTGCTCGGCGGCGGTGAACGTCACGGTGACCACGGCCGCCTCGACGCCGGTCGCGGCCGACGGGTCGCCCAGCGACACGATCGCCTCGATCTTCGTGAGCGGCGGGCCGTCCTGCTGCTCGATCACCGTGTACACCCGCTCGACCCGGCCGGGCACCGTCCTGCCGTCGGGCATCTGGACCTGGACGGCGACGCCCTTGCGGGCCAGGCGCTGCTTCGACACCTCCAGCTTGACGGTGATCTCCCGTCCGGTGCCGGTGAACCGCAGCACCTCGTCGCCGTCGCCGGTGGACCCGTTGACGCCGGCGGTGACGGTGTCGACACGGATCGCCCCGGGCGCGAACAGGACCCGGCCGAGCTCGACCTGCCCGGTCTGCGGCAGGTGGTTCGCCTGCTGCCAGCGGCGTACCGCGGCGGCCGTCGTCGCCGAGAAGCTGTCGTCGACCGTGAACCCGGTGTAGCCGAGCGCCCGCAGGTTCGTCTCCAGCTGCCGGACGTCGGCGCCGACGACCCCCGGGGCCAGCGTCCGGTACGCGGCGACGTCCCCGAACAGCAGCACGACCGGCGCGTCGTCCACGCGGTACACCGGCTGGCCGCGGTCGACGACGTCGCCGGCCTGCGGCAGCTGGGTGAGCACGCCCGGGATCCGGCCCGCGAGGGCCGTGGCGGGACCGTAGCCGAGGCTGCCGGGCTCGTCGTCGGTGTCCAGCATCGTCGTGCGGGTCACCTGCGCGGTGGCCGGCGGCAGGTCCGACGCGTCCGGGGTGCCGGTGTCGCCGCCGCCGAACTGGAAGCCGGCGAGCCCGACGGCCGCCGCCGTGGCCGCGCCCACGACCCCGGCGACCGCGGCCGCCTGCCCGCGCCGGCTCACCGGGTCACCGCGGGGCTCGGGGTGTAGGACCGGACGTGGTCGTCGCACAGCTGCTTGGCCGGGATGTACCGCGGGTCGTCGCGGATCGCGAGCGGCACGTCGGCGATGTGGCCGTCGGCCTCGGGGTCGGGGAAGTCCGGGAACCCGTGCGCCCGCATGCACCGCGAGAACTCCCGGGACTTCTCCACCTTCGCCGCCGCCTCGGCCGGCGGGAGCTGCGGCAGCAGCGGCGCGCACGCCGCTTCCGCGGCCATCAGCTTGTCGTTGCCGACGGCGGCCTTGTCCACCGGGCCCATCCGGATGCTCGACGCGCTGACCTCCGGGTCGCTGAGCGGGACGCCGTGCTCGCGCATGCACCGCGTGTAGGCGATCGCCTGCTCCTGCAGGCTGCCGGTCGCGGTCGTGCTGGGCCTGGACGTGCCGTCGACGGTGGCGACACCGTCGTCGCTGCCGGCTTTCGAGCAGGCGCCCGCGAAGGCGGCGAGCAGGAGCGGCAGCACGGCCCGAGCGAGGAGTCTCGTTCTCATGGCGGCCAGTGCAGCAGCGGACCGGCAACGCGGGCGTCACAGCGTCTGTAACGCTGGTGTTATCCCCGTCCGCCGACAATGGCAGGGAAAGGACGGTCCGGTGCGGGTGCTGCTGATCGAGGACGAGGCGCTGCTGGCCGAGCAGGTCGCCGACGGGCTGCGCGACCACGGCATGGCGGTCGACGTGGCCGGCGACGGGCTGGACGGGCTGCACAAGGCCGGCGCCAACCGGTATGACGTGGTGGTCCTCGACCGGGACCTGCCGCTGCTGCACGGCGACCAGGTCTGCACGGCGCTCGCCGCGGGCGGCAGCGATGCGCGGGTGCTGATGCTCACCGCCGCGGGTGAGGCGGCGGACCGGGTCGCCGGTCTGATCCTGGGCGCCGACGACTACCTGCCGAAGCCGTTCGTCTTCGACGAGCTGGTGCTGCGGATCCGGGCGCTGGCGCGGCGGGCCAACAACGCGCCGCGGGTGCTGCGGCGCGCCGACCTGACGTTCGACACCGGGCGGCGGGTCGTGACCCGCGGCGGGCGCATCATCCCGCTCACCACGAAGGAGCTGGCCGTGCTGGAGATCCTGATGTCCGCCGCCGGCGCCGTGGTCAGCGCCGAGGATCTCCTGGAGCGGGCGTGGGACGAGCACGCGGACCCGTTCACCGCGACCGTCCGGGTGACCGTGGCGCGGCTGCGTAAGAAGCTCGGCGACCCGCCGCTGATCGAGACGCTCGTCGGCGCGGGGTACCGGCTGTGAGGACGCACCGGCCCCGCCGCTCGATCCGGCTGCGGCTCACCCTGGTGTACGCGGTGATGCTGGTCCTCACCTGCGCCGGGCTGCTCGCGCTCAACTACGCGCTGCTGTACAACAGCCTCTACACCAACGTGCACGGCCCGACCGCGGCCGAGGTCGCCGAGATCCAGGCGCCCGCCGACAATCCGGAGGGAGCCGACAAGCTCGAGTCGGTCCGGCGGGAGCTGGCGGAGAACGAGCGGCTGCGCCGGCAGGAGCTGCTGCACACCGGGGAGATGTCGGCGCTGGCGCTGGCGTTGACGTTCGTCGCCGGGGTCGGCGTCTCGTGGATCGTCACCGGCCGCATGCTCCGGCCGCTGCGCACCCTGACCACCACCACCCGGCGGATCTCGCAGGACCACCTGCACGAGCGGGTCGCGCTGGCCGGGCCGGACGACGAGCTCAAGGAGCTGGCCGACACCTTCGACGCGATGGTGACCAGGCTGGAGGGGTCGTTCAACAGCCAGCGGAGGTTCGTCGCCGACGCCTCGCACGAGCTGCGGACCCCCCTCGCCATCGTGCGGACGGGCGCGGAGGTCCTGCTCGCCAAGCGGCAGAGCACACCCGAGCAGTGGCAGGCGATGGCGACCCGCGTGCTCACCGCGACCGGCCGGGCCGAGCGGCTGCTGGACGGCCTGCTGGCCCTGGCCCGCAGCGACAGCGGCGCCGTCACCCGCGAGCCGCACGACCTGGCGCTCGCCGCCGCCACCGCGCTCGGCGACGCGGACCCCGAGGCCGTGGCCGCCGACCTGACCGTCACCACCGACCTGCTCCCGGCGCCCGCCCTCGGCGATCCCGCCCTGCTCGACCAGCTGGTGCGCAACCTGGTCGACAACGCGGTCCGGCACAACGTCCCCGGCGGCTGGGTCGACGTGACGACCGGCGCCCCCGGCGGCGGGGGCGCCGACGGTCCGGCGGTCGTGGTGGTCCGCAACAGCGGCCCGGCCATCCCGCCGGCGGAGGTCGACCGCCTGTTCGAGCCGTTCCAGCGGCTGTCCGCCGACCGCCCGGCGGGCGGCCGCTCCACCGGCCTGGGCCTCGCCATCGTCCGGTCGATCGTCCGCGCCCACGGCGGCACGGTCGTCGCCGAGCCGCAGGACGCCGGCGGCCTGACGGTCACCGTCACCCTGCCATCCCCGCCTCAACCGGCCGACGCCCCGCCGTGAGCGGGTCACCGGCGGGTGCCCGGGTGTGGCAGGGCGGCGCGGGCGCCTGAGCGGCCGCGGCCGGGCGCGGGTCAGGCGCGGTCCGCGGGGTCTTCCTTCGGGTAGCAGGCGACCGCCAGGCGGAAACCGTCGCCTTCGGCGCCGCCGTAGCGGGTGAACAAGTCCTGCAGCGTCTGCTGGAGCTCTTCGAGGAACGCCTTGCGCTGGTCCGGGCGCACCTTGATCTCGCCCGACACGCCGATCGACGGCAGGTCCGGACGGGTGACGTCGAGCGCGGCGATGTCCGCCTGCACCTCCTCCATCAGGTCGACCAGGTGGCCGAGGCTGAGCAGGTCCCGGGCCTGGCGCAGCCCGATCCGGCCGACCAGGCCCGGAGACAGCCAGTAGGACCGGCCCGCCGCCTGGTAGATCCCCTCGTGGATCCCGCGCACCCGGCGCTCGGCGACCTGACTGACCAGGCCGGCCTCCACCAGGCGCTTCACGTGGTAGTAGACCCGCTGCGGGGTCTGGTCGAGCTCGACCGCGACCTCGGTGCAGGACCGGGGCTCGGCGAGCCGCCGCAGCACGTCGATCCGCTGCGGCTTGAGCAGGGCCTCAGCCTGCTCGATCTGGTCGAGGTAGACGACGTCTCTCATGACAAGCCAAGTCTTTACGTACAAGATTTTTTTGTCAATAGGCACGCCGGAAGAACCCGGCATCTTCCACGGACGCCGGGCTCAGTGGCAGTGCGGCTCCGGCCGGTCGCCGACCGGGGTCACGGACGGCCTGGTCCACTGGGGCACGGGCCGGCCGTCGCGGCGCCACCTGGTGTACGTCGGCTCCTGGGGCCAGCCGTCCGGGGACGACTCCCAGGTCTCCTGGCGGCCGTAGGCGGTCATGTCGAGCAGCTTGTGCGAGCCCATGATGGCCTCGACGCCGCGGCCGGTGGTCTCGTACGTGAGGAAGAACCGGTCGCCCTGGCGCAGGTAGCAGGCGATGACGCCGCCGCCGGCGTAGGCGGGGTCGTCGATGCCGTAGGTCGAATACCAGCGGTGGGTGTAGCCCATGAACTCCCGGAACGGGGCCATCTGGTAATACGGGCCCTCGCCGAAGACGGCGAACGAGATGCCGCGCTCCTCCAGGTAGGCGGCGTCGTGGAAGTCCCAGATGGAGGCGGTGCAGCCCTCGCACTGGTCCTCGAACGGCTTGTCCAGGTGCCACATGTGCTTGTAGACGACCAGCTGGTCGCGGCCGGCGAAGATGTCGGCGAGCGGGGTCGGTCCGCCGGCCCCGACCAGGGAGGTCGGCGTGACCTCGGTCATCGGCAGGCGGCGGCGCGCCGCGGCGATCGCGTCGCCCTCGCGGGTGTGGGCCTTCTCGCGGGCCAGCAGGCCTTCCCGCTCGCGCAGCCAGGTCGCGCGGTCCACGACCGCCGGGGCGGGCGTCACATCATGGGAAGCGGTCATGTCCACTATCCTAAACATAGTCGAACCTATGTTCACCAGAGTGAGTCCGGGCGAGCCAGAATGAGCCAGGGTGAGCCGGAGCCGGGAGGGGTGAGACGCACGTGCCGGTCAGGCAGGGCTACGGCGACCACGGCGACGCGTGCCGCGCCGCGAACGCGCTCGACCTCGTCGGCGACCGGTGGACGCTCATCATCGTGCGGGAGCTGATCCTCGGCCCGAAGCGTTTCGGGGACCTGCAGGACGCGGTCCGTGGCATCACTCCCGCCGTCCTCACCGAGCGGTTGCGGTCCCTGCGGCAGGCCGGCATCGTCGACCACGTCGTGCTGCCCGACCTCGCCCGCACCCGGGCGTATGTCGCCACCGCGTGGGGCCGCGAGCTGGAGGGTGTCCTGGCGGCCCTCGGCCGCTGGTATTCGGCCGGACCGGACCCGGCCACGACCGGCGGTATGACGCCCGACGCGGTCGTCCTCGCGATGCGGACGATGGCCCCGGACGCGCCGGGCGAGGTGCCGGCAGTCGTGCTGCGCCTCCACGACGCCCGCCGCGCCCACCCGCCCGTCCGTGTCTTCCACACCGTGGCCGAGGGCGGCGCCGTACACGTGCGGACCGGCGAGATCCGGGACCCAGCCGCGACCGTGACCGCCGACTCGACCGCGTGGACCCACATCCTCTTCGAGGGCCTCGGCCTCGACGCCGCGGACATCGACGGAGACCGGGGTGCCGTCGCCCGGCTCGTCGGCCTCTACACTCCACCGGCGTGACGCTCGGTCCCTACGCGCAACGGCTGCTCCAGGCCATGACGGGGCCCGCCCCGGACGACCCGCGGTTCACCGGCGAGCCCCCGGACCTGAGCCGCGTCGGCGACGAGGAGCTCGGCGCCCTGTTCGTGGCGGCGTGGCAGGTGGTCGCAGAGGCGGCACCGCCGGCGGTCATGGCCGCCGGCGCGGTGCGGCTCGCGGTCCAGGAGCGTTCGCCGGCGTTCACCCCGGCCGCGTGCGCCGACCTGTTCCACACCGTCGCGGAGCGTGGGTTCACCCCCGGCGTGGCGGTGGCCGCGGTACTGCGCTGCACCGGCCCGCTCCCGCCCGATCTCGCCGCACCGGCGGCGGTGCTGGCCCGCGACGCCCGGGGGCTCGGCAGGCTCGTGCTCGCCGCCCTGGCCGGGCCCGCCGTCGACGCGGCCGTCAGCGCCGAGGTCCGGGCGGACCTGGCCGGCGACCCACTCGCGGCCGCCGAGGTCGAGGAGGTGCTCGCGCTGGACGTGGCCGGGCGGGCGGTGGTGGCCGAGGCCGGCCGGCACCGGGACATGGGCGGGGTGGCGGCGCTGCCCGACATCGTCGACCGGCTCGCCGGCCTCCCCGGGTACGTGCCGTTCGCCCGCACCGCGCTGGAGACCGCCGGCCCGCGCATCGCCGACATCCACAGTGGACGGACCGGGTACGCGGCGGACAAGGCGTTCACGCCCCTCGAGGTCGACGTGCTCTGGCGGGCGTGCCAGGTCGCGCTGCTGCGGGACGAGCCCTGGGCGGGCGAGGTGCTGCAGCGGCTGCTGCCCGGCGCCGTGGTGGCGCCGACCTCGGCGAGGACCGCGCCGTCCCAGGCGGCCGGCCACGCCCTCGCCCAGGCGGTGGCGGCCTGGCCGACGCCCGAGTCGGTGGCGGCGCTGCGGGCGGCCCGCACCGCGGCCCGCCACGCCGGTCTCGTCAAGAAGCTCGACCGGCTGGTGCCCGTCGCGGAGCAGGGCCTCGCCCGGCGGCCCGCGATCGCGCTGCGCCTGCCCGCCGGCGCCGCCCCGACCCGGGCCCAGCTGACGACGATGACCCACGCCCTCGAGGGCGGGTACCTCGGCGACGTCAGCTTCCCGTGGGAGCGGTGGCAGGCCGACGTGCCCGGCGACCTCGCCGCGCGGCTGATCTGGGAGGCCGAGACCGCGCCCGGCCGGTGGGAGGCCGCCCTCGGCGCGCCGCCGCGGGGCGGGCGGGTGCGGCTGTGGCACCCGGCGCGGGCCGGCGCGGCGGACCGGGCCGCCTGGCGGGACGCGGTCGTCGAGCGGCGGTTGACGCAGCCGGTCCGGCAGGCGTTCCGCGAGCACTACACGGCCGGCGACGGCACCGCGACCGACATGTTCGGCGGGTACGCGGTGGCGATCCGCCCGCTGCTCGGCGTGGCGGTGCGCGACGGCTGGCGCGGCGAGCACGGCGCCGGGCTGCTCCGCCGCGACCTGGGCCGGTGGCGGGTCGCGTTCGCCGTCGACGGGCCGCTGCACCGGGGCGCGTCGGGGTTCGGCTTCACCGGCGCGCTGGACCTCCAGCACCGCGACGGCGGCCAGTGGCGCCCCGCCCGGTTCGCCGACGCGCCGCCCGTGCTCGTGTCGGAGGCGCTGCGCAGCGTGGACCTGCTCGTCAGCGTGGCCGCGTTCGGCCTCGACGACGACCCGCAGCTGCGCGACGACGCCCGCTGGCAGACGCTCACCAGGCTCGCCGACCGGCCCCTCGGCGAGACGGCCCGGATGCGCCGCGCGGCACTGCGCCGGATCCTCGCCGGCGTCGATGGCGTGTCGTTCGGCGACCGGCACGTCCACGTCGGCCCCTACGCCGTGCACCTCGCCACCGCCCGCGTCACCCGCGACGGCGACCCGGTCACCGCCGACGCGCGGCACCGGGTCCCCGCCTCGGCGGTGCCGTGGCTGCCGTACGACGAACACCTGCTGGAACGCGTCGCCCACACGGTCGTCGCGCTCGCCCACTGATTCGGGGTGCCGGATGGCGGTCCTCTACGTCGCGCTGCTCGTCACCGCCGGGTGGGCCGGGGCGGGCCTGCCGCGCCCGGCCGGGCCCGCGAAGGTGCCGGTGGCGACGCTGGCCGCGATGGCGGTCGTCGCGGTCGTGTCGGGGCTGCAGCTGACGGTGGCGCCGGGGCTGTTCGAGGCGCTGCGGCGGGACCGGGCGGCGATCGCGGACGGGCAGGTGTGGCGGCTCGTCAGCTCGTTCGTCGTGCAGGACAGCGGCTGGACCGGCACCGTCTTCAACCTGGTCGCGCTGGCCGTCCTCGGCACCTTCGCCGAGCGCCGCTGGGGCACGGCGCGGTGGCTCGCGCTCGCCGGCACCGTGCAGGTGCTCGGCGGGCTGTGGGGGCTCGTCGTCCTGCCGGTCGGCGCGGGCAGCTCGCTGGTCGACTTCGGCCTCGCCGCGTCCCTCGCCGCGGCGGCGCTGGTGCTCCGCACCTCGCTCCAGGTCCGGGCGCTGGGGACGGTGAGCCTCGTCGCGGCGCTCGTGCTCCTCGTCCTCGGCGACGTCCACGGCGGGGCCGCGACGCTGGGCGCGGCGGCGGGTTTGACGCTCGCCGTCCAGCAACGTCGGTCGACAGGCTCGGTGCATGTCTGACGGGGAGACGCTCGGCATCGACTTCGGCACATCGCACACCGTCGCCGCGCTCGCCCGGGCCGACCCGCACCGCGCCGTCGAGCTGCTGCTCTTCGACGCCTCGCCGCTGCTGCCGTCCGGGGTGCACGCCGAGGGCGGCGAGCTCCTCGTCGGGCGCGACGCGCAGCGCGGCGCGCGGCTCGACCCGGCGGCCTACGAGCCGCACCCGAAGCGCCGCGTCGACGACGGCGCGCTCCTGCTCGGCGACGCCGAGGTGCCCGTCCGTGACGCGATCGCCGCGGTGCTGCGGCGGGCCGGGGGTGAGGCCGCCCGTACCCTCGGCGGCGCGACACCGTCAGGGCTCGTCCTGACGCACCCGGCCGGTTGGGGGCCGCGACGGCGGCAGCTCCTCGTCGACGCGGCCGCGGCGGCCGGCCTGCCCGCGCCGCGACTGGTGCCGGAGCCGGTCGCGGCCGCCGTCTCGTTCACCACGGTGCTCGGCCACCGCGTCGACGTCGGCAGCACGATGGTCGTGTACGACTTCGGCGGCGGCACGTTCGACATCAGCGTCGTGCGGCGCACCGGCGGCGACACGTGGGACGTCGTGGCCGCCGACGGCCTCGACGACGTCGGCGGCGTGGACCTCGACGCGGTGGTCGTCGACTGGGTCCGCCGGCAGGTCGCGGACCGCGATCCCGCGCTGTGGCAACGGCTCGCCTCGCCCGGCTCCGCCGTCGACCGGCGGCACCGGGCGGCGCTGTGGGAGGACGCCCGGGCCGTGAAGGAACAACTGACCCGCGGCAGCAACGCCGGGCTGAGCGTGCCGCTCTTCGACGCCGACCTGCACCTGACCCGCGACGAGCTCGACACGCTCGTCCGGCCGTGGCTGGAGCGCACCGTCACGCTCACCACGGCGACGCTGTTCACCAGCGGGGTCACCGCCGACCGGCTCGCCGGGGTGTTCCTCGTCGGCGGGTCGAGCCGGATCCCGCTGGTCGCCACGCTGCTGCACCGGGCGCTGGGGGTGGCGCCGGTGGTGCTGGAGCAGCCCGAGCTCGTCGTCGCCAACGGCAGCGTCCACACCGTGGGCGCCGCTCCCACGCCCGCGGCGGCGGCTCCGCTTCCGGTCGATCGCACTGTACGGGCGGCCGCCCCTCCCCCGCCGCCACCGCCGGTCGCGCCGGTTGACCCCGCCACCGCCCCGGTCGAAGCTCCCGCGGCCGCTCCCGCCGGTCGTGACGGCGCCCCGGTCGAAGCTCCCGCGGCCGCTCCCGCCGGTCGTGACGGCGTCCCGGTCGAAGCTCCCACGGCTGCTCCCGCCGGTCGTGACGGCGTCCCGGTCGAAGCTCCCACGGCTGCTCCGGCCGGTCGTGTCGGCGTCCCGGCCGGCCCTTCGCCGGAGGAGCCGGTCGCGGCGGCGCGGCGGCGGGTCGCGCACCCGGTGCTGCTCACCGCCGCCGGCGTCGCCGTGCTGCTCACCGTGGTGCAGATGGCGCAGTTCCGGACGCTGTTCGGCGACCTCGAGGCCCGCTCGCCCGGCTCCGCCGGCTTCGGGATCACCGTGGAGGGCGTCGCGTACGCGGCGGCGCTGCCGCTGCTCGCCCTCATCGCCGCCGCGCTGGCGGCACGGGCCCGCTCCTGGCCCTGGGCCGCGGCGCTCACGGCCACCGCGGCCGGCACCGTGCTGCTCCTGCGCGCGACACGGTTCGTCCACGACGGCGACGGCAGCGTCGAGCGGCACGACCTACTCGGCTGGCTCCGGGACGCCACCACCGCCGGTGGCGCACCCGGGCCTGCCTTCACCGCCGTGCTGTGCCTGCTCGCCGGCGCCGCACCGGTCGCGTGGTTCGCGGTCCGCGGCACCGGCCTACCGGCACCGCACCGCGTCCGGCCGGCGCTGCTCGCCACCGCGGTCACCGCCGTCCTGCTCGCGGTCGCCAGCACCGCGACCATGGTCCTGGGCCCCGCCAACCCGGTCCGCGCGAAGTTCTCGCCGTTCACGCCGATCACCGTCATCGACGCGTCCGGACCCGGCCGCAACATCCACCGCGGCATGCTCGGCCTGGGCGTCGTGGACTGGCCCGGCAACCACGTCGGCCCGCAGCCGTGGCAGATCAGCTGGGTCCTCGCCCTCCTCGCCGGCGCCGCCGCGCTCGCGCTCGCCGTCCGCACCGGCCGCCAGACCTGGGCGGTGCTGACCGGCGGCGGCCTGCTCGCCTCGGTGGTCGTGGCCGTGCTCGCCGCCGGCCCGTACCTTCACAGCCGCCAGCCCCTGCTCGCGGTCCTGCTCCTCGCGATCACCATGCTCGCCGCCGTCCCGGCCGGCCAGTACGCCCTACGCTTCCGCGCCGACGACCGGACCTGACGGCATAGGGTTCCGTCGAAGTTTGCCGGGACCCTCTTGATACGGCGGAGGCATTGACCTACGTTGAGCATCGACATCCACCGGGGGCGATGCGCTGAAGCGCGGCCGCGCGCCGGTGGCCGAAGCGATCCACGGGGGATTCGATGACGCCTGTCTGGAAGAAGTCTGCCCAGAGCCTGCTCGCGGTGGCGGCCGTTGCCGCGTCGGTGCTCTTCACGCCCGCCGCGGGCCACGCGGCACCCTCCTGTTCCCCGGTCGCGCCGACCGAGGCGGCGGCCGCAGCGGCCGCGAAGGCCTGCGGGATCACCGTCGAGGCGCTCGACCACCGCTCCGCCACGAGCAGCCTGCAGGTGCAGGCCGACGGCACCGCCGTGCTGTACGTGACGACGTACGCGTGGACCCAGGTGTCCAGCGGCTACCCGACCACCTCGTTCTGGACGACCAACCGGGACGCCATGCGCTCCGGCCGGGAGTACGGCACCTCTCGGGTGTGGCGGTCGTTCGTCCGCTTCGACGGCCTGGCCCCGGTCGCCGGCACCCAGATCCTCAACGCGACCGTCACGCTGACGCTCAACCACTCGGCCTCGTGCGCCGCGACGCCGGTCGACCTGTGGAAGACCCAGGACCTGACCGCTCCGGCGACGACCACCTGGGCCAACTCGCTCGGCTACTGGCAGACCAAGGTGGCGTCGGTCTCCACGTCGGCCAACACCACCTGCGGGCAGGCGCCGCACGCGGTCACGTTCAACGGCGGCGTGACCAACGCCGTCCAGCAGAAGGCCGCCGGGGCCGGCGCCGACATCACGTTCGGTCTCCGCGCCCTGGACGAGAACGACCAGATGCAGTGGAAGAAGTTCGCGCCGACCGGTGCCCTCCTCGAGATCTGGTACCAGACCGCCTGACGGTGGACTGATCACCCCATCCGTCATCAGCACCGGCAAACGCCGGGCGCTCCTCGTGGAGGATGATCGCGGGGTGGACATCGCAGACACATCTCGCGTCACGAACGTCGCGCGCGGGGACGGCGGGGTCGGATGAGCGTGCTGGTCGTCGGCGCGGTCAACATCGACCTCGTCGTCCACACGCCGCGGATCGCGCCGCCCGGCGAGACGATCATCGCCACCGGGTCGACGACCGTGGCGGGCGGCAAGGGCGGCAACCAGGCCGTCGCGGTGAGCCGGCTCGGCGGGGCGTGCGCGCTCGTCGCCCGGGTCGGCGCCGGGTTCGACTACGGCAGCCTCGACGGTGTGGACGTGACGCGGGTCCGGCAGGACCTGGCGCCGACCGGGCTCGCCGTCGTCATGCTCGACGCCCGCGGCGAGAACGCGATCACTGTGGTCCCCGGCGCCAACGCCAACCTGGCGCCGGACGATGTCGGCGAGCTCACCGGCGCCGGCGTCCTCCTGGCCAGCCTCGAGGTGCCCCTGGAGACCGTCGCCGAGGCGGGCCGGCGGGCGGCCGCGGCGGGCTGGACCTTCGTGCTCAACCCCGCGCCGACCGGCCCGCTGCCGTCGTCGCTGCTCGCGAACGTCGACGTCCTGGTGCCCAACGAGCACGAGCTGGCGCTGCTCGGCCCGCCCGAGACCCTGCTGGCCCGGGGTGTCGGTGCCGTGGTCGTCACGCTCGGGTCGGCCGGCTGCCGGGTACACCGGCCGGACAGCATCACGGAATTCCCCGCCCATCCGGTGCGGGCGGTCGACACCACCGGCGCCGGGGACGCGTTCTGCGGCGCGCTCGCCTGGGCCCTCGACGCGGGCCGCGACCTCGACGACGCCATCCGGCTCGCCTGCGCCGCCGGCGCCCTCGCGACCCGGGCCGTCGGTGCCCGCGCCAGCCTGCCCACCGCCGCCGAGGTCACCACGCTGGCCGCGAGCCTGCGAGAGTGACGGCTAGTTCTGGGCGACCGGGAGCGCCATCATCTGGTCGCCGTCGCGGCTGCGGCTGTAGTGCACGGCCTTGCCCTCGCGGGCGCGGACGAGCAGGCCCGCGCCGAGCAGCGCGGCGAGGTGGTAGGACACCGTCGACTTGCTGAGCCGGTGCCGCCGGCTGAGCTCGGTCGTGGAGCGCGGCACGTCCAGGTCGCGCAGGATCGCGGCCCGGTGCGCGCCGAAGAGCTGGACCGGGCCCTGCACCTGGGCCGACGGGGCGGGTGTCGCCCGCAGCGCGTACTGCACGAACGAGTTGGCGGGGTCGCCCAGCTGGATGTTCAGTCCCGGGCGGCCCAGCAGCGACGGCACCAGCGGCAGGCCGGTGGCCGACAGGTCCCACGTCTCGCGGAACGCCACCCGCAGGTCGATCGCCGCGCCCGACCAGTGGATCTTCGGGTGGAGCGCGTTGACGGCGTGCCCGATGCCGTGCCGGGCCATGAGCCGGGCGCGCATCGCGACCTCGGCGTCGATGGCGGCGCGGACGGTGGAGATCTGCTCGGCGAGAACGGTGTCGTAGAAGTGGCGCAGCGCCCGGGCCGCCCGCCCGGCGAACGTGCCCCGCTGCACCGCGTCGCGCACCTCCGGGGGCAGGGTGCCGGGCAGCATCCGGGCGGCGTCGGCGGCCGGCGTCGCACGCACCTGCTCGAGCTGCTGCCGCCAGGCGGCGTCCCAGTCCTGCTCCGGCGGGCTCGGCATCAGCAGGTCCGGGACGTAGTGGCGGTAGGTGCGCAGGACCGCGCCGACCAGGGCGACATCGCGGTCCCGCAGCGCGAAGCGGGCCGCTGCGCCCGGGTCGCCGAACTCCCGGTGCCGCTCGCCGCACGCGGCCAGGCGCAGCCACTCCAGGGTCTCCGCGACCGGCGACGGCGTCAGCCGCACGTATGCGAGGCCCGGACCACCGACCGACACCGAGATCACCGTCGAACTCTACCGATTCGCGCCACGCCTGGCACCGTTCGACGAGGTTCGAACGGATTGCGGGCCGCCGCCACGGCGTAGTGCACTGCGTACGGCGCTTCGCCGGGTTCAACGGGGGACCCGGCGACGCACCCTCGCCGGCCGCTTTTTGGCGACTTGACGCACTGACGAGGGGTGCGTTACGGTCGGTGCATTACCGACAAAAGATTTTTTCGGCTGTGCTAAGGTGGGTAAGTCGGCGCGCCACCGGGACCGAGCACCGCTTCCACGGCGCCGATGGGCCGCGGCGGCCCCGTGCCCTCCCTGAGGTGGTCGGCCTGCTGGTCCTGCTCGTGGCGTTCACCCGGCTGCACGCGGCCGCCGGCACGGACGCCGCCGCCGCGACGGCGAACGCCGTGGCCCTGCAGTCGATCGAACGCGGCCTGCACCTCGGCGTCGAGCGCGGCGCCAACCACTGGCTCGCCGGCCACCTGCTCCTGAGCCACCTCGCCGTGTACTTCTACCGCCTGTACTACCTGGCGATCGCGGGCGTCCTGCTGTGGGTGTACCTCCGCCACGCCGCCGTCTACCGGCACGTCCGCCGCACGATGGTCGCGATGCTGCTGCTCATCCTGCCGGTCTACTGGGCGGTGCCGATGTCCCCGCCGCGCTTCGCCCTGCCCGGCGTCGTGGACATTGTCGCCCTGTACGACCTCTTCGGCGACGCCTCCACCGACACCACGAACGGGCAGAACCACTACTCGGCCATGCCGAGCCTGCACGTCGGCTGGTCGCTGTGGTGCGCGTACGCCGCCTGGACCGCGCTGCGCCCCGCCCGCCCGCGGCTGGCCCTGCTGCCGTGGCTCTTCCCGCTGCTCATGGCCGCCACCGTCCTCACCACCGGCAACCACTACGTCCTCGACATCGCGGGCAGCGTCGTGCTGCTGCTCGCCGCCGTCGCCGCCGCGCTGCTCTGGCACCGGCTGGTGGCGTCGGGCGGTGTTCGCCCGGCCACGCCGGACGGCGGCGCACCGGCCGTCGCGGGACCGGGCGCCACGCCGGACAGCGGCGCACCGGCCGTCGCGGGACCGGGCGCCACGCCGGACAGCGGCGCACCGGCCGTCGCGGGACCGGGTGTGCCGCCGAAGGTCAGGCGGCGGTGGCGCCCGTCGTTGCGGAGTCGGCCGGGGCGCCGGGGGTGGGGCGGCGGGTGAGGACCTGCGGGCCGGAGGGCGTGACGGCCACGGTGTGCTCGGAGTGGGCGGTGCGGGAGCCGTCGGCGGAGCGGATGGTCCAGCCGTCCTGGTCGTACTTGATCTTGTCGGTGGAGCGGCAGAACCAGGGCTCGATCGCGATGGTGAGGCCGGGCTCTAGCTTGATGCCGCGGCGGGCGCGGCCGACGTTGGCGACGTGCGGGGCCTCGTGCATGGTGCGGCCGATGCCGTGGCCGCCGAACTCGCCGTTGACGCTGTACCCGTAGGAGTGGGCGACCTCGGCGATCGCGGCGGAGATGTCGCCGATCCGGCCGCCGGGCTGGGCGGCGTTGATGCCGGCTTCCAGGGCGACCTCGGTGGCCTCGATGAGCTTCAGGTCGGCGGCGTCGGGGGTACCGACGACGAAGGACAGCGCGGAGTCCGCGACCCAGCCGTCGATGCCGACGGCCATGTCGATGCTGAGCAGGTCGCCGTCGCGCAGCACGTAGTCGTGCGGCAGGCCGTGCAGGACGGCGTCGTTGACGGACAGGCACAGCACGTTGCGGAACGGGCCGCGGCCGAACGACGGGGCGTAGTCCCAGTAGCAGGACTCGGCGCCGCGCTCCTTGATCCGGCGGCGGGCGTGGTGTTCGACGTCCATCAGGTTGACGCCGACCGCGGCGACGCCGCTCAACTCCGCCAGCAGCTCACCGACGAACTGCCCGGCCACCGCCATCCGGCCGATCTCGTCGGCGGACTTGAGCTCGATCACGACACCTCTCCCCACTTCCGTGTGCGGTATTTTTATACCACACACGGTCCGGGGCGGTATCCTGCTCGCATGGTTCGCCAACCACTCTCCGTCGAACAGATCGCCGCGGGCCAGCGCCTCGGAGCGGCGCTGCGGGCCGCGCGGGCGGGCCGCAGCCTCGTCGAGGTGGCCCTGGCGGCCGGCATCTCCCCCGAGACGCTGCGCAAGATCGAGACGGGCCGCCTCCCGGCGCCGGCGTTCGGCACCGTGGTCTGCCTGAGCCAGGCCCTGGGCGTCCCCCTCAGCGACCTCGCCGACGCCTGGCTTCCCGACACCCCCGTCCGTCAGGCCTCGTAACTTTCACGCAGCCGCTGGCCGTACACCGGCAGCCGACGCATTCCGTTGACCGTCGTCGATGCGGTGGGCCAGGCTCGGGCCATGCCCGGAACTCGATCGCTGCTTCGGCTGGCGTCCGTCGCCGGCACCGCCATGCTCGCCGGCGCCCTGCTGGTTGCCGTCAACGACGCCAACGGCAGCGTGGCGGTCACCCCCGCCCCGCCCGTGCCCTCAACCTCGGGGACGCCCAACACCTCGCCGTTCCCGCCGACCCCGCCCACGAACCTGCGGGCGACCGCCGTCACGTCCACGTCGGTGACGCTGACCTGGACCGCCTCGAGCCGCGGCTGCTGCGCGGTCACCGGCTACGACATCACGTCCATGCCGGCGTTCAACGACTACGGCCGGGTCATCGCCGTCGGCGACGTCACCACGGCCACCGTCACCACCGACATCCGGCCGGGCCAGCAGTACACCTTCCAGGTCTCGGCGCACGACGACCTCGGCCACCGCTCCGGCGGGTCGAACACGGTCGTCGTCGTCACGCCGGTCACCGACACCGGCCCGGACACCGTGCCGCCCGCGGCGCCGACCGGCCTGCGGGCCGACCCGACCAACGGGCCCAGCACCACGCTGACCTGGTCGCCCTCCACGGACAACGTGGCGGTCACCGGCTACAACGTCTACCGCTTCGACGGCCTGTTCATCTCCACGCTGCTGGCCACGGTCCCCGGCACCACGTACACGGCCGCGGTGGTGTCGCCCCGCGACCAGTTCTACGTCCGGGCCCGCGACGCGGCCGGCAACGTCTCGATCGCCTCCAACACGGTCGTCGTCACCGGCGGGACCGGCGGGCCGGGCAGCCCGTCGAGCAGCGCACCGCCGGTGCTGTCGTGCCGCGCCACGTTCACGTACACATCGGTGTGGGCCAGCGGGTTCGTCGCCGACGTCACGGTCACCAACACAGGGACGACGCCCATCTACGACTGGGTCATCACCTTCACGTTCCCCGGCGACCAGCGCGTCACCCAGGCCTGGAACGCCACCTCCGGCCAGACCGGCGCCGCGGTCACCCTCACCCACGCGAGCTGGAACCGGGTCATCCCGCCTGGTGGTTCGGTGACCGTGGGCATGTACGGCACCCGGACCGCACCGCCCACCCCGCCGCCGACCGTCTACGTCAACGGCGTGCCCTGCACCGCCTGACTGTCCACTTGCGACTCCCGCCCGCACGCCCGTTCCGCCTGGTAGCGTAGACGGTTCCGACGGGCGGGAGGTGCGGGATGAGATTCACTCCCGTCCTGCGCACGACCGCGGTCGGCCTGGCGCTGAGCGCGTGCCTCATGCTGCTCGGGCTCTCCCGGGCCCACGACGCGCTGCCCGGCGACACGTTCCAGATCGCCCGCGGCACGGTCGCCATCGCCACCGCCGGTGCCGAGACACCGCACGGCAGGAAGCTGCCCGAGTCGCGGGACCTGCGGTCCGGCGCACCGCACTGGCTCGCCGTGCTCCCACCCGTCGCCGACGCCGACCCCGTCCTGGGGCCCGCGTGCCGCGGCCCGGCCGCCGCCACCGTCCACGTCGGACGGCCGGCGGCGGCGCCGACCTGCCGGGGCCCGCCCACCTCCTGAGCGTCCACGTTGTCCGCAGCCGCGACCCCGCCGGGGTCGACGGTCTCGTCGCGTTGACCCCTCAGGAGGTCGTCCGTCATGAACCCCACACCGCCGATCACGCCGGCACGCCGGCGCCCCCGACCCGGATCCCCACCGCCGCCGCCGGCGCCGCGCATGGCCACCCGGCGGAGCGTCCCCCGCACCACCAGCGCTCCCCTGCCCGGCATCGGCACGCTGCACGTGCTCGCCGCCCGGGACGGGCACCACGTCGGCGTCATCCGGCACGACGACGACCGGCGGGAGCTCGTCGTGTACGACCCGGCCGACCCGGACACCCGCCTCACCGGGGTCCTGCTCACCGCCGCGGAGGCCCGTACCGTGGCCGAACTGGTCGGCACGACCGGCCCGATGACGCACTGCGCCCGCCTCGACCGGCACACCGACGGCGTCGCGGTGCTGCAGGTCCTCATCGGGGCCGACTCACCGCGGGTCGGCCGACCCCTAACCGGCACCGGCGTCGCCGGCGCGACCGTCATCGCCGTGGTCCGCGACGAGCACGTCGTGCCCTCCCCCGGGCAGGACCTGCGGTGCCGGGCCGGCGACATCGTCGTCGTCATCGGGCGGCCGGACGCCGCGTTCGAGGTGATCGACTCGGTGACGGCGGCCTGATGTACCGCTTGCCGTATCGCCAACAGGATCGCTGAGTGCCCTACCGCCGGACGCACCCGAGTGGTGCCATCGAGTGCACCGAGCAACCATGCTCGTCGATGTTTTCCCGGAGGCGGTCTCATGCGTTCGCTGTTCAGGCGGTACATCGTGACGGCGCTCGTCGGCATCGTGGGTGCGGCGGCGTCCGCCGTGCCCGCCGGCGCGGCGCCGTCACCACTGGTCGTCGACCAGGCCCGGGCCGACGAGCTCGTCTCCCTCGCGGGCGCCGACCTGGCGACCTTCGGCGGGGTGAGCGTCGACGAGGCCCGCAGCGTCCTGACCATCCGGTACGCACCGGGCCGGCTGGCCGCGGCGCACTCCAAGGTGGGCTCCAGCGCCGCCGGACAGGCCAGGCGGGGATGGCGGGTCGACCTCGTCCCGGTCAGCCACAGCCTCGCCGAGCTGGACGCGGTGCGCCAACGCGTCGGCCAGTGGCGGCCCGGCGGCGCGTCACTGTCGGAGTGGTACGTCGACGTCACCCACAACCGTGTCGCGGTCGGCGTGACGGAGCTGTCGCCGCGGCTGGTGGCCGCCGCGCGGGCGGAGTTCGGCGACCGGGTCGCCCTGCACGAGGCCGCGCGGGCGACCCGGGCGAGCCGGACCGCCGACTGGAAGCCCTGGGCCGCCGGGATCCGGATCACCTCGGGCGGCACGGCCTGCACCGGCGGGTTCTTCGTCGAGGTGCCCGGCACGCCGGCCACCCGCCGGATGGTCACGTCGGGCCACTGCTTCGCCAACACGGCGGTCGTCTCCAACAACGGCGTCGCGATCGGCACGGTGACCGGCCGGACGTTGACGGACAACGGCAAGGACGTCGAGTACGTCATGGGGACCTTCACGCCGTGGACCTACAAGGGCCCGTCGACCAGCGACTACGGTGACACCATCCGCGGGACGAAGGCCTCCGTGGTCGGCCAGACGTTCTGCACCAACGGCGCGTTCGGCGGCGAGGTGTGCTCGGGCACGGTCGACGCGACGAACCTCTGCGTCCTGATGACCGACGGCATCACCACGTGCAGCCTCGACCGGCTGGTCAGCGGCGCCGTCATGACCCGGCTGGGCGACAGCGGCGGCAACGTCTTCACCTATGACGCGGCCGGGCTGAAGATCGGCGGGATGATCGTGGCCATGTCGCCGGGCGGCACCACGACGTACTTCCACCCGGCCGCCGCCGTGACGCCGATGGGCTGGCGGGTCTCCGTCGGCTGACGCTCAGCGCGCCGCGGTGAAGTGCCGCTCCAGGCGGTCGAGCAGCGCGGTGCACCGGTGGACGTCGCCGAGGTCCTCACCGAGGGCCTCGGCGAGCTCGCGGGCCCAGACGGCGCGCAGCGTCCGCAGGTTGGCGGCGGCGCGTTCGGTCGGGTGGACGGCGACGCCGCGTCCGGCGGTGGCGCGGCGGGAGACCATGCCCTTCTCCTCGAGGCCGCGCAGGGCGGTGCTGACGTTGGTGCGTTGGAGCCCGGCGCGGTCGGCGATCTGGCTGGGCGAGGCACCCGGGAAGAGGTCCACGGCCCGCATCACGTGCCGCTCCGTCTCGGTCATGGGCACGACCTCGGGGCCTTCCGGCGTACGGGCGCGCACCAGCCGGCCGACGTTGAGGATCAGCTGCGCCAGGTCGGCGAGATCGGTGTCGTTGCCCACGGTTCACATCCTAGTGGATTATGACATCATAGTTATGTGCTGATAACCGCTGCCGGTGAGGACCTGCGCCGTGGGCGGCGGGCCCGGCTGGCGGTGGTGCTCGGCTCGCTCGCCGCGTTCGGCCCGCTCACCATCGACATGTACCTGCCGGCGATGCCCGGCATGGCGCGCGACCTGCACACCAGCGCGCCGCTGGTGCAGCTGACGCTGACCGTCTTCGTGGTCGGGCTCGCCGCCGGCCAGGTGATCGCCGGCCCGCTGTCGGACGCCTGGGGACGCCGCCGGCCGCTCCTGCTGGGCCTGGCCCTGTACGTCGCCGGCTCCCTGTGGTGCGCGTTCGCCCCGGACGTCGGCTGGCTGATCGCCGGCCGGGCCGTGCAGTCCCTCGGCGCCGCGACCGGCGTCGTGCTGTCCCGCGCGATCGTCCGGGACCTCTTCGAGGGCACCGCCATGACCCGCTTCTTCTCCACGCTCATGCTCGTCAACGGCGCCGCCCCGATCCTGGCGCCCGTCGTCGGCGGCCAGCTGCTGACGGTCGCCACCTGGCGGGCGGTGTTCCTGGTGCTGGCCGGGTTCGGCACCGTCCTGTCCGTCGCGGTCGTCCTCGCGCTGCCCGAGTCGCTGCCCACGCAGCGCCGCCGGTCCGGCTTCCGCGACACGCTGCGCGCGTTCCGGACCCTCGGCACCGACCGGCACTACCTGCGGCACGTCCTGGCCGCGGCGCTGATGTTCGCGGCGGTGTTCGCCTACATCTCCGGCTCGTCGTTCGTTCTGCAGGAGGTGTACGGCCTGAGCGCCCAGCAGTACAGCCTCGTCTTCGGCGGCAACGGCCTGGGCATCGTGCTCTTCGGACAGCTCAACGGGCTGCTCGTCGGCCGGGTCGCGCACGAGCGCACGCTGCTGCGCGGCGCCCTCGCCGTCGCCGTCGCGGGCGCCGCCGGCGTCGTCGTGGCCGCCACGGCCCGCCTGCCGCTGCCGGTGCTGCTGGCCTCCCTGTTCGTCGTCGTCTCGATGCTGGGCGTCGTGCTGGCCAACGCCACCTCGCTCGCCCTCGCCGGGCACGGCACCTCGGCCGGTGCCGCCTCCTCCCTGCAGGGGCTGCTGCAGTTCCTGGTCGCGGGCGTCGCGGCGTCCGCCATGAGCCTGGCCGGCCAGGCTTCCGCCGTACCGATGGGGGCGACGATGCTCGTCTGCGCCACCGCCGCACTCGGCGTGCTGACGCTTACCCGGCAGCCGGCATCCGCCCGGTCCGCCCACCCGTCCTCGCCGTGACGTGTCCAGCTCACGGAGGGACATCTCGATGTCTCGCACCAGAAGGACTCCACCCCGCCCATCAAGCCCTCGCACCCGCATCCGCATGATCTGAAGTCCGCACGGCGGGCCGATGTGATCGTGCGCGTCGGTCGGTCAAGGCTGGGCGATCAGACGGCTCAACTGATCCGCCGCGGTGCGGATCGGGGCGGCGAGGCGCTCGGGAACGAAGGCGCCGGTGCGACCGGTGACGCCGATCGCTCCGATGAGCACGCCATCCCGGTCGTGCACGCCGGCGGCGACGCAGCTGTAGCCGAGCAGCGTCTGCTTCTGCTCGACCGCCACCCTGGTGTCGCGGACCCGCGCGACGTCCACAGCGATGCGGTGCCAGTTGGTGATGGTGTACCGGGTGAGCCTCGGCAGTGCCCGCGACCGCACGTCCTCGACCAGGTCAGGCCGGTGCGCGAGCACGAGCCGCCCAGCGGCCGTGGTCAGGAAGCCCGGGCTGCGGATGACGGACGGCCATGGCCGGCGCATGTCGGCGGCGCGTTGGCTGCCGAACGCGCTCTCCAGGAGCGTGTTGCTCGTGTCGGTGAAGGTCGTCATCCAGGCGACCTCGCCGGTGCGGGCGAACAGGTCGTGGACGTAGGGCGCCACCGATTGGCGCACTCCCTGTTGCCTGGCCGCCTCCACGCCGAGCATCAGCAGGCGCCGGCCCAGCCGGTAGCGGCCGGCGTCGCGATCGAGCATGCCCCGTCCCACCAGGTCGGCGGCGATCCTGCGCACGGTCGGTTTCGGGACGCCGGTGCGGGCGGTGAGCGCGGCCAGGGTCGCCCGGCCGTCGAGATCGGCCACCGCGTCGAGCACGGCCAGCACTCGCCCGGTGACGGTGCGATCGTCCATGGCACCACTATCGCGGGCCGGACGCCGCGCGTGCCAACGCAATTGTGCGGGTCACTCAGTGACACGCCGCCCTGGCACCGCGCCGCGGCCGAACGCACGATGAAGCGCGCCTGCCCGGGGTGGTGCAACGCATCGCAAGGCTGAAGGGGTCGATTCGTCATGGGCAACTCCATCAAGACAGCGTCCGGCGACGTCCATTTCGCGACGTGCCGCTACTACTACGACACTTCGCAGGCGGCGCTGCAGCGGCTGGCCGACCTGCACCATCGGGCGGTCGGCGAGAAGGGCCCGTTCCAAACCCCGGTGGTGAACGGGTTCACCGAGCAGGACGCCTTCCACGCCTACAGCGACGCGTCGGTGGCGCTGCTCGCCCAGCTCGCCGTCGCTGGGCCTTCCGCGCAGGTGGCAATGCTCGACGAGATCGCCACCGCGGCCGACCGGATGGGAACGCTGGACGGGCTGGAGGGCGTCTTCCTGAGCGCGGCACGGGCCGCGCAGTACATCGGCGCCGACGCCGTGCTCGGCAACGCCGCGGACGTGTTCCAGGCACTGGGGCTGCCGGGGCAGCTCGGCGGCGGTGCGCTGACGTCGGCGATCCTGGACGCGGGGACCGGCCTGATCGGCTTCGTCACCGGCGGCGACATCGGCGCCGCGTTGTCGGTCGGGACGTCCGGCTGGCTCAGCAGCCCGTCCATCGGCATGAGCCAGCTCGGCATCGCCGG
Organism: Dactylosporangium sp. NPDC049742; assembly: GCF_040674675.1. Lineage (NCBI taxonomy): Bacteria > Bacillati > Actinomycetota > Actinomycetes > Micromonosporales > Micromonosporaceae > Dactylosporangium > Dactylosporangium sp. NPDC049742. Next base: position 8,523 of record NZ_JBFANF010000069.1, on the reverse strand, counting down.
TGCGGGTGCGGGTCTCGCCGGGCTGGATCTGCTCTTCAGCGGCACGTTGCCAGGGCTCGCCGGTCTCGGCGGCCAGGGCGTCGGCATCGGCCAGGGTGAGCTGGGCGTCGGCCACACCGGGCCGTCGTCTGAGCTCACCGGGGACGTCGCCGAGGGCGGCCTCAAGTTGGGCGGTGCGATCGGCACCCTGGTCGGCGGACTCGTGAGCGGCCCCGGTGGTGCCGTGTTCGGTGGCGCGATGGGGGGCGCCGCCGGATACCTGATCGGGTGGGGCGTGGAGAAGCTCGACACGCCGTACGTCCCTCCCAACCCGGATGCGCACACGGGCACGTACGGACCGTACGGACCGTTCATCCAGCCGTACATCGGGGCGAACCACGGCAGCACGACGGCGACCGGAACTCCGATCCCCCCAACGCCGGCAACCGGAACCACCGGCGGTGGCACGGGCAGTGGGGGCGCGGGCAGCGGGGGTACGGGCAGCGGCGGCACGCCAGCGGGGTCGGAGGAGAAGAAGACCATCAAGCCCGGCGACAGCACGAAATCGCCCGTCGACGACGGGGGTGGCGGCTCGCTCAACGCCGCGAACGGTCCGGGCTGGTTCCCGGCGCGGGCGCCGTACGGCGCGGGCATGGCGGCCTTCTCGGTCTGGCAGCGGGAGGCGCTGCTGCTCATCGGGCTGCCGGCCTACGACGACGAGGGCACCGTCCACCTGGACGGATACTTCCCGATCGAGAGCATCACGACCAGCGGCATCCCGTCGCACGCCGTCCTGCGGGGCCGGCTGATCAGCCCCACGACCGAGCGGGGTCGCACCGCCGGCGGGTTCGCGACCCCCCGGATGCTCGCTACCGGGCCAAGCACGAAGCTGACCATCCCGGCGACGGTGAACGGCCAGACCCGGTACGGCCTCGTCGAGTCGGTCAGGGCGCTCTTCGAGACGATGCAGAAGTTCCAGTAGGCCGTTTGCGCTGGTCGTTCGCGTCGTACCTGCCATCCGAACCTCACCAGGCACTGGGCCAGCTCGGGAACGGTGCCCGTGCGCCGCTTCGATCGGCCGGTGCACGCGTTGCGGACTACGCCCTCGGCTGAGCTGCCGTCAGCTCGGCTGACCGGCTCGGGTTCGGGTGCGGGGTGGCGCTTGACGGCGCAGCCGCCCGCTCCACGACGTGGGCAGCCAGGAGGGTTACGAGGGTCAGCAGGGCGAGGACGGTGCGCACCAGGTGCAGTCGCTGCCAGCGGCTGCGAACCTCGGTCCAGTCGGCTGGTGGAGCGTCTGGGTTCCACGTGTCGCCGATGGCGTTGAGTGGCTCCAGCCGGCTCACGGTCAGCCCGATGGTGACCGCGATGAGCAGGATCGCCACGACCGCCGCGACGAAGGCCAGCTTCGAACGGCCGTAGCCCAGCACTGCAGTGAGGGTCAGCAGGCCCACACAGGTCAGCAACATCGGTGGCATGGCCCGGCTCATATCGGTGTTCATGGCTTGCCACCAGCGCGTGTAGGCGTCGGCGGGCAGACGGGTCACGCTCGGCGCGATGACCACGAACAAGACGCCGCCGGCGTACAGCGCGACGAGCGCCGTCGCCAGGGCCCGCACGACCTCGAACGACCAGGTACGCATGACCGAACTCCACTCAACTGGATCGACTTATATTGAATAGAATTCCTTCCACTGAAAATTCTGGCAACATGGTGTCCGATGACCGACAAGCCCAAACGCCGGTACGAGAGCGAACTCCGTCGCGAACAGTCCGACGGCACGCGCCAGCGGATAGCCGACGCCGCCCGGGAGCTCATGCTCGCCCGCGGTTACGCCGACACCACCATGGGCGACGTGGCTACCGCGGCCGGCGTTGCGGTCCAGACGCTCTACGCCGCCTGCCCCGGAGGAAAAGCAGGCCTGGCGAAGCTGGTCTACGACACGACCCTGGCCGGCGACGCCGCGCCGGTCGCGATGAGCGAGCGGCCGGCCGTGGCGGCGATCATCGCCGAGCCCGACCCGGCGCGCAAACTGCAGCTCTACGCCAGCATGGTGGCCACCACGGCCGAACGCATCGCCCCGGTGCACGCGGTGCTGCGCGCGGCGGCCGGCGGCCTGGGTTCACTCCTGCAGGAGTCGGAGGCCCAGCGCCGCGCCGGGACCCGCGGCCCAGCCGGCATGCTCGCCGCGGCCGGCGCCCTGCAACCCGGCGTCGACGCGGGCCGCGCGGCCGACATCATCTACGCGCTGACGTCGATCGAGGTCTTCGAACGACTGACCACCACCTGCGGCTGGTCCATCGACGACTACGCCGACTGGCTGACCTCCACGCTCACCGACGCGCTGCTGCCGCACCTGCCGGTCCGGCACACGCAACCCGTGGACTGACCCACAGGCCCCCAAACACAAAACGCTGCCAGCGTGTCCGTCGAGGAGAAGCCGGTGAAGGTGCCCACCGCACTGATCGGCTGCCAGGTCCGGCCGACCCTCATCGCCCAGTTCGAGTCCTGGCACCTGTCCGGCCACGGCGTCGACAACATGGTCGTCGGACCCGCCGCGCACGCCGACCGGCAGCAGCCGGACTGAGCAGCTCCCGAAGCGTCACTGCCGTGCTCGGCCGTGCCTTTCACAGGTCGGCGATGCCGCCATCGTCGGCGAACACTGTTACGGCGTGCAGCAGCCTGCCCAGGAAGTCGTCGAGTGACTCGGCCACCACCGTGACGTCGACGTTGAGGACGCCCTCGTACACGCCTGCCAGATACGAGCACTCCCGCAGCCGGAAGACCCTGCCGGTGGCACCGGCCGCGACCGCGTAGAGCGTGCCGCCGCCGTCGCTGCCGAAGACGACCACGTCGACCTCGCGCTCGAACGGCCAGCCGATGCGGTCCGGACGCCCGTCGTCGTGGTCCGGCATGTTGAGGATGTAGTCCGGCTCGAACATGAACAGGCCGTTGGCGATGTCCGGCAGCACTACCTCGCCGACCGACCCGCACACGGCGACCAGGTCTTCAGGGATCCAGGGCAGGCGCGACCTCAGCGCGGCGAGCTCCGCCTGCGACGCGGGTGGCCCGAGCGTGTGTGTGTCCGGCTCGAACGGAAACGTCGACACGATGTCGCGCAGCGCCCGCGTGACGGCCGCTTCGATCGACGCCTTCCAACCTGCCAGTCCTTGCTCGTCCAAACGGCATCCCTCCGGTGCGGCCGCTCCACGCGCGGGCGTCGTCCGGTGACGCCTACGATCATCGTCGTGGCCGAGACCGTAATGCTCATGTTCAGCTACTTCGAGCACGACTGGGATCAGAGCATCGAAGGCGCTGAGGCGATGGATGCGGAGCTGATGCGGCGCGTCACCGAGGGTGAGTGGATGCCGTACACCGGCGACGAACCCGACCCGGAGGACATCGCGACGATCGAGGATCTCGAGGCCCGCGCCCGCGAGGCGGTCGACGAGTGGGACGTGCCCGACGACGTCGTGCGCGTCCCGATCGAGAAGCTGCGGGCCGTCATCGGCGGCGGGGGTTGGACGTTCGTCGCGGGCGAGTTCGCCGAGTTCGAGGGGCACCACAACGACACCGAGTACGTCGTCAAGCTCGCCCGGTGACCGCCGGCATGACCGAGTCCGTGCTGCTGATGTTCAGCTACTTCGAGCACGACTGGGACGAGGGCATCGACAATCCCGAGGCGGCGACCACGGAGCTGATGCGGCGCGTCACCGAGGGCGATTGGACGCTGTACAGCGGCGACGGACCCGACCCGGACGACATCGCGACGATCGAGGACCTCGAGGCCCGCGCCCGAGAGTCGATCGACGCGTGGAACGTGCCCGACGACGCCGTCCGCATCCCCATCGACAAGCTGCGGGCCGTCATCGCCGCCGGCGGCTGGACGTTCGTCGCCGGCGAGTTCACGGAGCTCGTCGGAAACCACCACGACACCGAGTACGTCGTCCAACTCACCCGGTAACCGCCGCTACGGTTTGGGGGTTGTGGGGGGTTTGGTGCAGTCGTCGCCGATGTCGAGGGTGTGGTCGGGGCGCAGGATGGCGTCGGCGGGCTCGGACTCGCTCGGGTGCGGGAACTCCCAGCGGATGCTGTCGTGCACGGCGGCGATCGGGGTTGGCTGGCGCACGTCGAACGCGTAGACCCAGACGAAGTTCGTGGTGACGCGCAGGGTCTGGACGCCGTCGACCTTGGCGGAGTCGAAGGTGACGCGGCCGCTGACGCGTGGCTGCTCGTCGGGGTCCGGTTTCGCGGACGGGTCGATCCAGGTCACCGCGTTGATGCGGGTGGCGCCGGTGAGCCACTTCGTGGTCCCGGTGCGGGCGTTCGGCGCCAGCAGTGCGAGGAACGCGGAGTTGTCGTGGCCGACGAGCACCTTCTGGTCCAGGCGGCCGGCCACGAGCGCCTGGTGCACCAGTTGCGGCGACGGCGCAGCCACTATCTGGGACGCCGTGATCGGCATCGGGGCGCCACGAGCGCCTGCCAGAACGCCAGGTCGTGCGCCGTCGCTTCCACCAGGTGGGAGGTGTGCGGGCATGCTGTGGGAAATTTGGCTCCGGTACCCACTGTGAGAAACCTGGGCCGCACCGCTAAGGTGCACCGACAGGCCGGGCCAACGCTGTCCCACCGTATTCCGATGCACCCACAGGCAACGGTGGAGGTCAGGCATGCCCGATCCGATGGGCTTCATGAAGTACCGGCGTCAGCTGCCGCTGCTGCGTCCTGTGACCGAGCGGGTCACGGACTGGCGCGACGTCTACCAGCGCGCGGACTCGCAGCTCATCCACGAGCAGGCCGCCCGGTGCATGAACTGCGGTGTCCCGTACTGCCACAACGGCTGCCCGCTGGGCAACCTGATCCCGGACTGGAACGACCTGGTCCGCACCGGTGACTGGGAGCGCGCGGCCGACGTGCTGCACGCGACCAACAACTTCCCCGAGTTCACCGGGCGGCTGTGCCCGGCGCCGTGCGAGGCCGCCTGCGTCCTCGGTATCGGTGACGACCCGGTCACGATCAAGCAGGTCGAGGTCGAGATCATCAACCGCGCCACCGACGGCGGGGCACTCAAGCCGTTCCCGGTGGCGGTGCCGTCGGGGCGCAGCGTGGCCGTGGTCGGGTCCGGCCCGGCCGGTCTCGCCGCCGCGCAGCAGCTGGCCCGCGCGGGTCACGCGACCACGGTGTACGAGCGCAGCGACGCCATCGGCGGCCTGCTGCGGTACGGCATCCCGGACTTCAAGTTCGAGAAGCACCACATCGACCAGCGCGTCGCCCAGCTCGAGGCGGAGGGCGTGACGTTCGTCACCAGCTGCCACGTCGGCGAGGACGTGTCGCTCGCGGACCTGCGCAAGCAGCACGACGCCGTCGTCCTGGCCTGCGGCGCGCTCGACGCCCGTGACGTGCCGGACACCCCCGGCCGCGAGCTGAGCGGCATCCACCAGGCGATGGAGTACCTGGAGGGCGCCAACCGGGTCGTCGCCGGCTCGCTGGACGCCCCGCCGATCAGCGCCGAAGGGCGGCACGTCATCGTCGTCGGCGGCGGTGACACCGCGGCGGACTGCCTCGGCACCGCCCACCGCCAGGGCGCGGCCAGCGTCCAGCTCGTCGAGGTCGCCCCGCTGCCCCCGCCGCAGCGCGACTCGTCCCGCAACCCGTGGCCGACCTGGCCGATCATGCTGCGCAGCGGCTCCGCCCACGAGGAGGGCGGCGAGCGCAACTTCGGCTGCGCGATCCGCCGCTTCATCGGTACCGAGGACGGCAAGCTCCGGGCGGTCGAGCTGGTCGACGTCCTGCTCGGTCCGGGCTTCACCCTCACCGAGGTCGAGGGCACCGTCCGCGAGATCCCCGCGGACCTGGCCCTCCTGGCGATCGGCTTCGGCGGCACGCAGGACGGCGCGCACCTCGAGCAGGTCGAGCTGACCCGCAACCGGCGCGGCACGATCGACACCGACGCCGCGTGGCAGACCGCCGCGCCGGGCATCTTCGTCGCCGGCGACGCCCGCCGCGGGCCGTCGCTGATCGTGTGGGCGATCGCCGAGGGCCGCTCCGCGGCCGCGGCGGTCCACGAGTACCTCGGCACCGGCGGCGCCCTGCCGGCGCCGATCACCCCGTCCTCGATGCCGCTCGCCGCGCACTGAGGGCACCCGGAGACACCGTGCAGGGCGGAGCGGCATCGCCGCTCCGCCCTACGCCTTTGCGCACCGGGTCCGGCCGGCGCCGTCAGTCGTCGAAGGCGAACATCCCGGCGGGGATGCCCGGGGCCTCGTACTGGCGCCAGATCCTGCGGAAGCCGGGCACCTCGAGGTAGCGCCGCGCCGCGGCGAGGCCACTGAGCCAGCCGGCCCAGCCCGGGTAGGGCGGGTTCTCCACGTCGAACCCGCTCTGCACGAACGTGAGCCGGGTCCGGCCGCCCGAGCCCTCCAGCTCCCAGGTCGAGGTGAGCCCGTCCGGGAACCGCAGCGACGCCCGGCGGCCCGGCTCGAACTCGACGAACCTGACGCCGCCCGACGGGTCCAGGTCGAAGCCGCCCATCGCGAACCGGCCGTCCACCCTCGGCTCGATGTCGACGCGGACGCCGGACCACCGGGTGTAGCGGTCCGACTGGGTGAGCGCGTCGAACACCGCCTGCGGCGCGGCGTCGATGACCACCGAGCCCTGCAGTTGCGGTGAGGTGTAGTCGCACTTCGGGGTCAGCTCGCGCCCCGCCAGGTAGTCGTGCAGGTTCTCCAGGGCGAGCGTCCAGAACGTCTGCAGCTCACCGCGCGGCCCCGCCATGTCCGACAGGACCTCCGCGAAGGTCGGCAGGTCCGTCTGCGTCAGGGCGACCAGCGTGCGCTCCGTGCCGTCGGCGCCGGCCTCCTGCTCGGTCAGGGTGATCTCGACCGTGGTCTCGACACCGCCGACGGTCCAGGCCAGCCGCAGGCCGCGCTCGTCGGCGTGCAGCAGGCGCTGCCGCGGCTCGGCGCCGTCGGGCGTGTGGCGGCCCCAGAACTGGAACCGGTCGGGCAGCGTCACTTCGGCGTGCTCGGCCAGCCACACCCGCAGCGCGGCCGCGTCGGTCAGCGCGGCGTGGACCACCTTCAGCGCGGCCGGCATGACCGCGCTGACACGCAGGTCACTGTGCTCTGTCATTGGGATCTCCTTCGGTACTGCCTGCTGGAGCCGCCGAGTAGGGCAAGGTCATTCATGCGAAAGCGAGTCTTTACGTAAAAAGATGTTTTGTCAATCGCCCACGCGCAGCCCGTTGGTCGCCGAGCACGACCGGCAGCCGCCGCGGCGGCGGATGCGGTACGCGGCCACGGCGACGGCCAGGGCGGCGCCCCACACCGGCCACAGCAGGGCGGGGCCCATCATCGCCAGCTTCCCCGCGTCGGGATCCAGGTACAGCACGCGGGCGAACATCAGGCCCGCCGACGTGACCGCCATCGCGACGACGACCGCGGGGACGACGGCGAGGGCGACCGGCACGCGGCGGCCCCGCAGCAGCGGGATCCAGCGCGGGAACCGTTCGCCCCACGGGCGGATGAGGCCGAACGTCAGCACCGAGCCGACGAGGCCCATGCTGCCCAGCGCCGCGCCGCCCCACCAGATGCCCGGCATCTCCTCGGCCATGTCGCGCAGCTGGGCGGAGCTGAAGCCGAGGGGGATGCCGAGGGCCCAGGCGAAGCGGGTCGCGGCGTACACGACCGGGACGCCGGCGGCGACCCACACCGCGGCCCTGCCCCAGCGCGCCGGATCCCGGCCGGGTGCCTGAAGGCCGGCGCGGCCGCAGGTGGTGCAGGCGCCACGGCGGGCGCGGCGGTGCGCGAGCGCGGCGAGGGCGAACAGGACGCCGCCGGCCATCAGGATGCCCTGGTTGAGCACCGGCCACGGCAGCTGCGAGGCGACCGACACCCCGTCGGGCCAGCCGAACGGCTTCCCGGCGAGCAGGACCGGGACGTGGCCGAGCGCGACCAGCGGCCGGTAGTCCGGCACGACGACACCCAGGACCAGCGCCACGGTCCAGGCGACGGCCTCCAGCGCGGCACCGGCGCGGGCGGGCACCGCGCGCCGGCCGCCGGCGGCGAGCAGGCCGGCGACGAGGGCGGCGCCGAGCGCGACCGCCGCGATGACCGGCGCCGTCGTCGACCGGTGGACCCCGCCGAGGATGGACAGCCCCTTCTCGATGCCGGGGTCGGGGTCGGCGGCGCCGAACGGGAAGCCGGCACCACCGGCCGTCCAGTACAGCGCGAGCAGCCCGTACGCGAGCGCCCAGCCGGCGGCCAGGGCGGGCCAGTTGATGCGTGGTGTCATGCGTCCCAGCCTCGGCAGGCGGGCAGCGGCGGGGCATCTGCCGAAGGACGGGTTCCCGGGGCCGGGGCGGGGCCGGCTCTGCCGTTCGGCGGACCGCGGCGCCACCGGCGGGTCTTTACGCTGATCGGGTGAGCGATGCGATCGGGGCCCTCGCGGTCGTGCCGGCGGCGGCCGCGGGCGGCGCCGTCGTGCTCTCGGCCGTCGTCGCCGCGATCGGCCGGCCCGACCGGCGGGTGTGGCCCGCGCGCCTTGCC
>NZ_JBFANF010000068.1:23708-67584 GCF_040674675.1 Dactylosporangium sp. NPDC049742 | reverse complement strand
CCGCTGGCGGGACGGGGCCTCGGCCGCCGCGGCGGCCTCCGCCTCGGACAGCACCTTGTCCAGGTAGATCTTGCCGCGGTTGTCGATGTCCGCGATCTGCACCTCGACCTTGTCGCCGACGTTGAGGAAGTCCTCGACCCGGTCGACGCGCTTGCCGTTGCCCACCTTCGAGATGTGCAGCAGGCCGTCGCGCCCCGGCAGCAGCGAGATGAACGCGCCGAACGCGGCCGTCTTCACCACGGTGCCGAGGAACTTGTCGCCGACCTTCGGCATCGTCGGGTTGGCGATGGCGTTGATCCGCTCGACCGCGGCCTCGGCCGACGGGCCGTTGGTCGCGCCGACGTAGATCGTGCCGTCGTCCTCGATGCTGATCTCGGCGCCGGTCTCGTCCTGGATCGCGTTGATGGTCTGGCCCTTGGGCCCGATCACCATGCCGATCTTGTCGACGGGGATCTTGACCGTGGTCACGCGGGGCGCGTACTGGCTCATGCCGGCCGGCGACTCGATCGCCTCGGCCATCACGTCGAGGATGACGTGCCGCGCGTCGTGGGCCTGCTGCAGGGCGCCCGCGAGGACGTCCGACGGGATGCCGTCGAGCTTCGTGTCCAGCTGCAGGGCCGTCACGAAGTCACGGGTGCCGGCGACCTTGAAGTCCATGTCGCCGAAGGCGTCCTCGGCACCGAGGATGTCGGTGAGCGTGACGTACTCGGTCTTGCCGTCGACCTCGTCGGAGATGAGGCCCATCGCGATGCCCGCGACCGGCGCCTTCAACGGCACACCGGCGGACAGCAGCGCCATCGTCGAGGCGCAGACGGAGCCCATCGAGGTGGAGCCGTTGGAGCCGAGCGCCTCGGAGACCTGGCGGATCGCGTAGGGGAACTCCTCGCGGGCCGGCAGGACCGGGATCAGGGCCCGCTCGGCGAGCGCGCCGTGGCCGATCTCGCGCCGCTTCGGCGAGCCCACCCGGCCGGTCTCACCGGTCGAGTACGGCGGGAAGTTGTAGTTGTGCATGTAGCGCTTGGACTTCTCCGGCGCCAGGGTGTCCAGCGTCTGCTCCATGCGCAGCATGTTGAGCGTGGTGACGCCCAGGATCTGGGTCTCGCCACGCTCGAAGAGGGCCGAGCCGTGCACCCGCGGGAGCACCTGGACCTCGGCGGTCAGCGGACGGATGTCGCGCGGGCCGCGGCCGTCGATGCGGACCTGCTCGCGCAGGACGCGGGCGCGGACCTCGTTCTTGGTCAGCGACCGCAGGGCGGCGCCGATCTCCTTCTCACGACCCTCGAAGCCCTCGGCGAGGCGCTGGAAGGCGGCCTCCTTGATCCGGTCGAGGGCCTCCTCGCGCTCCGCCTTGGAGGAGATGCGCAGCGCCTCGGAGACCTCGTCCTTGACCGCGCCGGCGACGGCCTCGTAGGCGTCGGGCTGGTAGTCGAGGAAGGTCGGGAACTCCTGGACCGGCTTCGCGGCGACGGCCGCCAGCTCGGACTGGGCCCGGCACAGCTCGCGGATGGCGGGCTTGGCGGCCTCGAGGCCACCGGCCACGACCTCCTCGGTCGGCGCGGGCGCGCCGCCGGCGACGAGGGCCACGGTGTGCTCCGTCGCCTCGGCCTCGACCATCATGATCGCGACGTCGCCGTCGGGCAGGGTGCGGCCGGCGACGACCATGTCGAACGTGGCGCGGCCGAGCTCCTCGAGCGTCGGGAACGCGATCCACTGGCCGTCGACGTGGGCCATGCGGGTGGCGCCGATCGGGCCGGAGAACGGCAGGCCGGACAGCTTGGTGGACATCGAGGCGGCGTTGATCGCCACGACGTCGTAGGGGTGGGCCGGGTCGAGGGCGAGGATCGTCTCGACCACCTGGACCTCGTTGCGCAGGCCCTTGACGAAGCTGGGGCGCAGCGGCCGGTCGATCAGGCGGCAGGTGAGGATCGCGTCCTCGCTGGGGCGGCCCTCGCGGCGGAAGAACGAGCCGGGGATCCGGCCCGCGGCGTACATCCGCTCCTCGACGTCGACCGTCAGCGGGAAGAAGTCGAACTGGTCCTTCGGCGACTTGCCGGCCGTCGTCGCCGACAGCACGACCGTCTCACCCAGCTGGGCGAGCGCGGAACCGGCGGCCTGACGGGCGAGGCGGCCCGTGGAGAACGTGATCTCCCGGGTGCCGAGCGCGCCGTTGTCGATGACCGCGGTGCTGGAGTGCGTACCGAGAGTGCTCTGCTCGGTCATGTGTTGTGGTGCTCCTTCGGGTTGTGGTGCGCCCAGGCGGAGCTGTCTGCGGCCGGTCTTCGATCGAAGCTCACGGGGCTGATCTGCCCGGAAGCCACTACCGAGGACCGGTGCGCCGACACGCTCGGCGGGGCGACTGTCCATACCAGTGTGTCACTACACGAAGGGGAGCGACGCATGGACGCCGCTCCCCACCGTGCGAGTCGTTATCGCCGCAGGCCGAGCCGCTCGATCAACGAGCGGTAGCGGGCGATGTCGCTGCGCTGCAGGTAGTTGAGCAGGCGGCGGCGACGGCCGACCAGCAGCAGCAGGCCGCGCCGGCTGTGGTGGTCGTGCTTGTGCTTCTTGAGGTGTTCGGTGAGGTCCGCGATCCGCTTGGTCAGCATCGCGACCTGGACCTCCGGCGAGCCGGTGTCCCCTTCGCCGGTCGCGTACTTGCCCATGATCTCGGTCTTCTGCGCAGAGTCGAGCGCCATGATCTCCCTTTGAACTGGGTGTGCGTACAGAAGAGGCCGGTCCCGCGGCGTCGTGCAGGCAGCCTGGCCCCCGCCGGTCACCCGGCGTCGACACAAGGCTAACAGACGGGGCGGTCCAGCACTCGTCTGGCCTGTGCGACGTCGTCGTGGATCTGCTCGACCAGCGGCTCGACGCCGGTGTACACCCGCTGCTCACGGAGGCGTTCGACGAAGTCGACGGCGATCCGCTCGCCGTAGAGGTCGCCGGCGAAGTCGAGCAGGAAGGACTCGACCCGCCGCTCCTTGCCGGAGAACGTCGGGTTGGTGCCGATGGAGACCGCCGCGCGGTGCGGCTCGCCGTCCCGGTCGCGGGTCACCCAGGCGGCGTAGATGCCGTCGGCGGGGACCGCGGTGTTCGGCGCGGTCAACAGGTTGGCCGTGGGAAAGCCCAGCTCACGGCCGCGCTGGTCGCCGCGCACGACGACGCCCTCGACGCGGTGCGGCCGGCCCAGCGCGCGGGCGGCGGCGACCACGTCACCCGCGTCGACGCAGGCCCGGATGTAGGTCGAGGAGAACACGGTGCCCTCGTCGGCCACCAGCGGCGCGCCCTCCACCCCGAAGCCGAACGTGCGCCCGAGCCGGTGCAGCAGCTGCAGGTCACCGGCGGCCTTGTGGCCGAACCGGAAGTTCTCCCCCACCACGACCAGCGCGGTGTGCAGGTGCTCGACCAGCGCGTCGTGGACGAACGCCTCCGGCGACAGGTGCGAATACTCGACCGTGAACGGGATGACGCACAGCACATCGACGCCGAGCGCCTCGATCAGCTCCGCCTTGCGGGACGGCTCGCTCAGCACCGCCGGGTGCGACCCGGGCCGGACCACCTCCGACGGGTGGGGGTCGAACGTCAGCACGACCGACCGCACGCCCAGCTCGCCGGCCCGCTTCACGACGTGCCCGATCACCTGCTGGTGCCCCCGGTGCACGCCGTCGAAGACGCCGATCGTGGTGACCGCGCGCCCCCATCCACCCGGCGCCGCCTGCGTTCCCCGCCACCGCTGCATGGTTGCGAGCCTAACTCTTGCGACGTTTGTGGCAGGTGTACGGGTGGCGACAGCCACTCTTGTCACGATCGCGGCGGGTGTACGGGTCGCCGCGGCCGCTCTTGTGGCCGTCGCGGCGGGTGTACCGCGGTGTCAGGGGACGAGCACGATCTCCGGCCGCGCCCGGCCGTCCTTCTCCCGGACGATGGCGAGCACGCTGCCGTCGGGGGCGAAGACCGCGTACGGCTCGGCGACCCCGATCGGGGCGAGCGACCCGCCGTGCGAGAGCGTCTTCGCCTCGACCTCGTCGGCGTCGCGGCGGGGGAAGGACCGCGCGGCGGCGGCCGGCAGCGGCATCGTGACCGGGTCGTCCCGCTCGGCCAGCTCCTCCAGGGTCGCCGCCTCGGCGAGCGTGAACGCGCCGACGGCCGTGCGGCGCAGCACGGTCAGGTGCCCGCCGACGCCGAGCGTCGCGCCGAGGTCCCGGGCGAGCGCGCGGATGTACGTCCCGGACGAGCACGCGACGTCGACGTCGACGTCGACCCATCCGGGCTCGCGCCGGATCCCCAGGACGTCGAGGCGGGCGACGGTGACCGGCCGGGGCTGCAGCGCGACCTCCTCGCCGGAGCGGACCCGGTGGTAGGAGCGGACCCCGTTCACCTTGATCGCCGACACGGCGCTGGGCACCTGCAGGATCTCCCCGCGCAGCGGCGCGAGCCCGGCGTGGACGTCGCCGTCGGTGACCCCGCTCGCGTCCACAGTGGACACGATCTCGCCCTCGGCGTCGTCGGTGACGGTCGCCTGCCCGAGCCGGATCGTGGCGCGGTACTCCTTGGTGCTGCCGATGACGTACGTGAGCAGCCGGGTCGCCTTCTCCACACCGATGATGAGCACCCCGGTCGCCATCGGGTCGAGGGTGCCGCCGTGCCCGACCCGGCGGGTCTTCGCCAGCCGCCGCATCCGCGACACCACGTCGTGCGAGGTCATCCCGCCGGGCTTGTCGACGACGACGAGCCCGCCCTGCGTTGCTGCCTTCTGCGCCACGACGGGTCAGCCTAACTGCCGTGCACTGTGAGGGTGTGCCACAGGTACTTCAACAGCTGCAGCCGCTCGGGATCGGCGCGGGCGGCACGGGCACCGCGGCCGATCAGCTCGGCGTCGACGAAGGGCCGCGACCAGCGCTCGCACAGCAGCACCGCCAGGGGACGCACCTCGGGACCCCGGAACTCGTCGTCGATCTCGTCCGGGCTCAGGCGCGGCCCCGCCCGCCATTCGAGCTTGACGCCGTACCGGTCCGCGAGCGTCTCCGCGGCGGGCAGGTGGCCGGCGAAGCTGTCGTCGAGGACGAGCGCCGCCACGTCCCGGGCGAGGTCGACCGGACCGTGGACCTGCGCCTCGACGTAGTCGTCGAGCGGTCCGGCCGCGGCGACGTGGTCGGCGAGGCCCGCCAGTACCGGCGCCAACGCGTCGAACACGCCCGCCTCCCCGGGCTCGTTGAAGCTGTCCCCCAGGGTGAACGTGGCGCGCGTGTTGACCTCGGGGCGCAGGCGCAGGTGCGCGGAGCCGAAGCGGCGAGCGGCGCCGGCCGGGTGGCGGCGCAGGTCGAGGGCGCCGTACTTGGGCCGGTCGGCGGGCACGACGCCGGGCCGCTGGTAGGCGCCGCCGAACATGCGCTCCTCCCAGCGGTCGCGGTCGCCGCCCGGGTGCGCCGTGAGGCCGCCGTTGGAGATGCCGGTCTCGAACTGGCTGCGGAACCGGCCGTCGGCGAGCAGCCCCGCGATCACGGTGCGGCCGCCGGCGTCGATGCGGTCCGGATGGAAGTTGATCGTTACGACCGCGTCCACCGGGTCGGTGCGCGGGCCCGCCGCCGCCCGCACGTGCGCGAGCGCCTCCAGTTGCGCGGCCGTGAGCTGTGCGTCCACGGCGCGCAGTATGTCAGCGGACCGCGCCGGCCACCGCCCATTTGTCGCCGGCCAGGCGCCACAGCAGGCCGCCCAGGCGCAGCGCGATGAACAGGCAGAGGGCGACCCACACCCCGCGCAGGCCGGCGTCGAGCAGGTACGCGAGCCAGATGCCGGGCAGGAAGCCGCCGAGCGCCGACACGAACGTGAGGTTGCGCAGGTACCGCACGTCGCCGGCGCCGAGGAAGACCCCGTCGAGCGCGAAGACCACGCCGGCCGCCGGCATCATCGCGACGAACCACCACCAGGCGGTCTTCGCCTGGGCGTACACCTGATCATCGGCGCCGAACCACGGCCGGACGGTGGCGAGGGCGGCCGCGACCAGCACCGCGAACACGGCGCCGGAGACCAGCCCGGCGGCGGTGATGCGGCGGGCGAGCAGGCGCGCCTCGTCGACCTGTTCGCCGCCGAGCGCGGCGCCGACGAGGGACTGCGCGGCGATCGCGACGGCGTCCAGGGCGAGCGCGGTGAAGAAGAACAGCTGGATCGCGATGAGGTGCGCGGCGAGGCTGGCGGTGCCGAAGCGGGCCGCGACCGCCGACGCGGACAGGAAGCACGCCTGGAACGCCGCACCGCGCAGCAGCAGGTCGCGGCCGAGCACCAGCTGGTGGCGGATCACGTCCAGGTGCGGCCGCAGCGGGACCCGCTCGGTCAGCAGCGCCCGGACGAACAGCAGGCCGCCCGCCGTCTGCGCGACGACGTTCGCGATCGCGGAGCCGGCCAGGCCGAACCCCAGCGGGTGCACGAGCAGGGGGCAGAGCACGGCCGACAGCGCGTTGGCGCCGAGCACGTAGTAGAGCGGGCGGCGGGTGTCCTGCACGCCGCGCATCCACCCGTTGCCCGCGGTGCCGAGCAGCAGGCCGGGCGCGCCCAGGGCGGCGATGCGCAGCCAGTCGGCGGCGCCGTCGGCGACCGGGCCGGGCGACCCGGCGACGGCACGGGTCAGCGGCCCGGCGAACACCTCGAGGGCCACCATGATGACGACCCCGCCGGCGAAGGCCAGCCAGGACGCCTGGACGCCCTCGGCGACCGCGGCACCGCGCTGCCCGGCGCCGAAGCGGCGCGCGGCGCGGCCGGTGGTGCCGTAGGCGAGCACGTTGCCCAGCCAGACGGCGAGCGCCATGATCTGCCCGCCGATGGCGAGCGAACCCAGCTCCTCGCGGCCGAGGTGCCCGACGACCGCCGTATCGACGAGGACGTAGAGCGGCTCGGCGGCGAGCACCACGAGCGCAGGCAGGGCGAGGGCGGCGACACGACGCATCGGGGTCACCGCGACAGCGTAAGGAGAAGCCTCCCTACACGCTACTTACAGGGTGATCAGCCCCTGCGGTCCATCGACATCTGCAGGGCGGCACGGGCGCGCTCACGCGTCTCGGTGGTGGGCTCCTGCGGCTTGGGCTGGGACTTCGGCTGCTCAGGCATGACGGTCTCCTGACTCGGTGACGCGGTTGGAGTATCGACGGTCCGATCGCAGGGGCGCCGGGGTCACCGGCGGCCACGCCAACACGCGACGAGGAGACCGACTGTGGGTGGCGTCGGCCTGCAACGTGGATCGGTGGGTCTGGCGCATCTGTTCCTCGCTTGGCGGCTGTGGTGTTTCCTGGGCCGTGAGACGCCCGCCGCCGGGTTCCGCTGGAAGCGGTCAGCCCCGGGACGGGCAGCGAAGAATTCGTACGATGCGCATATTCCTAAGCTATCGTTCAGTTCCACGATGTGCGACGTCATCCCGCGATCTGGAACGCAGTTACCGACGGGTTCACCTGTCGGAAGTCCGTCAGCGCGTTCGTCGGGGCACTCGTCGGGGCGCTCGTCAGCGCGCCAGGAAGTGCCAGCCGAGCCACCACCAGAAGCCGAACATCGCGATCCGGCCGACCGGCAGCGGGCCGACCCGGTAGCGCATGACGACGCCGCAGACCTCGCCGAGCGTCGGCACCTTCGAGCCCTCCCGCCGGGCGGCGATCTCGACCACCGCGAAGAGCCCCAGCGACACGACGAACGCCGCCGCGATCCCCGCCTGCGCTACCGTCATCGCCGCACCATCGCCCAGAAGGCCCACAGCCAGCCGAAGTAGGCGGCGGCGCGGGCCAGGTAGTGCTCCAGCAAGGGGTCGGCGAGGCGGGACAGGGTCGGATAGGCCCGCGACCCGATCAGGAACGTGACGCCCTCGATGACCGCGAAGAGCCCGACCGGCAGCAGCCACCACGCCGCCGCCCGGGGCAGTCGCGCCGGCGCGGGACGCTTCGGCACGGTGGCGGACATGCCGAGCCACAGCAGCGCTCCCCCGGCGCCGAGGACGAGCAGGTTGGCCCGCAGGGAGAACGACGGCAGCGCCCCGCCCACCAGGGCGACCAGGGCGAAGACCGGGGCGAGCACAACCGGGCGGGCCCAGCCCCGGTCGACCTCCGCAACCAGCTCAGGTCGGTCCATCCATCGATTGTCACCGGCGCGACACCCGGTGTGCCAGCGATGTCAGCCCCCGTTTAACCCTGATCTGCCGGGACGACCGATTCCGTGAGCGCGGTGCGGATCGCGGCGATCACGTCGTCGACCGTGCCGGTCGCGCTGAACCCGGCCGCGAAGCGGTGCCCGCCGCCGCCGAGACCGACGGCGACCCGGCTGACGTCGACGGCGCCCTTGCTGCGCAGCGAGACCGACCACTCGTGCGGCCCGACGGGCTTCACCACGCAGGCGACGTCGGCCTCCGCGACGCAGCGCACGGAGTCGATGAGCGCCTCCACCGCGCCCGCGGGCTGGCCGAACTCGGCGAGGTCGGCGAGCGTCACGTAGGTCCACGCGAGGCCGAGACCGCCGGCGGGCTCGAGCGCGGTGCGGGCCAGGGCGACGCCGAAGAGCCGGACCGCGCTGTGGGGCCGGGTGTCGAACAGGCGGCGGGAGATGTCGCCGACGGGGATGCCGGTGGCGATGAGCCGGGCCGCGAGCTCGTGCACCGCCGGCGTGGTCGAGGCGTGCTTGAACGAGCCCGTGTCGGTGGCGAGCGCCACATACAGGCACTCTGCGATCTCGGCGTCCAGCGCCACGCCGAGCCGGCCGAGCAGCCCCTCGGCGACGACCGACGTCGCGGCGGCGGACGGGTCGATGAGGTTGACCGCCCCGAAGCCGGGGTTGGACGCGTGATGGTCGAGCACGATGCCGACCGGGGCGGCGGCCAGGACGCCGGCGAGGTCGCCGAGCCGCTCGACGCTGGCGGCGTCGAAGACCAGCATCGCGTCGGGCGTGGGCGCGGGCGGCGTGACGGTGGCCGCCGGGACCAGCATGGACACGCCCGGCAGCTCGTCGAAGGGCGCGGGCACGGTCAGCGGGCCGGGGAAGGTCGCCTCGACGACCAGCGACGGGGCGAAGCGGCGCAGCCCCAGCGCGAAGCCGAGCATGCTGCCGAGGGCGTCGCCGTCGGGGTTGACGTGGCAGGCGAGCAGCACGCGAGCGCCCGGGGGCAGACCGCGCAGCGCTGAGACCGCTGCGGCCCACTCCCCGGGCGATGGTTGCGGTGCGGTCACCGACGGTCCTGGCCGACGACGACCTCGTCGTCGGCGCCTTCGGCCCCCGCCTCTTCGTCGAGCTTGTAGGGCTGGGCGTCGCCGGCGTAGTGCGCCCCGGCGGCCCGTCGCTGGACCTCCGCGTCGGCGTTGCGCGCGGTCGCCAGCAGGTCGTCGATGTGCTTCACGTGCTCCGTCACGTCGTCGTGCACGAAGGTGAGGCTCGGCGAGTGGCGCAGCCCCAGTGCCCTGCCGACGGTCGAACGCAGCAGCCCCTTGGCGCTCTCCAGCGCCGCCGCCGTGCCCGACTGTGCCGTCGCGTCACCGAGCACCGTGTAGAACACGGTCGCCTCACGCAGATCAGCGGTGATCCGCGCGTCGGTGATCGTGATCATCCCCAGCCGAGGGTCCTTGACCTGCGTCCGCACCACCGATGCGACGAGCTCTTTCACCCGCTCGGCGTGCCGGCGCACCTTTGCCGGATCCGTCATCTCGAACACCTCCGCAGCCAAAACGATCTGACCAACGCTCTGACACTACCCGCGCCGCGACCTGGAGGCCGCGTCCAGCGCCCCGGACCAGGCGTGGGTTTACTCGTCATCGTCACCGTGCAGCCGGCGGCGCACGGAGAGCAACTCGATCTCGGGGCGGCCCGCGACCGCCCGCTCGATGGTGTCCAGGACCTCCCGCACGTGCCCGGCCTCCGCGGCGACCACCGCGACGCCGACCTCGGCGCGTCCGTGCAGGTCGAGGGCGCCGACCTCGGCGACCGACACCTCGAACTTGCGCAGGTAGGCCACCAGCGGCCGCACGTAGGCGCGCTTGGCCTTCAGTGAACGGGAGTCACCGGGCAGAAGTATGTCG
The DNA here is from genome assembly GCF_040674675.1 of Dactylosporangium sp. NPDC049742. Classification (NCBI taxonomy): domain Bacteria; kingdom Bacillati; phylum Actinomycetota; class Actinomycetes; order Micromonosporales; family Micromonosporaceae; genus Dactylosporangium; species Dactylosporangium sp. NPDC049742. The sequence goes on along the minus strand of NZ_JBFANF010000068.1, from coordinate 57,550 downwards.
AAGACCGCGGTTCCGGTATACACGGCCCAAGATCCTAACGACTCTACGGAAGTCTGGCCACCAATAAAGGAGCAGGTGAGACCGGGAGTGGGGCGGCGTCCTCGACGATCGGGCGCGGGCTGCGCCGGGGCAGCCCGGCGCCGGCGCCGCCGCCGCGGCCCGGGTACACGTAGATCGACGTCGGGTCGACCGCGTCGAGGGCGGCGGTCACGCCCGGCAGGCTCCGGAAGCGGTCCCAGTCGCCGGTCCCGGCGAAGCCGAGCTCCAGCACGACCCCGAACGGCTCGGCCTGCCAGATGAAGTCATGCGCCCCGTGCGTCACAGCGGCCTCGAGCAGCGACCGCGACCAGGCGTCCCGCCATTGCCGCGCCGGGGTATCCCCGTCGCGGACCTCGATCGACCACCAGACGAGGTTCATGACGCATCGACGGTACGCCCGAAACCAACATCAAAGAAAGGGCCGCCGCGAACCCGCGGCGGCCCCTCTCAGCTGGACGGCATCAGCCGCGCGGCTTCTCCCGCAGCTCCCAGGTCTCGATGACGTCACCGAGCTGGATGTCGTTGAAGTTGCCGAGCGTGATACCGCACTCGAAGCCCTCGCGGACCTCGGTGGCGTCGTCCTTGAAGCGGCGCAGGCCCGCGATGGTGAGGTTGTCGGAGATGACAGCCCCGTCGCGGAGCAGGCGCGCCTTGCTGTTGCGCCGGATGAGCCCGGTGCGGACGATGCAGCCCGCGATGTTGCCGAAGCGCGACGAGCGGAAGACCTCGCGGATCTCCGCCGTGCCGAGCTCGACCTCCTCGTAGATGGGCTTGAGCATGCCCTTGAGCGCGGTCTCGATCTCCTCGATGGCCTGGTAGATGACCGTGTAGTACCGGATCTCCACGCCCTCGCGGTCGGCCAGCTCGCGGATGCGACCCTCGGCCCGCACGTTGAACCCGATGACGATCGCGTCGGACGCGCTCGCCAGGTTGACGTCGTCCTGGGTGACGGCGCCCACGCCCCGGTGGATGATCCGGAGCTGGACCTCGTCGGCGACGACGATCTTGACCAGTGCGTCCTCGAGCGCCTCGACCGAACCCGAACCGTCACCCTTGAGGATGAGGTTGAGCGTGGTCTTCTCGCCCTCCTTGAGCTGGTCGAACAGGTTCTCCAGGGTGACCCGGCCGGTGCGCGAGGCCATCTCGGCCGCGCGGCGGCGAGCCTGCCGCTGCTCGGCGATCTGGCGCGCGGTGCGGTCGTCGTCGGTGGCAAGGAACGTGTCACCGGCGCCGGGCACCGAGGTCAGACCGAGCACCAGGACCGGACGGGCCGGCCCGGCCGACGGCACGGGCGTGCCGTTCTCGTCGAGCATCGCCCGGACGCGCCCGTAGGCACGGCCGGCGACGATCGAGTCACCGACGTTGAGCGTGCCCTTCTCCACCAGCACGGTGGCGACGGGACCACGGCCACGGTCGAGGTGCGACTCGATCGCGATGCCCTGCGCCGGACCGTCGATCGGCGCGCGCAGGTCGAGCGCAGCGTCGGCGGTCAGCAGCACGGCCTCGAGGAGACCCTCGATGTTGATGCGGCTCTTCGCGGAGATGTCGACGAACATGGTCTCGCCGCCGTACTCCTCGGCGACCAGGCCGTACTGCGTCAGCTCCTGACGCACCTTGGCCGGGTTGGCGTTCTCCTTGTCGATCTTGTTGACCGCGACCACGATCGGCACCTCGGCCGCCTGGGCGTGGTTCAACGCCTCGATCGTCTGGGGCATGACGCCGTCGTCGGCCGCGACCACCAGGACCACGATGTCCGTGGCCTGCGCACCACGGGCACGCATGGCGGTGAACGCCTCGTGACCCGGGGTGTCGATGAAGGTGATCGCGCGGTCCTCGCCGTCCTCGCCGTGCGGCACGTGCACCTGGTAGGCACCGATGTGCTGGGTGATGCCACCGGCCTCGCCGGCCACGACGTTGGTGGAGCGGATCGCGTCGAGCAGCTTCGTCTTACCGTGGTCGACGTGACCCATGACGGTCACGACCGGCGGCCGGATGACCAGGCGCTCCTCGTCGACGTCGGCATCGATGTCGATGTCGAAGCGCGCGAGCAGCTCGCGGTCCTCGTCCTCGGGGCTGACGATCTCGACGTTGAAGCCCAGGTGCTCACCGAGCAGCAGCAGCGTCTCGTTGGTGCACGACTGGGTCGCCGTCACCATCTCACCCAGGTTGAACATCTCCTGGACGAGCGAGCCCGGGTTGGCGTTGATCCGGTCCGCGAAGTCGGACAGGGAGGCACCCTGCGGGAGCCGGATCGACTGACCCTGACCCCGGGGAGCGCCCGAACCCATCGTCGGCGCGGACAGGTTGTCGAACTCTTGTCTGCGCTGCTTCTTGGACTTGCGGCCACGGGTGGGCCGGCCACCGGGACGCCCGAAGGCACCCGCGGCACCGCCGCCGCGACCACGGCCACCGGCACCGCCGCCACCGGGACGACCGGCACCGCCGACGCCCGCGCCGGGCGCGCCGCCGCCACCACCGGGACGGTAGCCGCCACCGGCTCCGGCACCGCCGCCGCCACCGGGACGGAAACCGCCACCGGCGCCGCCACCACCGGGGCGGAAGCCACCGCCGCCGCCACCACCGGGACCGCCGGGACGACCGCCGCCACCACCGGAACGGAAGCCACCGCCGCCACCGCCGGGACCGCCACCCGGACGACCGGGACGGTCACCGGGGCCACCGCCCGGGCGACCCGGACGCTGGCTCGGCATCTGCGACGGGTTGGGCCGGGGGCCGCCCATCGAGGCGGGGTTGGGCCGCGGAGGCATCGCGGCCGGGTTGGGCCGCGGGATGTTGCCGCCGCCCGGCGTCGGCCGCGCCGGAGCGCCGCCGGAGACACCGAACGGGTTGTTGCCCGGGGAGCGCGCCGGCGGACGAGCGCCGCCGGGACGAGGCCCCTGGCCTGGACGTGGGGCACCCGGGGTCGGCGCGGCACCCGGCTGGGGTGCCGGCGTCGCCGGACCGGGACGCGGGCCCGGCGTCGGCGCACCACCGCTGGGCGGCGGCGTGCTCTCACGCCTGGTGGTCTCCCGCTGGCGGGCCTCCTTCGCGGCCTTCAGAGCCGCGTCCTGGTCCGCCTTCAGCGCGGCGGCACGCTGCTCGGCGGCCGCCACCTCGATGTCGTGCGCGCTCGTCGGCTTGACCGCGGGAGCCGCGGGGCGCGGCGGGCCGGGGATCGGGCCACGCCCGCCACCGGGTCCACCGCCCGCGGGCGGCTGCGGCCGCTTCGGGGGCGCGAAGGGCTTGGCTGCCGGGACTGCCGGGCCCGGACGCGGTGCCGTAGGCACTGGCGCGGCCGAGGGAGCCGACGATGCCGGCGCAGGAGGAGCCGAGGGTGCCGGTGCGGCCCCTCCGGATTCGAAGCTCGCTCGCAGCCGGCGCGCCACTGGCGCCTCGACCGTGCTGGATGCGGACTTCACGTATTCGCCAAGCTCCTGCAGCTTCGCGAGCACGGTCTTGCTCTCGACCCCGAGCTCTTTTGCCAGCTCGTGTACGCGGGCCTTGCCTGCCACTACACTCCTCACCTCGAGGCCGGGCGGCATGGGTCCGCGCCGACCTCACTCGTGCACTTGAAGCCTGGTCATCTCAGGGACTTCATCGTGTGCTCATGTCCGTCGTCCTACCTTGCGTGTCCGGGTGGGGCATCTCGCGCCCACCATCGGCGGTTCCGATCACTGCGATTGCTCCGCTGCCGCCAGGGCGACGGCTTCGGCCAGCGGGCCGGTGTCCAGGACTCCGGCGATACGCAAGGCCCGCCCGAAGGCGCGCCGACGCTCCGCTAGCGCCAGGCAAGCCGGATCAGGATGCAGGTGCGCTCCCCGACCCGGCCGTCTGCGGGCCGGATCGGGGACGGCCTTGAACTGGTCAGGGCCGGACTCGATCGCGACAAACCGCAGTAACTCGGAGGATGACGCACGCAACCGGCAACCAACACAGGTGCGGACCGGGGGCGTGCGACGAACCGTCAAGAAGTCTACCCTGCGCTTTCGGCTTGTGCCGCGCCCGGTCCCGTGACGTGATCGACGTTGCCGGCCGAGCCGTTGTCGGAGGCACCGTCCGTGGCATTGTCCGGGCGGATGTCGATGCGCCAGCCGGTGAGCCTCGCGGCGAGCCGCGCGTTCTGGCCCTCACGGCCGATGGCCAGGGAAAGCTGGAAGTCCGGGACGGTCACCCGGGCGGCCCGGTTGCCCGGGTCGACGACCTCCACGTTGAGCGCCTTGGCCGGCGACAGCGCGTTGCCGACGAACTGGGCCGGGTCGTCCGACCAGTCGATGATATCGATCTTCTCGCCGTGCAGCTCGCTCATGACGGCCCGGACCCGCTGACCCATCGGGCCGATGCAGGCACCCTTGGCGTTGACCCCGGCGACCGTCGTGCGCACCGCGATCTTCGTGCGGTGACCTGCCTCACGTGCGATCGCGGCGATCTCGACGGTCCCGTCGGCGATCTCCGGGACCTCCAGGGCGAAAAGCCGCTTCACCAGGTTGGGGTGGGACCGCGACAGCGTCACCTGCGGCCCGCGGAAGCCCTTCACCACGTGGACCACGATGCACTTGATGCGCTGGCCGTGCTCGTACCGCTCACCCGGCACCTGCTCCGCGGCGGGCAGCAGCCCCTCGATCTTGCCGAGGTCGATGGAGACGATGCCCTTCTCGGCGCGCGCGTCGTGCGCCTGGATCACGCCGGTGACCAGGTCGCCGTCGCGGCCGACGTACTCGCCGAAGTGCGCCTCGTCGGTCGCCTCGCGCAGCCGCTGCAGGATGACCTGCTTGGCGGTCATCGCCGCGATCCGGCCGAAGTCGTGCGGGGTGTCCTCGTACTCGCGGACGATCGTGCCGTCCTCGTCGAGGTCCTGCGCCAGCACCGACGCCGCGCCGCTCCTGCGGTCGATCTCGACGCGGGCGTGCGGGTTGGCCCCCTCGGTGTGCCGGTACGCGGTCAGCAGCGCGGTCTCGATCGCCGCGAGGATGGTCTCGAACGGGATCTCCCGCTCACGCTCCAGCGCGCGGAGCGCCGCCAGGTCGATGTTCACGCCTCGTCCTCCCCTTCCTCGTCGTCGTCATCGTCTTCGTCGTCCGCGAAGTCGTCTTCTTCGTCCTCTGGCAGCTCGGCCAGGCGCTTCATCTCGACCTGGACCCGGCCGGGTCCGAGGTCCTCGAAGGCGACCGTCCGCGCGGCGCCCTCCACGTCCAGGGTCACCCCGGTGTCGCTCACCGCCGTCACCCGGCCGGTGACCGGCACGCCGGCCGCGTCGACCTGCACCAGGCGGGTCCGGTTGCGCCGCCAGTGCCGCGGCTCGGTCAGCGGCCGGTCGACCCCGCGGGAGCCGACCTCCAGCTCGTACTCCCCGGCGATCAGCTCGTCGCCGCCCGCCTCGGCCTCGTCCAGCGCGGCCGACACCGCCCGCGACACCTCGGCGACGGCGTCCAGGTCGACGCCCCGGTCGCTGTCGACCGCGACCCTCAGCAGGTGCCGCCGCCCGACCCGACTGACCTCGAGCTCCTCCAGGTCGAAGCCCGCCGCCACGATGACCGGCTCGACGACCTTCCGCAGACGCTCGCGGTGCGCGCCGGCGTCACGGGCCCCAGCATCCCGCGAACCGCCGCTGCGGCGATCCCGCTGCTGAGCCATGATCGACACCCTCTCTCTGCACCGCCATGGGCGCGTCACGCCCATCCGGCAGCTGGCACGGCCTCACGCCGCCCGCGTCGATACCCACGGGCGGCTCCCCGCAGAGCGTAACGCGACGTGACCTCCGGCGTTCCGGCGGCGCTCCCACCGTGTCCCCACCCGGGTCCCCACCGTGTCCCTACCGAGTCCCCACGGTGTCTCCACCCGGGCCCCCACCCGTGTCCCCACCCGGACCGCGCCGGAGGCCACGACCGCGGGTCTTGTTCCCCTAAATCGCGCTGAATGGTGTTCACTGTGCGCGTGTCCTCCCGCAGAGCCGTCCTCGCCGCCGCAGCCGGGGTGGTGGCGACCCTCGCCGCCTGCGACGTCCCGAAGCGGTCCGCGGCGAACTGGCACCCGGCGCCCGACGTGCTGTTGCCGCTGCTCACCCGCACGGTGGCGCTGCGGGACCGCTACGCCGAGGTGCTCACCGCCTTCCCCGCCCTGCAGGACCGGCTCGGCCCGCTCAAGGACGACCACGCCGCGCACGTCGTCGCGCTCGCCCGCGAGATCGGCATCGACGAGCACGGCCCGATGCCGGCGGCGAGCACGTCCGCCGGGCCGGTCGTGCAGGACCAGGCGGCCGCGATCAAGGAGCTCGTCGGGCTGGAGAAGACCGGCCAGGACGACGCGACCGGCGCCTGCCTGGCCGCTCCGTCATACCGGGCGGCCCTGCTCGGCTCCATCGCCGCCTGCCGCGCCGCACACGTGGAGATCCTGACATGACGACGCCCGCCGACGAGCGGCTCGTGGCGGCGCTGCAGGCCGAGCACGCCGCCATCTACGCCTACGGCACCGCCGGCGCCAAGCTCGACAGCGGGGCGGTGGGCCTGGCCCGCAACGCCGAGGCGGCCCACCGCGCCCGCCGCGACGACCTCGTGGTCCGGCTGTCCGGCGCCGGGGTCACGGCACCGCCCGCGGCGCCCGCGTACGCGCTGCCGTTCCCGGTCACCGACCGCGCGTCGGCGTTGAAGCTCCTCGCCATGGTGGAGGACCGCACGGCCGCACAGTGGCGGCTGGCGCTGCCGCCGACGTCCGGCGAGGTGCGCAAGCTCGCCGTCGACGCGCTCGTCGACTGCGCCATGCGGGGCGCCGCCCTGCGCCAGGCGGCCGGCACGACGCCACTGACCAGCGCGTTCCCCGGCAAGGTCTAGAAACCCGACAAACAGGGCGATCCGGCCTCGCGAGATCTGAAACCTCCGGTACTCCCGAAAGCGTGCCATCGCAAGGGCGCAGGACCCCATGGGCGTGTCCGCTCCGCGACGATCGTTGCATCACGCCACGAGCGTCCGAACGAGAGGAGACCGACATGCGCCGCACCGCTTGGGCCGGTCCGACGATGCAGCCGCGTCGTTAATCACACCGTCTCGTGAGCCCTGCCGTCCGGGAAGAGCACCACCTGCGCCTTCCCGGACGATCAGGTCTCACACTCCGATGACCTTCCCGACCAGATACGTCGCACCGGCCGCCGCCGCACCGAGCAGCAGCTGCCGGACACCCGAGGCCCACCAGCGCCGGCGGGTGTACCGGGAGATCAACGCCCCGGCGACGAACAGCCCGCCACCGCCCGCGGCCAGCGCCGGCCACAGGCTGGTGGCGCCGAGCAGATACGGCAGCAGCGGCACCAGCGCGCCGATCGAGAAGCACACGAACGACGACCCGGCGGCCACCCACGGGCTGGGTGCATCGTCCGGGTCGACCCCGAGCTCCTCCTGCGCGTGGACCCGGACCGCTTCGTCGATGTCCCGCCCCAGCGTCGAGGCGACCTCCAGCGCCAGGTCCGGCGGCAGCCCCCGGCGCTCCCAGATCCTGGCGAGCTCCTCGGCCTCCTCCTTGGGGAAGCGGGTCAGCTCCCGCCGCTCCTTCGCGACCTCCGCGGCGACCTGCTCGTTCTGCGCGCGGACGCTGGTGAACTCCCCCAGTCCCATCGAGATCGCCCCGGCGACCAGGCCCGCCGCGCCGGTCAGCACGATCGTCCGCGGCGCGATCCCGCCACCGCCGACCCCGGCGATCAGCGCGATGTTGGTGACCAGCCCGTCCATCGCCCCGAACACCGCGGCCCGCAACCACCCGCCCGAGACGTCGGCATGGTGATGCGCGTCCAGCGCCGCCGGATGCCCCGCGGGGTGCCCAGCAGGGCCCGTCACGGGAGGGTAAGGATCTCGTAGCCGTCGTCCGTCACCACGATGGTGTGCTCGAACTGGGCGGTCCACCTGCGGTCCTTGGTGACGACCGTCCAGCCGTCCTTCCAGATGTTGTAGTCGTGCGTGCCGAGCGTGATCATCGGCTCGATCGTGAACGTCATCCCGGGCTCCATCACCGTGGTGAGCCGCGGGTTGTCGTAGTGCGGCACGTAGAGGCCCGTGTGGAACACCTCGTTGATGCCGTGGCCGGTGAAGTCGCGCACCACGCCGTAGCCGAAGCGCTTCGCATACGCCTCGATGACCCGCCCGATCGCGTTGATCGGCCGCCCGGGCGCGACGGCCCGGATGCCCCGCATCATCGCCTCGCGGGTCCGCTCGACCAGCAGCCGGGCCTCCTCGGTGGCGTCACCGACGCAGAACGTCTGGTTGGTGTCGCCGTGCACGCCGCCGATGAACGCCGTCACGTCCACGTTGAGGATGTCGCCGTCCTCGATCACCGTCGAGTCGGGGATGCCGTGGCAGATCACCTCGTTGAGCGAGGTGCAGCACGACTTCGGGAACCCCTTGTAGCCCAGCGTCGACGGATACGCCCCGTGGTCGCACAGGAACTCGTGCACCACCCGGTCGATCTCGTCGGTCGTCACCCCCGGCTTGGCGTGCTCCCCCGCCAGCACCGTCGCCTGCGCGGCGAGCCGGCTCGCCACCCGCATCCGCTCGATGATCTCCGGGGTCTGCACGTCCGACCCGCGCTGCTTGCTCGGCCCGCGCTTCCCCACATACTCGGGGCGCGCGATCGAGGCCGGGACCTGACGCCAGGGTGTTTGCGTGCCGGGGGCGAGCGGTGCGCGGACGGTCATGCCGAAAAGCCTAACGCGCATCAACACGACATGGTCTGGGTAACCCCCCGAGCATGATCGACGACGACCGCGTCTCCCAGCGCGCCGAGGACCTCCTGCCCGAAGAGCTCGCCGCCGGCAGCGACGACCCGAAGGCCCAGGCCGAGGCCCTGCTCGCCGACTCCGAGGACCGCGAGCACTACCGCGAGACCGCCCCCGACCTGCGCATCGACCACCGCACCTCGGACGAGGCCGCCGCCACCGGGGACGAGGCCGCCGCCACCGGCGGGTAGCCGCGGCGGCTCACGGCCGCGCGTACGCCGAGGCGCGGTGGGCGCGGGCGGCTTCGATGAACGCGGCGAAGATGCGGAAGTCGGTGGTGTCCTCGGGGTGCCACTGGACGCCGACGGCGAAGGGCTTCGACGGGTCCTCGACGACCTCGATGAGGTTGTCGTCGGGGCACCAGCCGGTCGGGGTCAGCGTGCCGGGGTCGGCGCAGCCCTGGTGGTGGAACGAGTTGACCAGCACCGATTCGCCCAGGATCTTGGCGGCGAGGGTGCCACCGGTCAGGACGACGGGGTGCTCGCCGAACTTGGGGCCGCTGACGGGGCGGTGGTCGTTGTGGCCCAGGACGTCGGGCAGGTGCTGGTGGAGGCGGCCGCCATACGCGACGCACATCAGCTGCATGCCGCGGCAGATGCCCAGCAGCGGCAGGTCGATGGCGAGCGCGGCGCGCATGAGCAGCAGCTCGGCGGTGTCGCGCTCGGGCTTGACCTTCGTGGTGGCGTGGGGCGGCTCGCCGTAGAGGTCCGGGTTCACGTCGGAGCCGCCGGTGAACATGATCCCGTCGAGGCCGTCCAGGACGTCGATGTCGGGGTCGTCGGGGGTCACGAGGACCGCCCGGCCGCCGGAGGAGTGCACCGCGTGCACGTAGGACAGCGGAAGCACGGCCGAGAAGGTGTCGTTGAGCCCGAAGCGGGTCTCCTCGGCGTAGGTGGTCAGTCCGATCACCGGTCGCGACATGCCCATCAACTTAATCCCACCGGGGCGAGGTTGTGGAGGATCTCGAGCGCCCTGTCCCGGGCGGCCTCCGGGGCGAGGGTGATGAGCGGGTCCCAGTTCAGGTCGTAGAAGACCTCGGTGACGCCCTGCGTGCCGAGCCACGCGGCACCCTCGCGGACCTGCTCGTAGGTGCCTGACAGCGGCGGCCGGCCGGCGGAGTCCAGCTCGGTCTCGGTGAGCTTGACCACACCGCGGCAGACGATCCTCGGCGAAGCGCGGCCGGAGGACCTGGCGCCCTCCAGTACAAGAGCGACATCCGACGCGATGTCGGACAGGTCGGTGGCGGAGCGGCTGACCCAGCCGTCGCCGATCTCGCCCGCCCGGCGGATCGCGGCCTCGACGGCGCCGCCGAGGAGGATCGGCACCCCGGGGCGCTGCACCGGACGGGGCTCCATGCGGCCGTCCGGCACGGTGTAGAACTCGCCGTCGAACGCGGCGGCACCCGACCACAGCGCCCGCAGCACCGCGACGTATTCGCGGGTCCGGGCCGCCCGCCGCGCCATCGAGGCGCCGGTCGCGGTGAACTCGTCGGACGACCAGCCGGCGCCGAGCCCGAGGTCGACCCGGCCGCCGCTGAGCACGTCGAGGGTGGCGACCTGCTTGGCGAGCACGACCGGCGACACGAACGGCAGGTTGATCACGGCCACGCCGAGACGGATCCGGCTGGTCCGGGCGGCGGCGAAGGCCAGCGCGACGATCGGGTCGAGGACGCTGCGGTACATGGGACCGTCCGCCGACAGCAGCCGCTGGAAGGTCCACAGCGAGTCGTAGCCGAGCCGCTCCGCCTCGGTGGCGATCTCCGCGAGGATCTCCGGCGTGGCCCACGACCCGGACACCGGCAGTCCGCACCCGATGCGCATGGCTCCCAACCTACCCAGGAATCGCCCGCACGAGGGCGGCAAACGGGCGGACGTCCAGGGCCTCCTCGGGGTGCCACTGGACACCGAGGACGAAGCGGCGCTCCGGGTGCTCCACGGCCTCGATCACGTCGTCGTCGGCCCATCCGGTGACGGTGAGCTCGCCCGGGTCGTCGACGGCCTGGTGGTGGTACGAGTTGACCTCCGCCGTCCCGCCGAAGATCGCCTCGGCCCGGGAGCCGGGCGCGAAGCGGGCCGGGTGCGCCCCGTAGACGCCGGGGCTCGGCTGGTGCCGCTCGTTGCCCAGGACGTCGGGCAGGTGCTGGGTGAGCGTGCCGCCGCAGGCGACGGCGAGCAGCTCCATGCCGCGGCAGACCCCCAGCACCGGCAGGTCGGCGTCCAGCGCCGCGGCGAGCACGGCCAGCTCGCCGCTGTCGCGGTCCGGGCGGGTCTTCGTCGCCGGGTGGGCCGGCGCGCCGTAGTGCGCCGGCTCGATGTCGGCGCCGCCGGCCAGGACGAGACCGTCGAGGCGGCGGACCAGGTCGGCGGCGTCGTCCGCGGACGGGGGCAGGATGACCGGCCGGGCGCCGGCCGCCCGCACCATCCGCACGTACCCCTCGGGGACGAGCACCGCCCGCGTGTCCCACACCCCCCAGCGGGCCGGCTCGACGTACGCGGTGATGCCGACCAGTGCGGTCACAGCGGCGTCACGTACGCGCCGGTGATGCCGCCGTCGACGAGGAACGTGGAGGCGGTGATGAACGACGCGTCGTCGCTGGCGAGGAACGCGACCGCGCCGGCGATCTCCTCCGGGGCGCCGAAGCGGCCCATCGGCACGTGCACGAGGCGCCGCGCGGCCCGCTCGGGGTCCTTGGCGAAGAGCTCCATGAGCAGCGGGGTGGCGATCGGCCCGGGGCACAGCGCGTTCACCCGGATGCCCTCGCGGGCGAACTGCACGCCGAGCTCGCGGGTCATCGACAGCACCGCGCCCTTGCTCGCGGTGTAGGCGATCTGCGAGGTGGCGGCGCCGAGCAGCGCGACGAAGCTCGCGGTGTTGATGATCGAGCCCTTGCCCTGGGCGCGCATGTGCGGGATGGCGTACTTGCAGCAGAAGTAGACGCTGGTGGTGTTGACCTTCAGCACCCGCTCCCACGCCTCGAGGCCGGTGTCGAGGATCGAGTCGTCGTCCGGCGGGGAGATGCCGGCGTTGTTGAACGCGATGTCGAGCCGCCCGTGCCGCTCGGCGACGCCGTCGAAGAGCGCCTTGACCTGCTCCTCGTCGGAGACGTCGGCGGCGACGAACTCGCCGCCCACCTCCTCGGCGGCGGCCTTGCCGGCGTCCGGGTTGAGGTCCACGACGACGACCTTGGCGCCCTCGGACGCGAACCGCCGCGCCGTGGCGAGCCCGATGCCGCTGCCGGCGCCGGTGATGACCGCGACCCGGTCCTGGAGACGAGCCTGCACTTAGACCTCCGTGCTGAAGAAGACGTTCTTGACTTCGCTGAACGCGGCGACCGCGTCCGGGCCGAGCTCACGGCCGAGGCCGGACTGCTTCACGCCGCCGAACGGCGTCCAGTACCGCACCGAGGAGTTGGAGTTGACGCTGAGGTTGCCGGCCTCGACGCCGCGGGCGACACGGATCCCGCGGCCCAGGTCGCCGGTCCAGATGGAGCCGGACAGGCCGTACTCGGTGTCGTTGGCGAGGCGGATCGCGTCGGCCTCGTCGTCGAAGCGCAGCACCGACAGGACGGGGCCGAAGATCTCCTCGCGCCAGTGCCGGTCCTGCGTCGACTCCGCGGCGAGCACGGTCGGCGCCATCCAGTAGCCGGGTCCGCCGGGCGCGGTGCCCGTGATCAGGGCGCCGTCCACATAGGACCGCACCGATGCCAGCTGCCCCGCGGAGATCAGCGGCCCCATCTGCGCGGTCTCCAGGGCGGGGTCCTCGCACCGGAACGCCGTCACCGACTGCTCCAGCAGGCCCATGAACTCGTCGTACACGCTGGCCTGGACGAGCAGGCGGGACCGGGCGCAGCAGTCCTGGCCCGCGTTGTCGAAGACCGCGCCCGGCGCGCCGGCGGCCGCCTTCGCGAGGTCCGCGTCGGCGAAGACGATGTTGGCGCTCTTGCCGCCCAGCTCCAGAGTCACCCGCTTCACCTGCTGCGCGCAGCCGGCCATGATGCGCTTGCCGACCTCGGTGGAGCCGGTGAAGCAGACCTTGCGCACGAGCGGGTGGGTGACGAACCGCTCCCCGACGACCGAGCCCTTGCCCGGCAGCACCGTGAACACGCCCTCGGGCAGGCCGGCCGCCAGGGCCAGCTCGCCCAGGCGAAGGGCGGTCAGCGGGGTGAGCTCGGCGGGCTTGAGCACGACGGTGTTGCCGGCGGCGAGCGCGGGGGCGAAGCCCCAGCCCGCGATCGGCATCGGGAAGTTCCACGGCACGATGACCCCGACGACGCCCAGGGGCTCGTAGAACGTGACGTCCATGCCGCCGGCGACCGGGATCTGCCGCCCGCTCAGCCGCTCGGGCGCCCCGGCGTAGTAGTTGAGCACGTCCCGGACGTTGCCGGCCTCCCAGCGGGCGTTGCCGATGGTGTGCCCGGAGTTGCGGACCTCCAGCTGCGCGAGCTCCTCGTTGTGCTCGTCGACGAGCGCGGCGAAGCGGCGCAGCAGCCGGGCCCGGTCGCCCGGCGCCACGGCCCGCCAGGCCTGGAACGCCTGGTGGGCCTTCTCGATCGCGGCGTCGGTCTCCTCGACGCCCAGGGATGGCACCGTGGCGACCACTTCCTCGGTCACCGGCGAAATGACGTCATGCATGCGTGTTCAGAGCCTTTCGAAGCCGCGCTGGAGTTCCCAGTCGGTGACCGCCGCGTCAAACGCTGCCAGCTCGACCCGGGCGTTGTTGGCGTAATGGGCGACGACGTCCTCACCGAATGCCGCGCGGGCCAGGTCGCTGCCCTCCCACAGGGTGAGCGCCTCGCGCAGCGTCGCGGGCACCCGGGGCGCGGTGTCGTCCTGGTACGCGTTGCCGGTGTAGATGTCTTCGAGGGGCAGCTCGTTGCGGATGCCGTGCAGCGCGCCGGCGGCCATCGCGGCGATCGCCAGGTAGGGGTTGACGTCGGCGCCGGGCACCCGGTTCTCGACCCGCAGCGACGGGCCGTGGCCGACGACGCGCAGCGCGCAGGTGCGGTTGTCGTTGCCCCAGCGCACCGCGGTCGGCGCGAACGAGCCCGCCTGGTAGCGCTTGTAGGAGTTGATGTTCGGCGCGTACATGAGGGTGAACTCGCGCATGGTGGCGAGCAGGCCGGCCATGGCGTGGTGGAAGGTCGGCTCGTCGACCCGCTGCCCGCCTCTTCTCAGGGAGAAGTGGATGTGGCAGGAGTTGCCCTCGCGCGCGTTGGGCTTGGCCATGAAGGTGATCGACACGCCCTCCTGGGCCGCGATCTCCTTGGCGCCGTTCTTGTAGAGCACGTGCCCGTCGGCGTTGCGCAGCGCCTCGTCGTAGCGGAACGCGATCTCGTGCTGGCCGAGGTTGCACTCGCCCTTGGCGCTCTCCGGGACCAGGCCGGCGCCCGCCATGTCGTTGCGGATGCGGCGCAGCAGCGGCTCGATCCGGGCGGTCTGCAGCAGCGAGTAGTCGGCGTTGAAGACGTTGGCCGGGGTGAGGTCGCGGTACCCCTTGGCGTACGCCTCCTCGTAGGTGTCCCGGTAGGCGATGAACTCCAGCTCCGTGCCGGTGTAGGCGGTGAGGCCGGCGTCGGCGAGCCCGGCGAGCTGCGCGTGCAGGATCTGCCGGGGCGAGGCGGCGACCGGCGACTCACCGTCGAGCCAGCGCAGGTCGGCGAGGACCAGGGCGGTGCCGGGCTGCCACGGGATGCGGCGCAGGGTGGCGAAGTCGGGGATCATCGCGAAGTCGCCGTAGCCGGAGGACCAGGACGACATCGCGTAGCCGTCGACGGTGTTCATGTCGACGTCGACCGCGAGCAGGTAGTTGCAGCCCTCGGTGCCGTGGGCGACGACCTCGTCGAGGAAGTGCTGGGCGTAGAACCGCTTGCCCTGCAACCGGCCCTGCATGTCGGTGACCGCCACGACGACCGTGTCGATCTCACCCTCGCTCACCGCAACGCGCAGCTGCTCGATCGTCAGCATCGCCCATCCCCTAAAGGTCTAGAAACAAACCATAAACTCAACCGAGCAGACCGCGCAACAGGGCGGCGGTCGCGTCGCAGTGCTCTTCCATCTCGGTGCGGGCGACGACCGGATCGCCGCCGAGGATCGCCTCGACGACCCGCTCGTGCTGGGCGTCGGAGTGGTCGAGGTTGCGGCGCAGCACCGGGATCGCGGCGAGCAGCCGGTCCAGGCGCAGCTGCACGTCGGCGATGGAGGCGGCCACCGACGTGGAGCCGCTCGCCGAGGCGATCGCGAGGTGCAGCCGGGAGTCGTTGACCCGCCGGGTCCGCGGGTCGCGGGTGCGGGCCGCGGCCAGGCAGGCGACCAGGTGCGCCCGGTCCGCGGCGGACAGCGACCTCGTCGCGGCGAGCGCGGCCGCGCCCGGCTCCAGGACCCGCCGGAAGTCCAGCGCGTCGTGCAGCGCGTCGCCCATCTCGCGGGCGAGGGCGGCGGCGTCCTGCTCGGCGGCGTCGGGGTGCGAGTCGCCGGTGGAGCGCACCACGAACGTGCCGCCGGAGCGCCCGCGCCGCGACTCGAGGAAGCCGGCCTCCCGCAGAGCGGCGATCGCCTCGCGCAGCGTCACCCGGCTCACCTGGAGGCGCTCCGCCAGCTCGCGCTCCGGCGGGAGACGTTCGCCGACCGGCACGAGACCCAGCCGGATCGCCTGGGCCAGGCGTGCCACGGTGATCTCGAAGGCGTTGCCGCCCCGGACCGGCCGCCACATCGGCACACCCGACAGGGGCTCAGTGGCCACCGGCATCCGCCCTCCTCGCCTCGATGGGTCCGGACGGCGTTCGCGCGCCGCCCGGACCACATCATTCCCTAGTCGACGGACGCCGCGGTGTCCTCCGCGATCGCCTCGTCGATCGTGCGGATCGGGCCCTTGAACCAGTGCTTCGCCGACAGCGTCCACCACAGCGCGGCGCCGCCGATGACCAGCAGGATCGCCAGCGGCGCGTAGTTGACGTTGAGCCAGGAGAAGTCCTTGTTCCCGGGGATCGCGGCCGGCGACAGCGGCAGCACGAAGTAGACCGAGATGACGGCGATCTCGATGACCGCGATCCAGCCCAGCACCTTGTACTTCGAGCCGAGCGTCCACGGGCCGGGCACGAACCTGTCGCCCATCCGCAGGCGCAGGTAGATCGGGATCAGGAAGGCCAGGTACAGGCCGATGACCGCGACCGAGACCACCGCGTAGAAGGCGGTGGGCGCGCCCGTCGGGCTCTTGTACAGCGCGGGCAGGGTGAGCACGAGCCCGGCCGCGGAAGCACCCAGGATCGCGTTCACCGGGGTGCCGTTGCGGTCCACCTTGGACCACAGCTGCCAGCCCGGCACGGCCCGGTCACGAC
The DNA here is from genome assembly GCF_040674675.1 of Dactylosporangium sp. NPDC049742. NCBI lineage: Bacteria > Bacillati > Actinomycetota > Actinomycetes > Micromonosporales > Micromonosporaceae > Dactylosporangium > Dactylosporangium sp. NPDC049742. The sequence continues at coordinate 41,426 of NZ_JBFANF010000068.1, read as the reverse complement.
TGAACGCGTAGGTCATCCGGGACATGCTCGTCACGCAGCTCATGCCGCAGAAGAACTGCCCGATGGTGGAGATGAGGATGACCGCCTTGAAGAAGCCGGAGCTCAGCGACGTCTCGAAGATCGCGCCGGAGAAGCCGGCCGCCTCGGTGATCGCGTCGACGTCGGTCGCCGCGAACAGGAACGACAGCAGCAGGATCCAGCCGCCGATCGCCGAGTAGAAGATGGACTGCCACAGGCCCTTCGCGGCGGCCGTGGACGCGCCCTTCGTCTCCTCCGACACGTGCGCGCACGCGTCGAAGCCGGTGATCGTGTACTGGGTGAGCAGGAAGCCGAACGGCAGCACCAGGAACCAGTACAGCCCGTCGGAGTAGCCGGAGTTGTTGAAGCGCTCGGTGAAGACGAACTGCAGGCTCTGGTGCTTCTCCGGCACGAACACCAGGATCAGCACGACCGCGGCGGCACCGAACACGTGCCACCACACCGAGACGTTCTGCAGCACGTCGATGATGTTGTGGCCGAAGATGTTGATCGCCGCGTGCAGCACGAGGATCACCACGAACAGCAGGAACGTCAGGTACAGGTTGCCGCTGTCCCACGAGGTGTACGCGTCGAGCACCAGGCTCAGGAACGTCGCGCAGCCGTAGTCGACCGACGCCGTCACGGCGATCAGGCCGATCAGGTTGAGCCAGCCGGTGAACCAGCCGTGGATCGGCTTGCCCATCTTGGCGGCCCACCAGTAGATGCCGCCGGCCGTCGGGTACGCCGACACCAGCTCCGACATGCAGAAGCCGATGATCAGGATGAAGACCGAGATGAGCGGCCAGCCCCAGGAGATGGCGACCGGGCCGCCGTTCATCCACGCCTGGCCGAACGTGGTGAAGCAGCCCGCGAGGATCGAGATGATGGAGAACGAGATGGCGAAGTTGGAGAAGCCGCTCCACTTGCGGCGCAGCTCCTGCTTGTAGCCCAGCTCGGCGAGCCGCTGTTCGTCTGCGTCGACGGTCGGTGATGCCATGGGCACCTCCTCGGATTTTAGGGGTGGGGGTTCCTTCCGTTGGCCGCCGCCAGGAGCCTGCCGAGGCCGGGGTCGTCGTCCAAGGCATCCTTGGCCTGACCCCACTTCTCGGCCGCCTCCGCCGCGTAGTCGAACGCGGCGGACTTGAACAGTCCATGGTGGACGGTGAACCACAGCGTCCAGGTGACGTTGGACGCGACTTGATACAGACGGACCCTCGCGCGGAGGGCCTCGTCGGCGTCGGCGAAGTACTCCCCCGCCAGCAGGCCGACCAGATCCGGGTCGTAGTCGGCCTCCGCGGCGATGTCGCCGAGCTCGAATGCGGGGTCGTTGTTGCCGGACAGCTGGTAGTCGATGATCCGCACACCGTCGCCGGTGGCGATGAAGTTCTCGGCGAGCAGGTCGTTGTGGCACGGCACGCGCGGCAGCGGCCGCGCCGCCAGCGCACTCTCCAGCGCGTCCACTGTGGACGAGCGGTCCAGGTAGCCGTCCGGCAGCGGCAGGTCGTGCCGCGCGCAGACGCCGAGCAACTCGGTCCGCTTGGCGAAGATGTCGAAGTCGTTGCCGAACGCCGGGCCGGCGTGCAGCCGGCGGCAGGCGGTCGCGATGGACGGGATGATCTCGGGACGGCGCACCTCGGCGGCGCCGAGGGTCCGGCCCGGGAGGTACTCGATGACGACCGCCGGGACGTCCGGCAGGACCTCGTAGACCTGCGCGCCGACGGTCCGCGCCGCGAGCACGGTGTTGGCGATCTCCTGCTCCGGCGGGACGCCGAGGCCGGCGGCGGACACCGCGGGCTCCAGCACCCGCAGCACGTAGGACACCCCGTCGACGTCGACCCGGTAGATGTGATGGGACAGCCCGCCCTGCAGCCGCTGCCATTCGACCGCGCGGCCCACCCACGACGGGACCCGCTCCAGCAGGTCCGCGATGGACGGCACCGCAGTCATGGCACCCGGCCCCTTCGCCGCGCGGTCCACGCCGGTTACAGACCTTTTACACCCCGGGGACTGTAGTGACCGACGTCATAGTGGGGCACAGTTAACGCCTGCCACGGCCGGTCGTCAAGAGGGATCTTCGCGTTTACCGGTATCGCTTCAGACCTTTTACAAGCCCGGCACGCGGGATCACAATCATGCAATGTCGGACCTTCCAGCAGCCGCCCGCGCGGTGGTCGTCGGCGGCGGCGTCGCCGGTTGCAGCGTGGCGTATCACCTGGCGCGACTCGGCTGGACCGACGTCGTGCTGCTCGAACAGCACGAGCTCACCGACGGCACGACCTGGCACTCGGCCGGCTTCGTGGGGCAGCTGCGCTCCACGATCAGCCAGACCCGGATGATCATGTATTCGTCCGGCCTGTACGCGGAGCTGCGCACCCTCACCGGGCTGGACCCCGGCTGGCGGGGCGTCGGCGGGCTGCGCCTGGCGACCACCCCCGCACGCGTCGAGGAGCTGCGCCGGCAGGTCAGCTCGGCGACCACGTACGGCCTGGAGCTCGACCTGCTGACCGCCGCGCAGGCGAAGGAGCGGCTGCCGCTGCTCGACGTCGGCGACGTCCTCGCCGCCGGCTGGCTGCCCGGCGACGGCTGGCTGGAGCCCGCGCAGCTGGCCGCCGCGCTCGCCGCGGGCGCGACCGCGCTCGGCGTCCGGATCGTCACGGGGGTCCGCGTCACCGGCGTCGAGACGGTCTCCGGCCGGGTCGCCGCGGTCACGACCAGCGCCGGCCGGATCGCCACCGAGGTCGTCGTCAACGCCGCCGGCGCCGCCGCGGGGCGCGTCGGGCGGCTCGCCGGCGTCGACATCCCGATCGTGCCGATCAAGCACCAGTACGTCGTCACCGGCGCGCTGGACGGCGCCGACTCCACAGTGGACATCCCGACGGTCCGGGACCCCGACCGGATCGTGTACTTCCGCGGCGCCCCCGCGCCGGTCGGCGGCCTGCTCGTCGGCGGCTATGTGCGGCACCCGGCGCTGTGGGACGACCCCGACCCGCTGTCGGCGGCGCGGACCCTGTTCGAGCCCGACCTGGACACGTTCGCCGAGTCGTGGGGCAACGCGCGGCACCGCGTCCCGGCGCTGCGCACGGTCGGCATGGACCGGGTCGTGCACGGGCCGGAGGCGTTCACCCCGGACGGGGAGTTCCTGCTCGGCGAGACCTCGGTGGCCGGCTTCTGGGTCGCCGCCGGATTCTGCGTGCACGGGCTCGCCGCGGCCGGCGGCGTCGGCAAGGTGATCTCCGAGTGGATCGTCGGCGGCGCCCCGGAGTGGGACGTGTCCACGATGGACGTCCGCCGCTTCGGCGCCCACGCGGCGAGCCGCAGCTGGGCGGCGGCGAAGGCGCTCGACGGCTACTCCCGCTACTACGACGTGGTGTACCCCGGGCAGGAGTGGACCGCCGGCCGCCCGCTGCGGCGCTCCCCCGTGTGGCCGCGCCTGGCCCCGCTCGACGCCGCGCTCGGCGAGAAGGCCGGGTGGGAGCGGGCGAACTGGTTCGGCGTCAACGCGGCGCTCGCCGTGCCCGGCGTCACCGCGCCGCGCGGGTGGGCCGGGCGGCACTGGTCGCCGGCGATCGCCGCCGAGGCCGCCGCGACCGCCACCGCCGCCGGGCTGTTCGACCAGTCGTCGTTCGCGAAGCTCGACGTGCGCGGCCCGGGCGCGCTGCGGCTGCTGCAACGGCTGTGCGCCAACGACGTCGACCGTCCGGCGGGCGGGCTCACGTACACCTCGATGCTCAACGCCCGCGGAGGGGTCGAGGCGGACCTGACCGTCGCGCGACTCGGCGAGGCGCACTTCCGGATCGTCACCAGTACGGCCAGCGGGGTGCGGGACGCGGCCTGGATCCGCCGGTTCGCGGGGCCGGACGTGCTGGTGGACGACGTCACGTCGGCGCACGGCTGCCTGTGCCTGTGGGGGCCGGCGGCCCGCGACATCCTCCAGCCGCTCACCGACGCGTCGCTGGCCAACGCGGACTTCCCGTTCATGCGGGCCGCACGGCTGACGGTCGGCCCGGTGCCGGTCCTCGCCCAGCGGGTCACCTTCGTCGGCGAGCTCGGCTGGGAGCTGTACGCACCGGCCGAGTACACGCTGACGCTGTGGGACCTGCTGCTGGAGACCGGCGCCCCGCTCGGGCTGCGACCGGGCGGCTACCGGGCGATCGACTCGATGCGCCTGGAGAAGGGGTACCGCGTCTGGGGCGCCGACCTCACCACCGACACCGACCCGATCTCCGCCGGCCTCGGCCCGTTCGTCGCGCGGTCCAAGGACTTCATCGGCCGGGACGCCCTTCCCGACGCTCCGGACCGGGTGCTGCGCTGCCTCGTGCTGGACGACCCCGCCACCGTCTGCCTCGGCGGCGAGCCGGTCCGCGTCGACGGCGTGCCGTGCGGGCGGGTCACGTCCGGCGGGTTCGGCTACCGGGTCGGGGCGTCGATCGCCTACGCGTACCTGCCGGCGACGACGCCGGTCGGCACCCCCGTCGAGATCTCCGTCTTCGACCGCTGGTCCCCCGCCGTCGTGCGCGCCGAGCCCCTCTACGACCCGAAGATGCTCCGGGTGCGCGCCTAGCGGCGGAGCCGGGCGGCCGGCGGTATCGCACCCCCCGATCGTGTCGCCACGATACTGCCGGCCCGTCTGCGTAAACCCTGACCGCCCGCTGTCAAGGCAATGTCAACGCGACCTCAACCGTCGCTACGATGCACCTCGATGGAACATCCGGCACTCGGGGCAGTCGCACAGATCGGCCTGCTCGGTCCGGTCGAGGTGACCGTCGCCGGGGAGCCACGGGATGCCAGCACGCCGATGCAGCGGTGCCTGCTGGCCGCGCTCGCGCTGGACGCCGGCCGGGTGGTCACCGTCGACACGCTGGTCGACCGCCTGTGGGGCCAGGCGCCGCCGGCCGGCGCCCGCCGGACGCTGCACACCTACGTGTGGGCGGCCCGCCAGGCGCTCAGCGGCGCCGGGGACCCGATCGCCCGGACCGCCGGCGGCTACGTGCTGCGCCTGGAGGCCGAGCAGATCGACGTGTTCCGGTCCCGGCGGCTGCTCTCCGCCACCGGGCAGAACCGGGCCGCCACCCTCCAAGCGGCGGTCGACCTGTGGCGCGGCGAGCCGCTCACCGGCGTCCCCGGGGACTGGGCCGCGCGGGTGCGGGAGACGCTCGCACAGGAGCACGTCGACGTGGTGACGCAGTGGGCGGACGCCATGTCGGCGAGCGGCATGAGCCATCAGCTGATCGCACCGCTGAGCCGGCTCGCCGAGCGGTACCCGCTCGCCGACCCGATCGCCGGTGCGCTCATCCGCGCGCTCAGCGATGCCGGCCGCTCCACGGAGGCGCTGGCGCAGTTCGAGCGGCACCGCCGGCACCTCGCCGAGGAGCTGGGCGCCGATCCGGGGGCGGCCCGCCGGCACCTGACGGACGCGCTGGGCATCTACGCGACGCTGGAGTCACCCGACGCGGACCGCGTCCGGCGGCTGCTTCGCTGAGCCCGCCCCGCCGCCCGCCCGGTCAGGGCTGCTCGGGCCTGTCGATGACGCGCAGCCAGGAGCCGTCGGGCTGGCGGCGCACGACCTGGACGCGGCCGCCCTTGCCGTCGGCGGACCGGGTCCCGGTCAGTGCCAGGTCGCCGTTGAGGACGGTCGGCGTGAGCGGCTCCAGCGCGAAGTGCGGCACGTGCTCGATCATCGCCTCGCAGACCTTCCGGATGGCGTCGCGGCCGACGGTGGTCTCGCCCGGCGGGTAGGCGAGGACGGCGTCCGGCTCGTACAGCGCGGCGAGCCCCTCGGCGTCGCCGGCGTTGGCGCGCTCCACGAACAGGCGGGTCAGGTCCTCGGGTGTCTTCGCTGTCGCAGTCATGCCTCCACCGTGCGCCCGTTCGACGTATAACTCCAAGACCGGTTCCTGCTGACTTCTAGCATCGGTGCTTATGGAGCTGCATCAGCTGGTGTACCTGGTGGCCGTCGCCGAGGAGGCGAGCTTCACCCGCGCGGCGGCCCGGCTGCGGGTGGCGCAGCCGGGGGTGAGCGCGCAGGTCAGGAAGCTGGAGCGGGAGCTGGGGCAGGAGCTGCTGGACCGGTCCGGCCGGGAGGTCCGGCTGACCGCGGCCGGCGCGGCGGTCCTGCCCTACGCCCGGGCGGCCCTCGCGGCCGTCGAGGGTGCCCGGCAGACCGCCGCGGAGCTCGCCGGGCTGGCCCGCGGCCGGCTCGCGATCGGCACCGTGACCTCGCACGACGTCGACCTGCCCGGGGTGCTCGCCGACTTCCACGCCGCGCACCCGGGGGTCGAGATCACCCTCACCGAGGACACCACCGACCGGCTCGTCGAGGGGCTGCTCTCCGGGCGTCTGGACGCGGCGGTCATCGCGTACGACACCCCGCCGCCCGACCTCGGCGTGCGCATGCTCACCGACGAGGCGATCGACGCCGCGGTCGCCACCGGTCACGCCTGGGCCCGGCGGTCGGCGGTGCGGATCGCGGACCTGCGCGACCGGCCCCTCGTCTGCCTCCCCGGCGGCACCGGCATCCGCGGCATCCTCGAGTCGGCGTGCGCGGCCGCCGGGTTCGCGCCCCGGGTGGCGTTCGAGGCGGGGACGCCGCAGGTGGTGGCCCGGCTGGCCGCGCGCGGGCTGGGCGTGGCGATCCTGCCGGCGTCGATCGCCCGCGGCTTCGACGGGCTGCACGCGCTGCGGATCACGCGCCCCGCGCTGAGCGGCCGGCTCGGCCTCGCGTGGCGCCGCACCGGCCCCCGATCGGCCGCCGCCGCGGCGTTCCTCGCCCGCTTCCCGTCCCACGGTGCCTGATCACGGTGCCTGACTACCAGGGCACCGGACCGTCCTCGTCGTAGAAGCCCCCGGTCGGGCCGTCCGCCGGAAGGGTGGCCAGGCGGACCGCCGCGATCGCACCCTGCGCCGGGGTCCGCGGGCCGGCGTGGCCGTTCATGTCGGTCGCGCAGTAGCCGGGGTCGGCGGCGTTGACCTTGATCGCCGTCGCGCGCAGCTCGTTGGCGTACGAGACGGTGACCGCGTTCAGCGCGCTCTTGGACGCGTTGTACGCCAGGAGCGGGTTCTGCGCGTACACGTGCGACGGCTCCGTGGTGAACGCGAGGGACCCCAGCCCGCTGCTGAGGTTGACGATCCGCCCCGCGTCGGAGCGCCGCAGCGCGGGCAGCGCCGCGTTGGTGACCGCGACGACGCCGAACACGTTCGTCGCGAACGTGTTCCGCAGCAGGTCGACCGGGGTCCCGCTGGGCGGCGCGCCCCGCTCCAGCAGCACGCCGGCGTTGTTGACCAGCACGTCGAGCCGCTCCAGGGCCGCCAGCCGGCCGACGCTGTCCTCGTCGGTCACGTCCAGGGTGATCGCCGTCGCGAACGGGCCGAGCGCCGCGGCCGCCTCCTTGCCGCGCACCGCGTCCCGCGCGCCGACCAGGACCTTCATGCCGTGCCTGGTGCCGAGCAGCTTCGCGATCTCGAATCCGATGCCTTTGTTCGCGCCCGTGACGAGGGCGACGCGTGGTTCGTCCATGCCCGCCACGCTGCCCGCCGGGCGGCGATCGCGGCAGAGCCGTGCCGAACATCGGATCGGCGGTCCCTGGTTGGCGCCTGGCCGGTTGCCGCGCGGTCCGGCAGCATGGAACGCATGGACCGGGAACAGCTCGCCGCGTTTCTCCGCAGCCGCCGGGCGAAGGTCCTCCCGGCCGACGTCGGCATCGACGGCGGCGCCCGCCGGCGCACCCCCGGCCTGCGCCGCGAGGAGGTGGCCCGGCTCGCGGGCATCTCGGTCGACTACTACGCCCGCCTGGAGCAGGCCCGCGGCCCCCGCCCGTCGCGGCAGGTGCTCGGCGCGCTCGGCCGGGCGCTGCGCCTGCAGGACGACGAGCGCACCTACCTCTTCCAGGTCTCCGGCGAGCAGCCCGCCCTCCCCGCCGGGCCGTCGCCGCACGTGTCGGCGGGCATCCTGCACCTGCTGGACCGCCTCGACGACACCCCGGCGTTCGTGATCGACGCGAAGTACGAGCTGCTCGCCTGGAACCCGATGGCCGTCGCCCTGATGGGTGACCCCGCCGCCGTCATGCCCGGCTCGCGCAACATGATCTGGAACCTGTTCACCGGCCCCGCCGATCTGACGGCGCCGGAGACGTCGCAGTTCGCCGACGAGTGCGTGGCGGACCTGCGGGCGGCGTCCGTCCGGTACCCCGGTGACCCCGGCATCCAGTCGCTCATCGCGCGGCTGCGCTCGGCCAGCCCGGACTTCACCCGCCGCTGGGACGAGCACCAGGTCTGCGCCCGCCGCACCACGACGAAGCGCCTCGACCACCCCGTCCACGGCGAGCTGGTCTTCGACTGCGAGGTCCTCGACATCGCCGACGCCGGCCAGAAGGTGATCTTCTACACGGCCGAGGCGGGCTCGCACAGCGCGTGGGTGCTGTGCTCGCTGCGCCAGCGCCCCGCGTACGCCGGCTGAACCGCCGTCAGTGGCGGGCGGCCTGGGCGATCTGGTTGCGGAAGCCGGGGCCCAGGGTCGAGGCCTTCGCCGACTCGTGGGTGAGGCGGGCGCTGAGCAGGCCGCCCTGGCGGGCGATCCCCGCGGCGAGCGCCGGCACCAGCGGCAGCAGCCAGTCGGCCAGGAGGCCGCGGGCCGGCAGGTACGCGACGAGCAGCACGGCGAGCGCGACCGCGACCCCCTCGACCATGCCGCGCCAGGCGCCCCGGCCCGAGGCGGCGACCGCCTCGCGGCGGGTGATCGTGGCGGTGTCGAGGCCGTCGAGCGCCCTGGTGTCGCGGCGGCCGAGGTTGAAGCAGGCACACCCGACGCTCGTGGAGACACCGAGCACCGTCGCGGCGACGACGCTCCTGGTCAGCAGGACCGTCAGCCCGAACACCGCCCCGCCGGCCCCGCAGGCGACGAGGGCGCGCAGCCACTCCTTCTTGTCCCCCGGGTACCAGTAGTAACGCGTGGTGTTGGGCGTCAGCTGCCGGATGATGTGGCCCATGCGAAGCTTCCCTTGTTCAGCCGGGTGGCCTCTTGATCATCCTGCACACGGGGGCAGTTTGCCGGGAAATGGCGGTTTAGAACAGTACGGTCGCGAAGGTGCCCACCTGCTGGAACCCGCACCGTTCGTACACCGCGCGGGCCGGCGTGTTGTAGTCGTTGACATACAGGCTGACCGATGGCGCCACGCGCCGCAGGGCGTCGCGCACGATCGCGGCGATCCCGCCCCGGGCCAGCCCCCGGCCGCGCCACTCCGGCGCGGTCCAGACGCCCTGGATCTGCGCGGTGTGCTTGGTGACCACCGCCAGCTCGGCCTTGAACACGACCTTGCCGTTGATCACCCGCGCGTAGGCCCGGCGGGCCCGGACGAGCTCGCCGACCCGCTCCCGGTAGGAGCGCTCGCCGCCGTCGGCGGTCGGTGAGACGCCGACCTCCTCGGTGTACATCGCGACCGCCGCTGGGAAGAGCAGGTCGATCTCGTCGGGCCGGACGAGGCGCACCCCGGGGTCCGCGGGCACCGGCGCCGGCGACGAGGTCGCCATCAGCGGCTGGTTCGGCCGTACGTCACGCGCCGGCCCCCAGGAGGGTGCCAGCCGGCTCCACAGGCCGAGGACCGCGTCGGCGGACCCGACGATCGACGAGCAGCCGCGCGGCTCACCCGCGACCATGTCGGCGAACGCCGCGACGGCCGGCGCCGAGGCGTTGACGGGGATCAGGTTGGCGCCGAGCCAGCACAGCGACTCCAGGTGGCGGCGCGACCCGTAACCGAAGATCCGGGCGTCCTGTCGCCACCACGCCAGCCCGGCCATCGAGATCCGCTCCGCGACCTGGGCGCCGCCGAACGGGTCGCCGTCGAGCAGCCGCTCGACCGCGCCGCGCTCGGCGTCGCCGAGGAGCCTCGCCGCCACCGTTAGCATGCGTACAAGCCTGCCAGATGCACCCGGGGACAGCCGCACATACCCGCCGCCGCCGTCCCCGTGTCAGGCACTAGTGGACCGTGACGGAGGGTCCGAGGCCGCGCAGCTCCTCGGGCAGATCGACACCCATCTCCTCGGCGAGGCGCAGCGCCTCCTCGACCAGGGTCTCCACGATCTGCGACTCGGGCACCGTCTTGATGACCTTGCCCTGGACGAAGATCTGCCCCTTGCCGTTGCCGGACGCGACGCCGAGGTCCGCCTCACGCGCCTCACCCGGACCGTTGACGACGCAGCCCATGACCGCGACCCGCAGCGGCGCCGGGAACCCGTCGAGCGCGGCGGTGACCTGCTCGGCCAGGGTGTAGACGTCGACCTGGGCGCGGCCGCAGGACGGGCACGAGACGATCTCCAGGCCGCGCTCGCGCAGGCCGAGCGCCTCGAGGATCGCGTTGCCGACCTTGATCTCCTCGACCGGCGGCGCCGACAGGGAGACGCGGATCGTGTCGCCGATGCCCTCGGCGAGCAGCGCGCCGAACGCGACGGACGACTTGATCGTGCCCTGGAACGCCGGGCCGGCCTCGGTGACGCCCAGGTGCAGCGGGTAGTCGCACTGCTCGGCGAGCTGCCGGTACGCGCGGATCATCACGACGGGGTCGTTGTGCTTGACCGAGATCTTGATGTCGCGGAAGCCGTGCTCCTCGAACAGCGAGCACTCCCACAGCGCCGACTCGACCAGCGCCTCGGCGGTCGCCTTGCCGTACTTCTCCAGCAGGCGCTTGTCGAGGGAGCCGGCGTTGACGCCGATGCGGATCGGGATGCCCGCGTCGGAGGCCGCCTTGGCGATCTCCTTGACCTTGTCGTCGAACTGGCGGATGTTGCCCGGGTTGACCCGGACGGCCGCGCAGCCGGCGTCGATCGCCGCGAACACGTACTTCGGCTGGAAGTGGATGTCGGCGATGACCGGGATCTGCGACTTCTTCGCGATCGCCGGCAGCGCCTCGACGTCGTCCTGGCTGGGCACGGCGACCCGCACGATCTGGCAGCCCGAGGCGGTGAGCTCGGCGATCTGCTGGAGCGTGCTGTTGACGTCGGCGGTGAGCGTGGTCGCCATGGACTGCACGGACACCGGCGCGCCGCCACCGACCGGCACGGAGCCGACCATGATCTGGCGTGACTTGCGGCGCGGTGCGAGCGCCGGCGGGGGGACGGCCGGCAGGCCGAGGCTGACAGCGGTCATGGAATGCGCCACCTGTTTCAGGTCTTGTGATCGTCTACTTGAGGCTGATCGGGTTCACGAAGTCGGCGGTCACCGTCAGCAGGACGAAGACGCCGAGGATGCCTATCACGCCCAGCGTGATGGGCGCCAGCTTGTAGTAGTCCACCCGACCTGGGTCGGGTTTGCCCAGCTTGGCCGCGAACCAGGACCGCACGCGCTCGAACCAGGCGATCGCGATGTGACCGCCGTCCATCGGCAGCAGCGGGAACAGGTTGAAGATGCCGAAGAACAGGTTCAGGCTGGCGAAGAGCAGCAGCAGCGAGGCCCAGTCGCCGAGCTCGAACAGCTCGCCGCCGATCCGGCTGGCGCCGACGACGCTGACCGGGGTCTCCGGGTCGCGCTTCTCGCCGAAGATCGCCTTGAACAGGTTGGGCACCTTCTCCGGGATGTCCTTGAACGAGGCGAACGTGCGGTCGATCAGCGACCAGGTGATGGTGAACGTCTTGTCGACGCCCTCGACCGGGCCGTACGAGACGTGCGGGATGTCCGAGGTCCGCGGGGCGATGCTGATGCCCAGCAGGCCGCCCTGCTCCAGGTCGGCCGCGGTGATCTTGTCGTAGGTCTTGGACTTGTCCACGTCGGGCTTGAGCCGCTGCGCCTCGGGGATGCTGGCGGTGCCGCTGAGCTCCTTGCCGTCGCGGGTCCACGTCACCGTGACGGTCTTGTTGGTCGCCTTCTTGAGCTCCTCGCGCAGCACGGCCGAGCTGGGCGTGGCGACCCCGTCGACCGACGTGATCAGGTCGCCGGACTTGAGGCCGAGCTGGGCCGCCGGGCTCTTCGGGTCCTTGGCCGGGTCGCAGGCCTTCGGCAGCTTGGTGCTCGCGTCGTACTCCCACTTGGTGGCGATGCACTCGGTGACCGGGCCGACGCGGACCGGCCAGGAGTCCTGCTTGGTCTCCGGGTCGGGGATGCCGACGAACGAGAAGAGCACCCACAGCGTGATGAGGGTGATCGCGAAGTGGGTGATGGAGCCCGCGCTCATCACGATCGTCCGCTTCCACACCGGGAAGCGCCACATGGCCCGCGGGTCGTCGGCGCCGGAGACACCGGTCACCGGGTCGACGTCGTCCTCCTGAGGGGTCATCCCGACGATCTTCACGAAGCCGCCGAACGGCAGCGCCTTGATGCCGTACTCGGTCTCGCCGCGCTTGAACGACCAGATCGTCGGGCCGAACCCGGCGAAGTACTTGGTCACCCGCATGCCGAACCATTTGGCGGTCAGCATGTGCCCCGCTTCGTGCAGACACACCGCGAACAGGATCCCCACCGCGAAGAGGACGATCCCCACCGTGAACGCCATCAGGCCCCTTTCCCGCCCGCGATCCGCTCGCGCGCATAGGCCCGCGCCCAGGATTCGGCGGCGAGCACGTCATCGACGGTACCTGGTTCGGCAAAGTCCGGTGCGTCCGTAAGGGTCTGCTCCAAAGTCTCCACAATTCCGAGGAATGGAAGCTCACCCGCTGTGAACGCGGCCACACACTCCTCGTTGGCGGCGTTGTAGATCGCCGGCCGGCACCGGCCCGCCTCCCCGGCCGCCTTCGCCAGCGCGACCGCGGGGAACGCCTCCTCGTCGAGCGGGCGCAGCTCCCACGTGTGTGCGCTGGTCCAGTCCACGCCGGGCGCGGCGTCGGCGACCCGGTCGGGCCAGCCGAGGGCGAGCGCGATCGGCAGGCGCATGTCGGGCGGGCTGCACTGGGCGAGCGTCGAGCCGTCGTGGAACTCGACCAGCGAGTGGATCACCGACTGCGGGTGGACCATGACGTGGATGTCGCGGTACGGCACCCCGAACAGCTCGTGCGTCTCGATCACCTCGAGACCCTTGTTGACGAGCGTGGCGCTGTTGATCGTGACGACCGGGCCCATGTCCCAGGTCGGATGGGCGAGCGCCTCCTGCGGGGTGACCCCGACGAGCTGCTCGCGGGTCCGGCCGCGGAACGCGCCGCCCGACGCGGTCAGGATCAGGCGCCTGACCTCCTTGGCCGTGCCGCCCCGCAGCCCCTGCGCGAGGGCCGAGTGCTCCGAGTCGACCGGGACGATCTGGCCCGGCCGGGCGGCGGCTCGTACGAGCGGACCACCGGCGACCAGGGACTCCTTGTTGGCCAGGGCCAGGATGCGGCCGGCCCGCAGTGCGGCGAGCGTCGGGGCCAGGCCCAGCGAGCCGACGACCCCGTTGAGGACCATGTCGCACGGCCACTGCGCCAGCTCGGTCATCGCGTCGGGCCCGGCGACGATCTTCGGCAGCCGGAAGTCGCCGGTCGCCCAGCCGCGGCGGGCGGCCTCGCTGTAGAACGCGAGCTGCAGGTCCTGCGCGGCGGTGGCCTTCGCCACGCCGACCGCGTCGACACCGAGCTCCAGCGCCTGCTCGGCGAGCAGGCGGACGTTGCCACCGCCGGCGCCGATCGCGACCACTCGGAATTTGTCGGGATTACGACGGACGATGTCGATCGCTTGGGTGCCGATCGAGCCGGTCGAGCCCAGCAGGACGATCTCGCGGGGGATCACCCGTCCATTGTCTCAGGCGTGCACGTGCCGAGGTGGCCGACCGGGTGCCGATGCCGCGGGGGCACACAGTGGTGCGCCCCCGCGACCGACCGTCATCGCGGTGAATCCCAGATGCCATCCCCGTTAGTACACATGTACCAATTATAGATCATCACTTGCCACCGGGCAATCGAATTACGGGGCCACGCGGTGCAGGTCACGCGGGAAGAGCGTGGTCTCGCGGACGTTCGAAGCGCCGGTCAGACGGGCCATGAACCGCTCCAGCCCGATCGCGAACCCGCCGTGCGGCGGCATGCCGTGCCGGAACGCCTCGAGGTACGTCTCCAGCGGCCCCGTGTTGTGGTCCAGGGCCGCCAGGTAGTCCTCGTGCCGGTGCAGCCGCTGCCCGCCCGTGACCAGCTCGAGCCCCCGGAACAGCAGGTCGAAGGAGTTGGACCAGCGCGGCTCACCCGGCTGCGGATGGGTGTAGAAGGGCCGCTTGCGCATCGGGTACCCCTCCACGTAGAGGAAGTCCGAACCGTGCTCCCGCGCGGCCCACTCCCCCAGCGCGCGCTCGTGCTCCGGGGCGAGGTCGGGCTCGTCCTCCGGCGCGCCCGCGATCTTGAGCGCCTCCGCGAAGTGCAGCACCGGGATCTGCGCCGGCACCGCCGCCTGGAACCCGAACTCCTGCACGGCGCCGACCATCGCCCGGATCACCTCGGTGAGCACGGCCATGACGTCGCGGTGGCTCTCGATGAACCCCAGCTCGGCGTCGAGGGACGTGTACGTCGCCAGGTGGCGGGACGTGTCGTGCGGCTCGGCCCGGAAGACGGGGCCGACCTCGTACACCCGCTCGAAGACGCCGACCATGGTCTGCTTGTAGAACTGCGGCGACTGCGCCAGGTACGCCTTCGCGCCGAAGTAGTCGATCTCGAACACGTTGGCGCCGCTCTCCGTGGCGCTGCCGACGATCTTCGGCGTGAACACCTCGGTGAAGCCCCGCTCGTCCAGCGCCCGGCGGAACGCGCCGACCGCCTTCGCCGACGCCGCGAACACCTTCTTGCGCTGCGGGTGCCGCAACGTCACGGCGGCGTGGTCCAGCAGCATCGGCAGCGACGCGTTGAGCTCCGGCCGGAACAGCTCCACGGGCGGCGGCTCAGCCTCCCCCAGCACGGTGAACACCGGCTCGACCAGCTCCACCCCGCCGGGCGCCGCCTCGTTGGCGACGACCCGCCCCGTCACCGCGACGACCTGCTCCTCCGCCGGCACCGCCGACTCCTTGCACACGATCTGCAGCAGGCCTTCGCGGTCGCGCAGGACCACGAACGCGACCTTGGCGAGCAGCCGCCGCCGATGGACCCAGCCGGCGACGTTCACCGTTTCGCCGATGTACTGAGGAAGCTGGCTGGACAGGATGCGATGCATGACACCTCCCGAGAGACTCCGCTCCCCGGAGGTGTGGGCGATGGGGCCGGTCGCGGTGCCACCACACCTTCGCCACGGCATGCCGCCGTGACCTTGATGCAACGGCTCAGCGGCAGCACCACCATGCGTTCGTCAGGCGCGGATGCGTCCGCCTCATCGCCGTGCCCATTGATCATAAGCAAGTTTTCGGTTCCGCCGCGACGGGAAATCAACCCGCGTGAGCAGCACCCGGCAGGTCCCCGAAACGCGCCTGATGTCCCGCGACGACCTCTCCGCCGACGACGCCTGGCACACGCTGCGGCGACACGGCGGCTGGTGCCTGCTGCGCGACGCCTTCCTGCGCTTCCGGTACGGCGACGGCTTCAGCCACGCGCGCGCCCTCGGGCTGCAGCTCTGCCTCGCGATCGTGCCGTTCCTGATCGCCCTCACCGGTCTGGTCAGCAAGCTCGGCGTCGCCGAGGGCGGCGAGGTCGTCGCGGACACCGTGCTCGCCCTCACCCCCGGCGCCAGCGACCAGCTCGTCCACGACCTGCTCGCCGACTCCGAGCGCGCCGAGTCCATCGGCGAGTTCGCCCTCACCGCCGGTCTGCTCACCGGGATGGTCGCCCTCACCACCGCGATGGCCCAGATCGAACGCGGTGCCAACCGCATCTACGGCGTCGAACGCGACCGCCCCGCCCACCTCAAGTACGGCCGCGCGGTCCTGCTCGCCGCCGGCGCCGGCATCCCCGCCCTGGCCGGCTTCCTCATGCTGGTGGCCGGCGGCGACCTCGGCCGCTCCGTCCGCGCCCACTACCCCTCCTGGGGCGCCCCCGTCGACGCCGTCTGGCAGTTCCTGCGCTGGCCCTTCAGCGTCGCCCTCGTCGTCACCGCGGTCGCCGCCATCTTCCGCTTCACCCCACGCCGCCGCCAGCCCGCCTTCTCCTGGCTCCTCTTCGGCGCCGCCCTCTCCACCGCCTTCTGGTGGCTCATCAGCGCCCTCCTGGCGTTCTACGTCAGCAGCAGCGACGCCTTCGGCGCCACCTACGGCGCCCTCACCGGCATCATGGCCCTACTCCTGTGGGCGAACCTGACGGGGATCGCCCTGTTCCTGGGGATCGCCTTCGGCGCCCAGCTGGAGGCCCTGCGCGTCGGCGTCCCCGAACCCGTCGTCGAGGACCAGTGGGTCCCCGTCGACGAACAACTCGACCGCGACCCCGACACCGATCCCCAGGCCTTCGCCCACGACCAGCTCAACACCCCCACCCGCTGACTCCCCCTGCTCCCAAACGATCCCGGCAGCCAGAACCACAACCATCCGGGATCATGCTGCGGCCACCTCGACACCGCCGTGGAAGCGGAACCCCGAGCCGACCGGTAAGGGCTTTGGTCGCCGCAGCCCGGCCGAGTCCAGCGCAGCAACGCCGCTTCCCCCGCCGACCCGGACCCCAGCCAGGATCAGCGCCGGCCAGCCAACGACAACGCCCCAGGCGGCCGGACCGGAGTCCGAGGACCCGAGAGCGGCCGGCAGCAGTGCCACGACGGATGCCCCGACTCGGACGCTCCCGGAACCCGCCTAAGAGATCAGTTCAGAATGAGCTGGTATGTCGGATTGCCTGAGCGGGCAAGGTGATCGATGCTCGGGCCGTGTCTGACGCGGTGCTCACGGATGGGCTGTGGTCGCGGTTGGAGCCGCTGATCCCGGTGCGGCAGCGGCGGTTCCGGTATCCCGGCCGTGCGCGGTCTGGCAACAGTTGCACGAGCTGATCCTGGCCGAGCTGCGTGCTGCCGGCAGCCTGGATCGTTCCGCGGCGATCGTCGACTCGTCGCATCTGCGGGCACTCAAAGGGGGACTTCACCGGTCCCAGCCCGGTAGACCGGGGCAAGCCGGGCAGCAAACGCCACGTGATCACCGACGCCGCCGGTATCCCCTTGGCGGTGATCCTGACCGGCGGCAACCGCAACAACATCACCCAGCTCCTGCCACTGCTGGACGCCGTCTCACCCGTGCGCGGTCTGGTCTGACGTACCGCCGGCTGCTGCGCGCCCACGGCGTGACCCCGCACATCGCCCGCCCCGACACCGCCCACGGCTCCGACCTCGGCACACACCGCCGGCCCGTCGAACGCACCATCGCCTGGCTGCACGCGTTCAAGAAGCTCAGACCGCGAACCGAACGCCGCGCTGACATCCACCGAGCACTCGTCAGCCTGGCCTGCTCAGTCATCTGCCTCCGCCAGCTCATTCTGAACTGACCCCTAAGCCGACGCGATCGCCAGGCGAGCGGCCGACAGCCCAGGGCCCAGGCTGGCGCGGGACGGGTCAGGCCAACACCGACAGACAGCGACTGGAACGCCGGCGCCGCCACCCGAGAGCTCCCGCGCACAGCCGGGGAGCGGTCAGGAACGGGTCAGGTCGGCCTTCAGGTGCGGGCCCACCCGCGCCGCACGATCCAGTCGCCCAGCTTGCGGCCGGAAGCGGGCAGGAGCCCCCAAGCCCCTCAAGCACCCCAAGCCCTCAAGCACCCCAAGCCCCCGAGCACGCCCAGCACGCCCAGCACGCCCAGCACGCCCAGCACGCCCAGCACGCCCAGCACGCCCAGCACGCCCAGCACGCCCAGCACGCCCAGCACGCCCAGCACG